>JBJFCL010000020.1:0-20897 GCA_051888935.1 Candidatus Caccovivens sp. | reverse complement strand
GAATATTGCTGGACTTGGCATTGTTTCAAGCAGTGCGGAACTTCAAGTAACCTTTGCACAAGACAACTATACAATTGAACTCACAATGCAAAACACTGAAACGCTTTCTGAAATTGTTGTTCCAGATGTTACAGATGATGTCGAATCTGTTCTTGAAAAGATTAAGAGCGTTTTGGATTTGGTAAATAGTGGAATATATTCATTCGACTTTAATTTCAATTACAATGGTTTGGAATTGGAAGGAAATATCAAATACAACAACGGAATTTTGGAAATATCAAATGTTAATGTTGCTGGCGAGATGCTGAATATTAGATTGCAAAACAACAACATTTATATTGCTTATGGCAATATGAAATTGAAATATCCGATTGTAAGTAACACTGAAAATAACGAATCTTCCTCCGACTTCTCTCAAATAATAAGCGACCTTATCAACGACGCTTTTGGTGTGGATATTCAATTTGGTGTCTTTGAAGAAGTACTTTACATCTTAAATGACTATGCGCCAGTTGATTATTTCAACAAGATGGTGCTTGATGTGAAAGGAAGCATTGACAATTTGCAAATCACACTAGCAAAACTTGGCAGTGTGCTTGATGTTCCTCTTGCAACAATCTCGTTTGTGTTTGAAAACAACGACTTTACAGGTGCAAATATCGCTCTTTATGATGTTGCAACAATTTCGTTGAATGTAAGTGGAGATAATCAACCTATCGACACAGACTTTGATGAAACTGGATACACAACAGATTTTGTTGCTGGAATTCTCGACAGCGCCCAGGTTGAAGAAAATGTCTATGCCTTTTCAAGTGACCTTGCTATAAGATACAGCACAAACACATTCTATGGCAATCTTGTTGCTATGCTTGTCAAAGATGATGTCAAAGGATATATACCAGCAATCTCAATTTACACGACTTCACTTGGACTTTCAAGTTATATTTATTTGATTGACGAAACAGTTTATATTGATATTCACGGCTTGCAAATTCAAGCAGACCTAAATGAAACAACAATTTCTGAAATTATGAGTTTTGTTGAAGAAAAATTTGGCGTTTCACTTGGTGGTGATGCACAAATTATGCAGGCAACAGAGGAAGCGTTTAAAGTGATTTTGCCAGCACTTGATAAGATTTATGGACAATGGGTGACATATGTTGCGGATAAGACATATAATGGCATTCAAATTGAATTTAAAGATGATTTGCAATATATGGAGAATGGCACTTTCTATGATATTGTGCTTCAAGCATTTATTGAAAACTATGAAAACACAATCATGCCAACAAAGATAGTTATTGGTGCAAACATTGATGACCCTAACACAACTGTTTATGAAGATTATAGTGAATATTATCTTAAAGATGGTGATGTTGTCCTTGAAGATTCAATAACTCAAAAACTCAATTTTGCAGTTTATTTGACAAATACATCAGTTGGACGCTATGTAACAGATTTAAATGAAATCTTTGTTGGAGAAAACTACAAACAAATAAATAGAGTTAAGTCAAACTATGGAACAACTGAACTTTCAAATTACAATTCTTATACAGACCTTTTGGATTTGGTTGAAACAATTTACGATTATGGTGTTTCAAATAGATATCAATTAAATCTGCAAGGAGAAATGTCGACAAGTTTATCGACGACCACTCTTGGTGGAAATGTCATAGTAAAAGTTGACAATCTGCAAGAAGGTGAACTGAACGAAAGTGGATTCGAGTTGTTTGATGGAAAATATCTAAAAGTTCAGGGTGATTTGGATATTAAGGCAAATGCAAATTCTTCCAGTGAAGTTCAACATCTTTTGAGTGTGCTTTATGAAAGCAACAACACCAGTGCTCTCTATGCGACCTATACTCATGGGGAATATATAAATTCTGGAAATAAATTTAGAGCAAAAATCAATAATACGAATTTGAGTGAAATCATATCCTTGCTTCTCAATTTTGCCAATGTTGATTTGGGCGAAAGTCTGACAAATGCACTTAGTTTGCAACCAAATATGACTGATTTTAGATATCTGCAATCATTGCTAGGCATTGGACAAAATGATGTTGGAGACAATATTTCAAAAGCAGACCAAGTTTTGAGTTCTGTTGAAAATGTAACAAAATTGTTGAAAAACATTCAATTGACTAAGACACAAATGGAGAATGGTCTAAATAAAACAACTCTTTCGATTACTCTTAACCTTGAAGAAAATATTTCAACAATCAATATTTCGATTCAAGAAGAGCAAAATAATGATGTTGTTGTCAAAGTGTTGAGAGAAATCTCCATTGAAAATTTGGTTGTGGGAGACAAGACAATCAATTTGACTGTCAATTTTGAAGATTATGTTGAAAGTAATTTTGATTATGATACAAATGTTTCTCATATCAATTTTAGCGATTTGTCAACATTTGTTGATGTGGCTGTAAACACCATAAACACAAAAGGATTTAGTTTCAAAGGTTCAGCAAATGTTGCAATTGGAAGTTGGGACGCAATTACAGTTGAATATGACTTGTTTGTTTCTTTGGACGATGTGGGCAAGATGTATTTCTATCTTGAACTTGACGTTCCATCATTTGTAGATGTAACATATGACTGCGGTGGTTTTGGAAGCACATACACATACTACTCAGCAGCAATGGGATTTGATAACAGAATTTCAGTTCTTGAATTTTCTGACGGCATTTTGAATGTCACACAAACAACATATGGATTTAGACAATCTGCTTTCCATTCAAAGGAAACGAGAGTTAAAGCATGGTCACATAATGCCAGTGAAATCGGCAGTGATATAATGGAAATTATGGCAGAAGCCCTAGGACTTACTGATACAATTTACAATAGTATTGCTGGACTTATTGCGGACATGAATCCAAACCCATCTCTTGAAAAAACAATATTAGGTTTTGCGAAAGTTGGAGACGATTATAATCTTCAACTTGATGGAGAAACTTTGACTGGGGATAGCAATTTTGGTGACTTTGACATAACATTTGGATTGTCAAAAGAGTACACAAATCTTGAAGGAAGAACTTATAGATTTATTGATAGTGTTTCAACGCAAATAAATATTGCTGATATGATAAAGATACCTGTTAATTTGGAATCGTCGGAAGGAACAAGTTACACGACTGGCGATGGCAAAACAATCTACACAAATGACTATTACAGAAAAATTTATATTGATGAAGCACGATATAAGAAAGTGACTTTCAAAACCTACTGCACAAATAGTGAATATGATAGTTTACTATTGACGCCGGGAGAGATGGTGGTGTTCCCAACTTTGACAACCAAGGAAAATACTGTTGGCGACGAAACCACATATTATGAATTTGATGGGTGGTACTATGATTCATTATACAAAACACCTGTAACAACCGATATATATATGGAAGAATCCAATCTTGTGTTCTATGCTAAATGGAAGGTTACAAAAGTTGAAATAACCGGTGCAGTTAATGTTTATAATAATGGAGAATTTGCGACAACATTAAGAGTAAAATCTGGTGATATAATTGACCTTAGTCAATTGGATTTTGTAAATGATGAGAGTGAATTCTTCTACGATAGTGCATACACTTCTCCTGTTTCGGACTTTGTGATGCCATCAAATGATATTGATATTTATGTGGCAAACAAATATACTGTGACAGTTACAAGTGCTTATGGAAATGCAGGAACATTCACTTATACCGATTATCAAGGAAGAACAATTTCTTTACCAGAACAAGAGAGTTATTATGTTGATGATGGCGTCACGAGAACCATTTACACATTCCT
This sequence comes from Candidatus Caccovivens sp., assembly GCA_051888935.1. Taxonomy (GTDB): domain Bacteria; phylum Bacillota; class Clostridia; order Christensenellales; family UBA1242; genus Caccovivens. The sequence continues at coordinate 17,114 of JBJFCL010000020.1, read as the reverse complement.
CGGATATAGTGAAAATCTTTCAACCATTCCAAATGGAAATAAGACAATAACGGCGAATTGGTCTGTTGAAGTAAAACATTATTATACAGTAGTTTTTGATGTGAGACAATATAGAACAAGCGCCATGGTTGCAGGCTCATCTTGGAAAACGGAATCAAGTTTTGTCCCTGAATCAATAACATTGCTTGAAGGAGAAACAATCGACTTAAATCAAAGTGCTTATCAACCTACTTGTACCGGATATTTAACTGCAATAAAAGTTGATTTAAAAACCTTTAAAGCAACATCTTGGGGACTGAGCGCTTGGAGTAACGGAACTTCGGGTGGAAGTGGATTTACTTCATATACAGTTAGTGCAAGTGATGCTGATAGCAGTGGAGTCATTACACTTTACGCTTGTTGGGAAAAACAATAAAATAAAAAAAACATATTAGTTTTGCTAATATGTTTTTTTTATTTTGCTTTTGGTGATATTTTTATCTCTAACTTAATTCTTGTTTGTATCTTTCAATTGTTGCGTCATCAAGGCGGGCAAAAAGTGGCTTTGGCAAGTTTATTTTGTGAGATTTTGAAATGTTGATTTTGCAAGAGTCATGCCAGTCATCTGATGGAGTACCTGCAAAATTTAATTGCTCTGTCCAAATTTCTGTCGTCCTGTTAGGCATAATAGGATTTGCCACAATGGCAAGTGCTTTTGCCATATTCAAACACAAATAAAGCACTTTCTTTGCACTGTCAAGGTCTCCGTTTTTTATGAGTGACCATGGTGCAGTTTTTTCAAGATATGTGTTTCCAATCGAAGCAAAGCGCATGATTTCTTTGTATGCTGCTCTAAATTCTGTTTTTTCAAAAAGGTCGGCAATTTGCTTTGGACAATTTTCGATTGCATCAACCATCTCTTTGTCGTTTTCGTCCAAATTGTTCTTGATATCATCATAGTCAATTCCAAGAGAACCATCAAAGTTTTTGTTTATCATGTTTATTGTGCGGTTGAAGAAGTTGCCATATTTGCCAACAAGTTCGGCATTTGTGTTGAGTTTAAAGCCTTCATAAGTAAAGTCGCTGTCTTTGTTTTCAGGGAAAATAGACACTAAATATGCTCTCAAAGCGTCAATATCAACATCACTAGTCAGCAGTTTGTCACAGAAAATTCCTATGTGCTTTGATTTTGAAAATTTTTGACCTTCAAAGTTCAAGAAATTGAAACCGACAACATTGGTTGAGAGGTTGTATTTTTTGCAAGCAAGTTCCATGCTTGGGAAGAACACAGCGTGAAAATCGATGTTGTCTTTGCCAATAAAATTGTAAATTTCGCAATCATCGTTTTGCCAGCGGTCTTTGACCATTTCATCTCCACCAAGTTCTTTTGTGATGGAAATATAGCCAATTGGAGCGTCAAACCAAACATAGAAAACTTTGTCCTCAAAGCCTTTTAGAGGGACTTTGATTCCCCAAGGAATGTCACGAGTGATACAACGAGGTTTCAACCCTTCTTTAAACCACTTGTTTGTCATACTGTAAACATGAGGGCGCCAAACATCTTTTTTGCTTTCCACCCAAGATTGAAGGTCGTTTTGGAGTTTGTCGAGTGCAATATAGATGTGTTTTGTCGTTTTCTTAACGGCGTTTTGACCACAAAATGAACACTTAGGCTCTTTCAATTCGTCCAATTCATAAGTTTTTCCACACTTGTCGCATTGGTCGCCATATGCTTTGTCATAACCACAATATGGGCATACTCCATAAACAAAGCGGTCGGCGAGTGCAATGTGGTCGTGTTCACAGAAAAGCATATTGCTTTCTTTTTCGACTGTATATCCATTTTTATAAATTTCGTTGAAAAAATCCAAAGTCACTTCTTCGTGGGTTTTTGTGTTTGTCCCACTGAAAATATCAAAGTTTATGGACAGCTTTTTCGCTATTTCTTTCATGCGGGCGTTCATCTTTGAGATATAATCTGATGGAGCAAGCCCAGCCTCTTTTGCAGAGATATAACTTGTTGTTCCGTGGTCGTCTGTCCCACTGACATAAACCACATCATTTCCCAATGATTTATGAAATCTTGTAAAGACATCGCCAGGAAGCCAACAGCCAACAACATGGCCAAGGTGTGGCAATCCGTTTACATACAAAAGTGCAGAAGTGACTAAAATTTTCTTTTTTTTCATAATTTTCCCTCTAAAAATTGTGTTTATTGTTTATTTTCTTAATTTTTCCAAAAGTTGTGAGAATGTGAGTTTTTCTTGTTCGCCTGTTTCCATGTCTTTGAGTGCATAACTTTGTGTTTTAATTTCGTCCTCACCCAAGATAAGAACATATTTGACATTTCGACGATTTGCCTCTTTCATTTTGGACTTGAAAGATTTGTTTTCATAAAAACAATCTGCTTTGACTCCATTTTCGCGAAGTCGTGTCATAATTTTGAGCCCGTCATCAAAGGTTTCGTCAAAAGTGATAATTGCACAATCAATTTCACTCTTTATGGAGATTTGTTGCTTCATCAAAAGGTCAAACAGGCGGGTGACACCAATGCTCATGCCAACACCCGGCATTTTTTGGTCTGAAAAGTAACTGCACAAATTTTCAAATCTTCCACCGCCACCAATGGCACTTTTTTCGTTTTTGGCAAATGCTTCAAAGACTGTGCCAGTGTAATAGTCATGTCCTCTGATAATTGAAAGGTCATAAATGACATTATCAACATTCATAAGTTTTAGATATTTGGAAATTTCAAGCAAGTGGTCAAGGCCTGATTGGAAAAGAGTGTTATCGCAAAAATCTCGCAGATTTTGCATAATATCTTCAATTTTTCCATGATTCTGTGATAATTTCAATAAATTTTCACTTTCTTGTTCGTTTAAGTTTAATTCCAAAAGCATCTCTTTTGCTTGATTTATTCCCACTTTGTCAACTTTATCCAAAATGGTCAAAATATCAGAAGAAAGATTTTCTTTTTGCAGATAATCAATATAACCTGACAAGATTTCTCTGTTTGAAACTCGAATTTCGACATCAACGCCAACAGCGTTAAAGCATTTTGAAAATAGTGCAATGGTTTCAGCATCGGCCACCAAGGAAAGTTCTCCGTTTCCAATTATGTCAGCGTCACATTGATAAAACTCTCTAAAACGACCCTTTTGTGGTCTTTCTCCGCGATAAACTTTTCCAATTTGATATCTTTTGAAAGGAAAGTTTAGTTGTTCTTTATGCATAGAAACAAATCGGGCGAGTGGAACAGTAAGGTCATATCGCATACACATATCAGTATCGCCTTTGGTAAAGCGAAATACTTGTTTGTCTGTTTCTCCACCACTCTTTGCCAAAAGTGCCTCAGAATATTCCAGTACAGGTGTGTCAAGAGGAACGAAGCAGTTTTGTCTGAATATCTTTTCAATTTTGTTTAATAGTTCCGAAAATATAATTTGCTCGTTTGGCATAAGTTCCCAAAATCCAGCCAATTTTTTTGGAACAATTTTATTGTTGTTTTCCATCTAAATTTCTCCGATTTTCAATATATTTTAAAACAATAAATGACTTGTTGTCAATTGAATTAAACCTCTTAAAAGGGTTAAAGTTATGCACAAAGCATTTCCACTTATCCACAAATGCATAATTATTCATAACGATTTATAAGCATGCATCGGAGTAAAAATGCCTAAAAAGTGGAGAAAAACACATGAGTTATCCACATTTCCACATTTTTGTGGACAATCTTTTTAAAAAATCTGTAATTTTTGCCTTATTTTGATATAATAAGTTGTAAAAGTTGCAAAATGCTTAAAAACAGTATTTTTCTTTTTTTTGTATAAATTTTAAACTTTTTGAAATTTAACAAAAATTATTATTTTTAATGAATATAAATTCATGTAGAATTATTTTTTCCTTTTCATTAAAAACTTGCTTGGATTTTTGTCTGAAACGAAATATAGTTTGTGAAGAGCGCGGGTTGAAGCAACATATAAAAGGTTTCGGTCTAATTCATTAGAATAGTTTTCTGAATTTGCAAATGGAACAATCACGCAATCAAACTCCACACCTTTTGCCATTGCAGGAGTTGTTAATACTTTTTTGCTCAAACTGTTTGTATCGTCAATGACTTTAAATTTCTTTAAAACTGAACTTTCTTTTTGAAGGCGTTTGATTTCGTCTTTACTTTTGCAAATTATGGCAATGCTTTGTTGTTTATGCTTTGGTTGATTGACAATTTTTTCTATCATATCAGCACAAGATTTGGTACGCAAGCATTCAACTTCTTCTCCATTTCGATTGACATTATTTGCGATTTGCTTGCCCAAAATCTTTTGAGAAAATTTGGAAATGTTGAGAGTGCTTCTATATGATTTGTTCAGCACCTTTATTTTTGAATGTGTAAGTTTGGCAAGTAGTGTCAAATAGTCAGATGTAAGTGTGCGGTCAATGCTTTGATAAATATCTCCCAAATATAGTTTTCCGCAACTCCAAATTTTGTCAAACAAATAAAAATGGCACGGGGTGTAGTCTTGCATCTCGTCAACAATAACATACTTTGCATCAAAAACATTGCTTAAAGAGAAAAGGTTTTCTTTGATTAAAAGCATAGGTGCAATATCGTATGCGCCAATAGATGAGACCTCGTCAATGTCTATGCTTCTTAGAAAAATATTGTATATTTTCAATAAATCAATTGTTAGGAAATTGTTGTAGAGAAGTTCTTTTGCTCGTTTCATTAGGTCATCGTGTGCGCTTTGTGGGATACTAAACTTTTCAACAATTTGTTCGGCCAAAACATCAATGCGTTTATAAACTGGCAAAGATTTGAGTTTGTTGAAGAATATGTCATGCATATCTTCTTGACTTATTACCACTTTTCCAAAGGACATTGTGCGTGGAATGAACAATTTGCATATGTCATTATTTAAAAAGTTTTTAAGTTCGTCCAAAAATTCAAAACTGGACTTTATGGCGATATTTTCAAAGTCTGATTGCTGTTGTTTTGAGATGACGCGTTCAAGCATTTTTTCTCTGGACTCAAATTCCATTCCAAGCAGTCGCTTTGCCATATTGGAAAAAGTTGTTGTGTATGATTTTTCTTCTCCAAGTGAAGGCAAAACTTCATTTATATACTCGCCAAAAAGTTCTGATGGTGACAATACCAAGATATCTTCGCTTTTGAGGGTGTTGCGATATTTGTACAAAAGATAGGATACTCTATGCATTGCAATAGAAGTTTTTCCCGAGCCTGCCACTCCTTGAACGATGGTGTTTGAAAAATCGTCGGCACGAATAAGCACATTTTGCTCTTTTTGAATCGTCGAAACAATTTCATGCATTTTGCTTGTTGAATTTTTTGACAATTGTTCCATCAAGATATCATCATCAATTATCATTGTGCTGTCAATATAATAGGAAAGTTCGCCATTTTCAATTTTGTATTGCCTTTTTAGCGACACTTCTCCTTTTATTTGACCATCGGGGCATTCATAGGATGTTTTTCCAATTTTATCATCATAATATAATGAACAAATATCTGCTCTCCAATCGTAAACAAAATTGTTTTTGTCTTCGTCTTGAATGAGACCGAGACCAATGTAGTAATTTTTTGGTGAGTTGTCTTCTGTGCTTTTAAAATCAAATCTTCCAAAATATGGTATTGACATTTGTTTGTTCAGTCTTTCAATATCATTTTTGAGGTTAAGATTGCTTTGTTCAAAATGCTCAATACTGGTGTTTATGTCTGCAAGTTCATCTGCCCCAGTTTTTATTTCATAAAAATAATTTGTGAAATATTTTTTCAAATTGGCAATCGAATCATTATTTGATTTGATTTTTTTGTGGGAAGAATCCTTTAACTGTTTGATTTTATTTTCAACAGTTTCCAAATATTGTTTTTCTTCAAAAAGAATTTTTTTGTCCATTTTGCCTCCTTTTAAAAGGAATTTTGGCTTGAAGTGAAATTATACCTAAAAGCAAGAAAGAAGATTATTCATCTTCTTCGTTTAAAATTATATCTTCGTTGTTTTCAGTTTTGTTGTTCTCACTTTCAATTTCAGTTGCGTCTGAGGTTTGAATACTTTCGCCTTTGTCTTCTGTTTCGTCGTCTGATTTTTCAGCAAGAGCAACACTTGTGATGCGAGAATTGTTTTTAAGTTTCATTATTTTTACCCCTTGACTTACTCGGGAGAATTGACTGATATCATCAGATGGGGTGCGAATGATAATTCCACTATCTGCAATGAGCAACAAATCGCAATCTTCGGTTATTTGTTTAAGTGCAACAAGTTTGCCAGTTTTTTCGTTGAAAATGCCCGCTTTGACACCTGAACCACCACGCTGTTGCAATCTGAATTCATCAACGCTTGTGCGTTTTCCAAATCCGTTCTCAGAAATTGTGATTATTGTTGCGTTTTCATGAACAATTGCCATGTCAACAACATAATCCGCCTCATTGAGTTTGATACTTCTCACGCCTTGGCTGTCTCTTCCAACTTGACGGACATCTGTTTCATTAAAGCGAATACACTTTCCATCATGAGTGCCAATCAAAATGTCATCGCGACCATTTGTGATATCCACGCCAATAAGTTCGTCACCTTCAACAAGTTTTATGGCGATTTTTCCAACTTTTCTTATGTTTTCATATTCAGAAAGAGGGGTCTTTTTAATAAGACCATTTTTAGTTGCCATTATTAAATTTGCTTTCTCAATGTTTTTCATTGGGATTATGGTGTTTACTTTTTCGCCAAGAGAGAGTTGCAACAAGTTGATTATTGCGCGTCCCTTTGCCTGTCTTTGTGCTTCTGGGATTTCATACGCTTTGGCGCTGTAAACTTTGCCTAAATTTGTGAAGAACAGGAGGGTGTCGTGAGTTGATGTCACAAACATCTTTTCAACAAAGTCCTCGTCTTTGGTTTTGTGAGCAGTTATTCCCACTCCACCGCGGTGCTGTGCTTTGTATTCATCAACAGACATACGCTTGATGTAACCAAGATGTGTCATGGAGATAATTACATCTTCCTCAGCAATCAAGTCTTCGACATCAATTCCGCCCATTTCCATGGAAATTTCTGTTTTTCTCTCATCACCATATTCATTCTTGACTTGTTCGAGGTCATCACGAACGATTCTAAGAACCCTTTCAGGTTTTGCCAAAATATCCCTAAAATCAGCGATTGAAGCGTCAAGTTCAGCAAGTTCTTCTTTCAATTTTTCAACTTCCAAACTGGTCAGTTTTGAAAGTTTCATTTCCAAAATGGCGTTTGCTTGAATATCATCAAGTTCAAAGTTGGTTGTCAAATTTGCAACTGCTTCTTGTTTATCTTTTGAACTCTTGATTACTTTAATCACTTCGTCAATGCTTGCAAGTGCAGTAACCAATCCTTTGACGATATGTTCGCGTTCTTCTGCTTTTTTGAGGTCAAATCTTGTCTTTCTAACAACGATTTCCTTTTGGTGTTCAAGATAATAGTAAAGCATTTCTTTTAAGTTCAACACTTTTGGCTCGCCATTAACAAGTGCAAGCATAATAATTCCACTGCTCTGTTGAAGCATGGTGTGTTTGTAAAGCGAATTTAAGACAACCTGGGCGTTTGCATCTTTTTTGATGTCAACAATAACTCTAAGTCCGTCTCTGTCACTTTCATCACGGAGGTCACTTATGCCGTCAATTTTCTTATTTTTTACAAAGTCGGCAATTTGTGCGATAAAGCGTGCTTTGTTCACACCATAAGGAATTTCCGTTATGATAATTCTTTGTCTGCCAGAGGAAGTTTCTTCAATTTCGGCGCGTCCACGAACAAGGATTCCTCCACGACCAGTTTTGTATGCGTGTTTAACTGCCGTTCTGCCCATGATTATTCCACCTGTTGGGTAGTCTGGGGCAGGGATAATTTTGATGAGCTCATCAATATCAATGTCAGGGTTGTCAATAAGTGCTTGAACACCATTGATTACTTCTGTCAAGTTGTGTGGTGGAATGTTTGTTGCCATACCAACGGCAATTCCGTCTGCACCATTGACCAAAAGGTTTGGAAAGCGTGCTGGGAGTACTGTTGGTTGCATTAAAGTGTCATCAAAGTTTGGATAGAAATCAACTGTTTCTTTTTCAATATCTTTCAGCATCAAGCCTGCAATTTTTGAAAGCCTTGCTTCTGTGTAACGCATGGCAGCGGCAGGGTCTCCATCGACTGAACCGAAGTTTCCATGTCCATCAACAAGAGGATAACGAATAGAGAAATCTTGTGCCAATCGAACAAGGGCATCATAAATGGAACTATCACCATGTGGGTGATATTTTCCCATAACTTCACCGACAATTCTGGCACTCTTTTTATGAGGAGAGGTGTAGAAATTGTTAAGTTCGCCCATTGAATAAAGTATTCTTCTGTGCACTGGCTTCAAGCCATCACGCACATCAGGAATGGCACGGCTAACATTTACAGCCATAGCATAGGATATGAAGGACTTTTTCAGTTCTCCAACCACTTCAATAGGCTTAATCTTTTCATTTGCCAGCATTTCTTTTAAATCTTGTCTTTTTTGTTCGTCTTCTTTTTTACTCATTGTTTTCCTCGCTATATTCCAAATTTTTCAATTCTGCTCTTTTGAGAGCACGCGCAAGTTTTTCTGCTTTAATTTTGTTTATTTCTTTTTGTCCAAACATATATGAGAGTTGTTCCATGTTGATTGTCACATCGGCAATTTCTTCTTGCAAATTTGCCAAAGCTTTTTGGCGTTCTTCATATGTTCCATTCGCTCTTTTGCGTTTGTATTTGCATATCGCTTGCAAAAGTTCTCCCATTTCTTCAACAGCAAATTGAAATTGAATCTCTTCACCAAATGTATCAAGAAAGATTTTGTAAGGGTTTTTCATGACAAAACTCCTAAACATCCAAATCTTTTACTAATGTTGCATTTTCTTCAATAAATTTGCGACGCAAATCCACATCTTCGCCCATGAGTTCCGTGAACACTTTGTCCGCTTCAATGGCATCTTCCATTGTGATTTTGAGAAGGATTCTGTGCTCTGGATTCATTGTCGTTTCCCAAAGTTGTTCTGGATTCATTTCACCAAGACCTTTGTATCTTTGAAGACTTGTGCCTTTTCTACCATTTTCTTCAAACCACTTGTTGAGTTCATCGTCGTTGTAGAAATAGAAATCTTCTTTTCCTTTTGAAACCTTATAAAGCGGTGGTTGTGCAGCGTAAACATGGCCGTTTTCAATCAATGGACGCATGAAACGGAAGAAGAATGTCAAAAGCAAAATTCTAATATGAGAACCATCGACATCGGCATCGGACATACAGATTATTTTGTTGTAACGAAGTTTGCTTTCGTCAAAATCATTTCCAGTTCCTGCACCGAAAGCGGTAATCATGGCACGAATTTCTGCGTTTTCAAGGATACGATTAAGGCGAGCCTTTTCAACATTCAATATTTTTCCACGGAGGGGCAAAATTGCTTGAAATCTGCGGTCTCTACCTTGTTTTGCAGAGCCGCCAGCGGAATCTCCCTCAACGATGTATATTTCACACAAACTACTGTCTTTTTCAGAACAGTCAGCAAGTTTTCCTGGGAGGGTGGTGTTTTCAAGGACACTCTTTCTGCGTGTCAGTTCTCTGGCATTTCTTGCTGCATCGCGAGCGCGTTGAGCAGTTATACTTTTCATAATAAGTTCACGCGCTTCCGAAGGGTGCTCTTCCAAATAATCACCAAATGCTTCTTGCATTGCCTTATAAACAATGGTTCTCATTTCGCTATTGCCAAGTTTGGTCTTTGTTTGACCTTCAAATTGAGGTTCACGCAGTTTAACGGAAATTACAGCAGTAATTCCTTCTCTGCAATCTTCACCAGAAAGTTTTTCGTTTTCTTTGATAATTTTGTTCTTTACAGCGTAGTCGTTGATAACTTTTGTAAGAGCATTTTTAAAGCCTTCAAGATGGGTTCCACCTTCTTCGGTATTGATGTTGTTTGCGTAAGTGTTTATGATTTCGTTGTATGAATCATTATATTGGAAACAAACTTCAACTTCATTCACGACATCACCTTTTTCGTTGTGATTAAATTTGTTGAAATAAACAGGATAGGAAAGGAGTGTTTGTTTGTTTTGATTTAAGTAATTTACAAACTCAACAATTCCACCTTTAAATTCAAAGACATCTTTTCTTTCTTGTCCCTCACGACGGTCTTCAAGAGTTATGACGAGGCCTTTGTTTAAAAAGGCAATTTCACGGAAGCGGTTTTTAAGATTGTCGTAGTTAAATTCTATGGTTTCAAAAATCTCAGCGTCTGGCCAAAATGTTACAGTTGTGCCAGTTTTGTCAGAACTTCCAATGACTTTGAGAGGGGCAAGACTTCTGCCTCTTGCAAATTCAATGAAATGATGTTTTCCGCCTTGATAAACATCAACAATAAGTTTTGTGGAAAGTGCATTAACGCAAGATACGCCAACGCCATGCAAACCACCAGAAATTTTGTATCCTTCGCCACCAAACTTTCCGCCAGCGTGCAATTTTGTCAAAACTACTTCAACAGCACTTTTTCCTTCTTTTTCAATTATGCCAGTCGGAATTCCACGGCCGTTGTCTGCAACAGAACAAGAACCATCAGCGTTGATAACAACATCAATTTGTGTGCAATAACCTGCAAGTGCTTCATCAATAGAGTTGTCCACCACTTCTTGAACAAGATGGTGAAGTCCATGACTGTCTGTTGAGCCAATATACATTCCAGGGCGTTTTCTAACAGGTTCAAGCCCTTCCAAGACTTGAATTTCGCTTGCATCATATTTGACGCTTTTTGAGAGTTTTTCTCCTTCCAAATTTTCATTTTCTGCTGTTAAATTTTCGTTTTTAATTTCTTCCATAATTGCATTGTTTCCTTTATATATATAAATATACTATATTATAACATATATAAGGGAAATTTGCTAGCAAATTTCTTAAAAAATCTTAAATGTTTTTCCGACTTTGCCTGCCATTAAGCACATAAAAAATGATTTGATTGGATAATTTAAATTTTGAAAAATTTGGTATTGACAAACTTTATCTTTAATGTTAGACTTGAAGGCAAGGAATTGATTATGAAAAAAATAAAAAATAAACAAATGTTAAAGAAAGAAGAGTACTTATCATTTTTAAGGAAGTTTGAGTTAGTTACAAAACACTCTTTAAGCGAAATTGAATACGCTGTATTGGAGCCTAAAAGAAAAATTTGGATTAATGGAAAGCCTAGCAAGAAACAAAGATTTTCACGCTTTTATTATTTTGAAGAACGCGATTACTCAGAGTTGAATTCATACTTAAACGATATATACAAAAAAATTTACAGGCTTCGAACAAGTTCAACTTGGAAAGAAGGCATGGATAAAGTTGAAGAGATAATGCGTGGTGCTATTTACAAAATTGACAGTAATGTAAAAAGTGAATGTTACAGAGCGAACCAACTTTATAAGAAGTATTCCAAAAAATATGTCAAACATATCTATGAGTACTATCTAAAAAATGAATTTGATGCTGATGAATGTAAACAAAAATGGTTTGATGCATATCAGACAATTATAAATCAACCAGAATTTCAAGATTTTAGTGATTTAATTAAGCATAATTATATTACTTTTAACACTGCGTTTCAATTTGTTTTTGAGTACGCCTATGCTAGAAAATTGTCTCAAAGTGAACTAACTTCAAAAGATTTAATCAACTTTGTTAGGGATACTTATTCTTTGTCGTCGGGTGATGGAGGCAATCCGTCGTTTAGAAATGTAACAGCACATATAAGAAAAGCAAATTGGTTGGCATTGTCAGAAGATGATATTCAAGAAGGAATGAAAACCTGGGCGGAATGGGTCACAGATGGGAAAGAAAATCGAAAATACAACCCAATAGAATTGGCTTGTGTGTCACATTGTGTGCTTGTTCAGATGCAACCTTTCCAAGATGGAAACCATAGACTTGCAAGACTTGTTGCAAACGAATTTTTGATTGAGAATGATATACCACCAGTTTATATAGCTTTTGATAAAAGAGAAGAATATAACAATGCGACAAACAAAGCAATTGAAACTCATGATCTTGATGATTTGATTGATATTTATTATAATATTGTCCTTGATAGTGCGAAAGAAATTGATGGTTGTTTGGATAAATTGTTGGAAAAACAACCAAAAGAGAAAGAATGCTCAAAATAATAAATTCGTAAAAATAAAAACGCTATATGAGCCCCAAGTGAGGATTTTTATATAGCGTTTTTTGTCACAATTTTTGGCACATATTCAAATTTTGAGATGAATTTGAGTGAGGAATAAGTCAGTTTTTTAGATAAAATAAAATCGCTACAATTCGAATTAACGAATATATAGCGATTTTTTCATTTGGTTGAGCATGTGCAATGTAAAACGAACAAGTTTATTGACACTATTTATGTAAAAAATTGTGCATTTTTAATGCAAAGCTTTAAATTTTATGTTATAATATTCAAAACAAATATTTTGAAAGGTGGTATATGGAAAAGAAATATCAAGTTTTTGTTAGTTCTACATACACAGATTTAAAAGACGAAAGAAAAAGTATTCAGGAAACTTTGCTGAAATTAGATTGTATTCCTGCAGGCATGGAAAATTTTGTCGCTGAAGATAAAAGTCAATTAGAAGTTATAAAAAAGATTATTGATTTATGCGATTATTACTTGTTAATAATAGGTGGCAGATATGGCTCTATTGATCCAGAGACTCAAAAAAGTTATACAGAGATGGAGTACGAATATGCCATTTCTAAAAATATACCTGTTTTAGTTTTTGCGGTTGATGAAAATAAAACCTTAAAAAAAGATAGAAAGGAAACAGATGAAGAGAAGAAAGTTAAATTAAAGCAATTCAGAGAGACAGCTCTGAATAACAAACTTGCAGGTATTTGGGAAAACAAAAGGAAATTGATACAGATTGTTTCAACATCAATAACTAAGGCAATAAATACTATAGATAGACCAGGTTGGATTAGAGGATATAATACTAATAACAATGATGCTAACGATAGAGAATCCCTTTTAGCAACAATAAAAAAGTTAGAAGATAAAATTCAAGGACAAGATAAAAAGATAAAGCAACTTTCTCGCACAAATAAACATTTGGCTTTTGAAAACTATAAAATTAAAATAAAATATAGAGAAGTCTATAGATATGACAAAAAATATGTTCAAAAGTCAAAAGTTAAAACCAAAAGGACTTCGTTAAGTGAGATATACAAATACATATCTTTATCTATTAGTGGGTATGTGGTTGAGAGAGCAAATATAGGATTTAGACTAAAAGAATTTATTAAACCAAACACTCAGATGGAGTTTGTTGATATACAGATTGTCGACAAGCTTTTAAACCAATATAAAGAATTAGGATTTATTGAACAAACAGTAGAGGCAAATACTTATAAATATAAGCTCTCAATTAAAGGTGAAAAGATTAAAAACGATTTGAATTTAATGGAAATATAAGAATCAATCTTTATTATTTTATTTAGGAAAATTATATTATGAAATACTTTTTGGATACTTGTGCATTAAGATATGTTTTAGGTTATTACGAAGAAAAATATGTGGAAAAAGAATTTAAGTTTAATTTATATAAACTTAAAAATGATCTAAAAAAAAGTGAACTTATAACTGATGGCTTTGTTGTTTTTGAGCTTTTAAATGACATAAGAGATATTAAAAAATTTTTTAATGATGTAAGAAAATATAATTCCTCAATCTACATTAAATTCTACAAATATCAATATGAATTGCATCAAAGATTCAAAATGGCTCGGGATAATGAAGAATATCAAAAGTTCTTTAACAAACTAACAGATGTTGCATTAAGAGATTATACAATACAACTTTCCAAAATTATATTTACCATTGTAAGTTATTTAATTGGAATAGAAGAATTAAAGAATGGTTTTAGGAGAAATAAAAACGAGAATAAAGAGTATTCAAAAAAAGTTTCAGAGATATTACTTCCTGCAAGATTACATATTGAGAAGATTTTAAGATCTAAGCTTAGAATATTAGTAAATAATAATATGTTCAATGAAAAAAATGCTCAAAAAGAATTTGATTTCGTTTTTAATAAGTTAGGATATTATTTCGACATGCTCCCGATTGACAAAATTTTGAAAAATGATTTCTATAAATTATTAAATAGAATAAAAGATTATATCAATGAAGATGATTTTAGCAAATCTTTTAATGGTAACTATACAAATTTGCCAATACTGCAAAACTATATTGACACACAAAATATCAATAAAAATGATATAATTAATTTATACTGTTTCAATGATGGCGAAGTCTTAAAGCCATTTCTAAACATAACACTTAATAGAATGTTTATTAGAAAGAATACAAATTTTCGATTAAATGATATAAAAGATGCTATAATCGCAGAAAATTATTTATCAAATGCTATGGAAAATGTTGACGAGGATATTATATTTGTTACTTTTGATTTAAGATTTATCAAAAAACTAAGAAATCTTACAATTGAACCAATACAAAATAGTTTGCGTTATATAGACTCTTTATATATTTAATTAAATTTTTCATATCAACACCCATAAAATAGTTTTATCCATAACATTAAAATTTACATTTAACATTTTCTAAGATTTTTCTATTATACAATTTCTTCAATTTTTTCTTTCAATACTTGCCTGTCCCAAAGCTCAACATCATTTACTTTTGCAAGTTCTTGTGCTGATTTTGTGAATGTGCTGTTTGTGATAACCATACACTTGTCCGCTTTATAATATTTCATTCCAGCAACTGCTTCCATGATTGCATGATTTCCCACAACACTACTATAACATTTTGCTTGAATTGCAAGAACAAAATCATTTTTTATTGCAATAACATCAACACCTTGGTCTCCACTTGATTTCGTGACTTTTGTTTCATATCCCATATTTTCAAACATTTTTGCAATAAAATTTTCAAACTCTAATCCAGACATTAAATCAATGTCTGCAATTTTATATTTTGTTTCATTAATAACTCCATTTAGTAAATTCTCTATCAATATTTTTTGTCTATATTTTTTTATTTGTTCTTCAACAATTTCTTCTGACTTGTTTAACCAATAATCAAAGGAATAATAATTAGTATTATTTGTAAAAAATTCTTTCAACGCAATGAATTTTTTTATTTCAGAAATTCCCTTATCAGATCGATATAATGTTTCTATAATAGTGCTATTGTCTGATATATTAATGCCATATATTTCAATTAATTTTTGATAAGAGTTTTTAAGGGTATCTTTGTATATCTCATAAGATAAAAGATAAAAAGCATCTTTAGTATCAATATCTGAATCAATTAATTTTTGACCGCAAAGAGAGTCATATACCTCTACTAGATTTAATAATTTTATAATAGTTTCTTTATCAATATCTCCAAAAGTTTCATCAATACTTTTTGAATTTTTAACTTCCTGATAATTATTGAAGATATATTTATTTTCATTAGATAAATAATAACTATTAGAAATCTCTTTCAAAAGATCGTTTAGTTCTATAGAATCTGTCTTTTCAATTTCTACAAAATAATAGTTTTCACTTTTTATATATTTCTTCGACTTGCCTGCAAACAATTCAAAAGATGAGATATAACCCTTTCTGTTAAAAAAATTATGTAATATTTTATTAATAGAAGTGTTATTCTTTAATTTTGCATATTTTTCACATATGTCAGTTGTTTCTTTTACGGTCTTAATATTTTCTTCAATAATTTTTATTTCTTTTTCTTGTAAACTATCAATATTTTTATAAATCGCAACATAATCCTTTTTAATTTGGCTTGCACTATCATTACCTAGAATTTTTGAACTTTCAGACGGCGTATTTGTCCTAAAACAAATCTTTGTGGAAAAATAATTTTGAGGTAAATTTGGTAAAATTTTTGCATTAAAATTGTTTAGACATAGAATTAATGAAACATTTGCCCTTGCTCCATTTCTTAAAATAAATCCAATGTAGTGATTGATATCTTGTTTACGATAGGGAAATTCTGATATTAGACTTGAAAAATTCTTAATTATTACAATAATATGCTTAGGAGCTCTATTGAACGAATAATTTTGATCTATCCAATCTTCAATATCACCAAGCATATCTAAGCACTCATACTCATCTGTATATTCTTCCCAGTCGTTAAAAATAAATTCCTCTTTTAAATATTGTGTTTTACATTTACTTAATATCCCAATTTCAAGATCATCTGGCGAATTATTATTTTGTAAAGATATAACAATATTTTTAATTATTCTATCTAAGTCGGTGGAAAACGCACTCGCTATCAATACATTTGTTTGTTTACTTAAATCCAAATATACTGGTGCAAAACTTTTGTCTAAACCAATAAAAGCAGTGTATTTATTCTTTAACTCGACCTTGTTTGTATTTGAAATTTTTTGATTTAGCATAATTTACCTCTCTTTACATTCTATTATAGCATAATAAAACATAATTCGTACTGTTTTTACAAAGATTTAAAATAGGAATTGTTTATTTTTCTTTTCTAAAATTAAAAATGGCACCGAGACGTGTGCTTGGTTATACAAGTGGCGTCGCTTCGCTCCGCCAACCAAGCACACGCATAAACTAATACAACTTGAAGAACTGAATTGAAACTCAACTCTTTCGCAAAACGAAAGTGGGCAAAAACGGAGTGCGGGCAAGCCAATCGCACCTCCGTTTTTTTTCTTTGCCCACTTTCTTTCTTGTTTTGCAGTTTTTGTTTTGTTTGAATAAGTTTAGATTTTGTTGGGAAATGCTTTGGGTTTTGTTTCTGCTATTCTTAAACAAAATTTGCTAACATAGTGCTAAGTGTTAGCAAGCAAGAGTCAAAAAGTGACAACAAATAATCAAGAATTTTCATTCTTTTTGAAAATTGTTTGTGATACATTTACAATGTAATTGAAAAAGACACGCAAAAATGACAAGCCGAGAGTTTAGTTGAAAGGTTGCTGGCATACAGACCGAATCCCGCTCAGGATAATATGAGTCAGTGGTTGCATTTAACTGGCGTAGAAATGGAGAATTGTCGAGTTCTCAATCTATGCCTTTTTTGATTGCAAAAATCAAGGAGGTTTGCAACCGCTATGGAAGAA
>JBJFCL010000019.1:0-55731 GCA_051888935.1 Candidatus Caccovivens sp. | reverse complement strand
CAGGTAAACCGCCATGGAACCACGGGACTATCCCGTGGTTTTCTGTAACAAAAAAGATTGCTTCTTTTGCAATCTTTCAATTGTGAATATTATTTTATAAGCAAAAAAATCAAAACTCCAACTGCCACAAGCGAGAGAATAAAACCCAACCAATATAGTGCGGTTTTTATTCCGCCACTTGATTGATGTTTTTTGTTGTTTTTTTCAACATCTGCTTGGTTTGCATCTGCCACAGTCTTTTGCAATTCCCGAACTGAGTCCACCTCTTTCGCCTGTTCTTCCTTTTGAATATCTGCTTGTTCAATTGGTTTGAAATCCGTCTTTGGTGGTGGAGGTGGTGGCATTGATTTCAATTCTTTTGGTGGTGGTGGCATAAATGGTTTGTTTTCTTCCATATTACTCTCCAATTTTCAATTATAGAAATATTTTATTATAAAAAACAAAAAAAGTCCAACAAATTTCATGTTTGTTGAACATTTTTCCAAATATTTTCAACATCATATTTACTTTCAAGCGTCTCAACGACCAAAGTTAAAATATATTTTTCTTTACTGACAAAATCTTCACTTTTGGGCATAATTAAATAATTGCAAAATGTAATTTTGTTTCCGCCATTCAAAACGCCGTCATAATAATAATAACCATCTGGCGCTTTTTCAAAATGTTCCGTTGTCACAAAATCAAACTCTATTTTGTTTTTTACACCAAAAACCTTTGCTTTTACTCTGACATTACAATCAGAATTTAAATCCGTTGCGCTTATTTGCACAACTTGTGGAATGGTCTCATTAGGCAAAAAACTGCCATCAAAAGTGAACGAAACAACATTTGATTGGTTTGGTTCCACAGTAACTGTGACTTGGTCGCCAACAACAAGTTGAGAATTGGAATACAAATAAGACACCGAAAAATAATATCCAGTCAATCCCAAAATGACCGATATAACAAGCAGACACGACAGTACAATAACTGCAAAAAGCCAGCCGATATATTGCTTTTTCATGTCTTTATTTTTTACTATAAAGAGCATATTTATTCTGTTATTTTGGATTTTTTCTGTTGTTTACGGCGCTTGTTTCTCTCTTGTCTAAAATTTTCTATTTGCAAGCGTTTAAACTCTTGACTTTCCTCTTGCAAGTCAAATCTTTTCTTGACCCAACGATACTTTCTGTTGCCATAAATTGTGTCGTACATCAAAATTCCCAATCCTTGCAATAAATAGAAATAATAAGAGCAGAATCTCCAAAGTAGCAATGCCCAGAATGTTGCACCACCCAAATATCGATTAAACAAAACAGTAAATGTAATTTCATTCATTCCTGTTCCCCCAGGCAAAGGAATGAAACTGGAAGCCAAATCGATAAGCGCTGTATACATGAAGAATTCGCCAAATTTGCTCCCATCGAATCCCATAAATGCACAATAAATAAAGAACGGAATTGAATACATGAAAATAAATCTTGAAATATGCAAAACAAATTGATAGATGATGTCAAGTTTGGATTTGGAATATTCTTTCATAATGTTTTGATAATCTTCAACAAAACTCAAAACTTTGTTGTAGTGTTTATCATAATCTTTCAAGATACGCATTTTTACAAGCAATTTCAGCCCGCCAGACACCAATTTTCGTCCCAACTTTTTTGAAAATGACAAAAACAAGATGATTGCTATCATCAAAAATGCCAAAACGAATCCTATAATGCTTGTTGCAGAGACAAAAGTTGTGGACATTCCGTTTGTGAAAGAAACAATTAAACAAACAAAAGTCACCAATAGCCATGAAATGTTTTGAAAAATAAGTTTTGCAATAGGAATGGAAAGCGAAGTTGCCCCTGGGACATCACGAGCAGTAAGATATGTGACCATAAAAGCTTGCCCACCTGTTGAAAGTGGAGTAACTGCGTCATAATATCTCAGTATTGCCAAAGATTTATATGACAAATTCCATCTTGAACGCATTGTTTTTCGATAAATCATGCGCTGGATTGAGCAAACATCAACAAACATAATAAACGCCAAGAATAACAGCACAATAAAAACATAGAGGAGGTTTATATCAAGCAGTTTTAAAGGAGTAAATTCATCACTTGAAAATATATTCCAAACCAAAATGCCCGCAACAAGCACAATATTGAAGATAAAAAATAATATGTTTTTTATCTTCTTCTTTTTTCCGCTTGATTCGGAAACTTCTTTGTTTGCTTCCTCAATTTTTTCTTCAACTTTCTTCGTTTCTTCTTCCGAAAGTTGTTGATTTTGAAGCATTGCGAGTTTTTGTTTTCTCTTGTTTTTTAGGCGAGAAAAAAAAGACTGCTTTTTGTCAGGCTGTTGCGTATTAAGTTCAACTTTCTCATTCTCGTCCATTTCCAAATCATTTTAACAAAAAAAACAACCCTTGTCAAACACCTAAGAGTTGTTTTTGTCAAATCAATACAAATCCTTCAAATTGTTTTCAATATATTCCACTTTGCTTGTGTAATTGTTCCACAAATAGTTCATGTTCATATTCTCAAAAACGGAGAAGTTGTCACTTGACATTTCTGAGTAAATTTTGTCAAGCAAAGTTTTGTTTGAGAAAATATTAAGTTTTGTTGAAGACAATATTCTAATTTTTTCCAAATCTGAACTTGCTTCAAAATTTTCGTTCACAGCAAACAAATTGCCAATCTTTCCTGCATAGAAGAAAATGTAATATCCGTCATCAGTTTTGACAAGTTCTGTCATATCTCCAATTTGTGCATCACCATTGTTGTAGAGTGCCTTTATTGCATCTTTAACATCGGTCATTTCAGAGAATGTGCTGTTTGCCAAAACTTCATTTGATGAGTTGAGACCAAACACAGTGTTGTAATCTGCACCTTTCAAAGCGTCGTCACTATTATACAAATAAAGATATTGTCTAAATGCTTCTGCTTTCTCTTCTGCGGTGAAACTTGGTTTGTTTACATCATCTTTTATCATTTGAAGTAAATTGCTTGCAGAAATTGTCTTTTCTGTTTCTTTTCCAGTTTTGCTGTCTCGAACTGTCACACTTGCACTTGCATAAATTTGTGCTTCAAGTTCTTCATAACGAGTTGCAGTTATTGTGCCCGCATCTCTTTGAGATTGATAATCTTTAAGTTCAGTTTTTTGGTCTTCTGTGAGTCCAATTTTGATTGATGCAACATAGAAATATTGTGATGCGTCTTTTCCTTCCAAAATATAATCAACATCGCCAATGTTTGAAAGCATTGCACTTGCATATGAAGAAACATCATTTTGAACATAATATTTTGTGTAATCTTCTCTTACTTTTGCTGAATAATAAGCCAAAACATCACTTGCAGTTATATTTGAAATGTCCACACCTTGATGATTTTGTTCATTGAAGATAACTGAATATTTCTCAACGACATAATTGTCTTTCAAAATTTTGTAAACTCTGTCCATTTCAAACAAGAAGCATTTTTTGTCGTCTTTAAGGTCCATGTAACTATAATTTTTTCTTACATCAGCAAGATATTTGTTTAAAGCGTTTTTCCATGCTCTATATGATTGTTCGTCCAAATTTTCAGCATTTGGAACAAGTTTGTTGTACATAAGTTCTCTGTAAGTCTGAACGCCATCTTCAACAAGTTCATAGTTGTAGTAAACTCCATTTCTAAGACCATCATAATCTTCTCGAACTGTTGTTGCAGGAGTTGTCTTTCTAAGATTTAATTCTTCGTCCAAATAAACTTGCTTATCAAAAGGTGTATAGAGAGATTTTTCTGCTTCAACTTCATTTGGAGTTGTGCCTTCAACAGCATCTTCAAAATATGATTTCAAGTTTGAATAAAGAGCGTCATAAGTTTTGTCCCAAATGTATGATTGTTCATTGCCGTTTAACATCTCGCCTTCACTTGGATTTTCTTTGTAATAATTTTCCACTGCCATCAACGTCAAACGATTGTTTACAATGCTATTCAAAGTTTCTTCAATTGCTTTTTCTCTTGTGTAGCCATAATTATCGACATAATTATATCCATAACTGTTGTAAGCAGTGAGAAGTTCTCTCTTCGTGATATTTTCCGTCTGTCCATTTGTGTATGAAATTGTGGCAACAGTTGCCTCGTAATAATTTTTGTCGTTTCTTTCGACCAAAGAACAGCCTGTAAAAACAGACAAACACATCATCAAACACAAAAGTAATGCTCCAAATTTTCTTTTCATGCTATCTCCAAAGTTAATTTATTGTCTAAACCATAGTATTATAAAACAAACGCCGACAAATTTCAAGCAAAAGCAAACAATTTCTCAATCTTTTTATAGTGCATTGGAAAAAATTTCAATAAGAAGATCCACTTTTTCAACAATTTTGCCGACAAAGTTTAATTTTAGAATAGGACAATCTTCAAATTTTAATCGCGAATCATAAAATTTGAGCACATTCGACAATTTTTGAGGAATTATCTCCTCGCTCTTATAGAAATGAACTTCAAATTCAGAATTGTTTATGCGTATTTTTTTGACATTAAAATTGCTTGCCAAATTTTTCAAATAAGCGATTTTACACAAGTTCTCGACAGATGGAGGCATAAGCCCATTGCTGTCAGTGAGTTCCTCGGTCACGCGTTCATATTCTTCTTTGGAAGAAATTTTGCTGATTTTGTCATAAAAAACAATTCTCTCTTGCTGGATTGGAATATAATCTTCGGAAATATAAGCGTCAAGCATAAGTTCCATTTTGATTTCTTTCTGCACGCTTGTCGCTTGCCCAGAAAGTTCTTTTGTGACTTCCTCCAAGAGTTTGACATACATATCATATCCAACTTTTTGCATATGACCATGTTGTTCTTTCCCCAAAATATTGCCAGCACCCCTGATTTCAAGGTCACGAACTGCAATCTTAAAACCACTTCCAAGTTCTCTAAATTCCTTAATCGCCTCCAAGCGTTTATAGGCATCTTCTGTCAAAATTTTGCCGTCATCATATGTGAGATATGCATATGCGAGTTTGTCAGAGCGTCCAATTCTTCCTCTGATTTGATAAAGTTGCGAAAGCCCCAACTTGTCACAATCAACAACAAAAAGAGTGTTCAAAGTTGGCAAATCAACGCCATTTTCAATGAGTGTCGTTGAAATAAACAGGTTGAATTTGTCATCATAAAGGTCAGCAATAACGCGAGAAAGTTCGTTCTCCATCATCTGTCCATGTGCCACACCAATTTTGGCATTCGGCAAAAGATTGGCAACATGTGCTCTAAATTGATATATCTCCGCCACTTTGTTGAAAAGCACAAGAGCCTTCCCACCTCTTGACAGTTCTCTTGAAACGACATCTTGCAAAAGCCCATCACTGTATGGACTGACATAAGTTTGAATTGGCAATCTATCTCTCGGAGGAGTGGCGATGACGCTGATATCACGAATGCCAGAAAGCGACATATGAAGCGTTCTCGGAATTGGAGTTGCAGAGAGCGTCAAAACATCAATGTCTGTTTTGAACTTCTTGATTTTTTCTTTATCTTTAACACCAAAGCGTTGCTCTTCGTCAAGCACCAAAAGCCCCAAATCTTTGAAATGTAAATTGTCATTCAAAATTTTGTGCGTGCCAATCAAGATGTCAATTTTGCCTTCTGCAACTTTTTTGTAAATCTCTTGGGTCTGTTTTTCAGTTTTGAAACGATTTAGCACTTCAATTCTAAGTCCAAAGCCTTCCATTCTTTGCTTGCAAGAACGATAATGTTGTTCTGACAAAATGGTCGTTGGACACAAAAAGGCCACTTGTTTTCCATTGTAAACTGCTTTGAATATGGCACGAAAAGCCACTTCGGTTTTTCCAAATCCAACATCACCGCATATAAGTCTATCCATAATTCGACCGCTTTCCATATCTTGGTCAACATCACAAATTGCTTGTGCTTGGTCAGAGGTAAGTTCATACAAAAACGCGTCAGCAAATTGTTTTTCAAGTTGTTCATCTCGTTTGTATCTATAACCCTTTGCTTCTCGTCTTTCTTTGTAAATTTTTGCAAGTGAAATGGCAATTTCTTTGAGGTCTTGTTTGACTTTGTTTTTGATACGCGTCCATTCATTTGTGCCAAGTGCATTGATTTTTGGAGAATCTGCACCGACATATGCCGACACCAAATTCGCTTGCTCTGATGGCAAATAAAGCAACGCACCATTTTTGTATTCCAAAACAAAGTAGTCTTTTTCAAAGTGCGACAACTTCATGCGCACAATATCTTTGCATCGACCAACACCATAAAAAGAATGAACCACATAGTCGCCAACTTTTGGCAAATAAGAAAAGTTTTGCTTCCCTCCTTTGTAGTCTGTTCTTTGTGCTTTGTACATGTCGTCAGTGCCAATTCCAATGATTTGGCACTGCAAAAAACTGAAACTGAACGAAAAATAATCTTTGCACAAATAAATATGCACGCCGTCCACAAGTTGCCCTTCAAAATCGCGGAAGGAAAGTTTGTGTGTTATCAAAAATTCTTTCAAAATGTCATAGAATTTACCTGCAAACAAAAAGACATTTATGCGACCATTGACATACATCATAAGGTCTTTTTTTAAGGACAGAAAATCAGTGACATAACTCTTTTGTCCCACAGTTTTATTTTCAAAATCGCTGTCATTGGTATTTGAAAACACAACACAATCTGAAAGGTCCATTTCTTCAAAATTCAAAAATCGTCCTTCAACATTCCAAGACAACTCTTGTCTGCTTTTTGCAAGAATTTTACATTCATTTTCAATTTTCAAAGGTTCATCAACAATCACATTTTCACATAAATCAAAGACACTGTCATTTCCAAAAGGCAAAATAAGCGGAAACAATTCAATGCTGTCTTGAACATCTTCTGTTTTCATCGTGGAAAAATCAAAAGAAATGATTTTTTCAATATCTTCGTCAAAATATTCCAATCTGTAAGGGTGTTCTTTCCCACTGGCAAAGATGTCCACAATATCTCCACGCACAGCAAATTGACCAACGCCTGTCACATATTCCACTCTCTCATATCCAAAATCAACGAGAATTTGTGAAAGCTCTTCAATTGGAAGTGTTTGTCCAACTGAAAGCGAAAGTTTGCGTTTTAAAAAAGTTAAATCAAATTTTGTTGTCAATGAGGACGGCAAAAAAATCAAGACATCAGTTTGATTGTTCAAAAATGAACATATTGCACTTGCAAACGGCAACAAATTGACATCTTTTTCATCTTCCACTTCTCTGCCACAAGAAACGATTTGCACTTGTCTACCGCAGTCTGAAAGTCCCTTTTTGAGTTTACTCGCTGTGACAAAATCGCCTGGCATATAGACAAGTTTTTCAAAACTGGCACAGTACAGAACTTTTTCTCCAATAAAAAAACCTCCCAAATGTTTTGTTTGGGGTAGATTTCTTTTAAAGAAGTTTAAAAATTCTTTCATTTTTGCAATCTCGCTTCAATTTCGTCAGCAACTTTTTCTAATATTGGCTCAAAAACATTTTTGTCATATTTTGAAAGCACATAATCCGCCAAATCCAACGAAATATCTCTGCCTATGCCAACTTTTATACGCTCAAAATCTTCGCCGATGTATGACACAATGCTCCGAAGCCCATTGTGTGTGCCAGCCGAGCCATGCTCTCTGTATCTAATATTTCCTCTTGGAAGGTCAATATCGTCCAGAATCACTATGATTCTGGCGTCCTTAAATTTTTCTTTGACAAGTGCCAAACTCTGCCCACTGTTGTTCATATATGTAAGAGGTTTGACAAGCATAAGTTTCTCACCATTGAAACTGCCTTCTCCAACAACAGCTTTGTATTTTTGCTTGGAAAAAGTTATGCCCAGTCTTTTTGCCAGTACATCAACGGCATCAAAACCAACATTATGATAGGTGTTTTTGTATTTCTCATCTGGATTTCCAAGTCCAACAACAATATTCATATCTTTTCCTTAAACTTTTTGATTTATAATCCTTTCAAAAGGTCCGACCACTTTTCCTTTTTCAATTTTACTTTTTTCCAAATAACTTTGACAAACAAAAGCCTCGTCACAAATGATTGTGTCAAAAATATAATTTCCACTCTCCAAAATGACATTCTTTCCAATGTAACTTTCGCCTTTCAAAATGTTGTTTGGATAGACAACTGTTCCCGCTTCAATTTCCACATCGGCATCAACAAAAATGGTGTTTTCCCCAAAGAAAATAACGCCATTTTTCTTGTGATAATCCAAAATCCTTTTGTTCAAAATTTTGAATGCATAAGAAAGTTTTTGAGCATTGTCAATTATTGTAAAATCTTCACCATCAAACTCGTGTACAGCACTTGAAAGCATGATTTTTGCAGTTTTGAGATATTCTGCCTTAAACACATATCCGCGTTTAAGACACATAACATTCATTCTATGTTTTGAAAAATAGTCCATAATATCAAAAAAAGTCGATTTTTTGAGAAGTGGAGTATCGCTATATAGCACCGCAATATAGGCATAACCTTCTCCAAGGTCTCGAACCGCCGACAAAATATCGCCTTCCGGCTCATCAATAAAAACTTGTTTGCAACCAGAAGTGGCAAGAGATACCCAATCGACAAGTTTCTTTCCGCAAAGGTCAAAATTTGGTGATATTTCACCTTTTGCTTTGACGATAACCACCAAGGTTTCATTTGCCACCCAATCATGATTATCTTCCACACTTACTTCCACGGTTGGTTGAAGTTCATTTAAAAAATCAAAACTTATTTGATTTTCAGTTATTTCGTTTTCAATTTCTGCTATTTCCATATGTTTATTATAAGTTTTTATATCTTTTTTGTCAACAAACAAAAACTTTAAACAAACTTTCTTTTCAAAATTCTTTATTTTGTTTTTAAAAATTGAAAAGTTATGCTAAAATTAAATATATGAAAGCAAAAACTTCTCTAATGAAAATCTTTTGTAGTGCACTTTTGTGTATGCTTGTTTTTGTTGGAACATTTGTGTTTATTCCAAATTTTTCAGCAAATGCAGAAACATTTATATCGGCAAAAATAGAAGATGACAATTTTTCTGTGACACTAAGTGCTGACGCCAGAAAGAGTTCCATTTTGCCGTTAAACACCACTGAAATTGAAACAGATGTTGGTTCAATCACTTATTATATTTTTGAATGGAAAGATTTGGAAGATTTACATTTTCGTTTTCAAAGCAATATTGAAAATTCAGTTAAGAGTTTTACCAATTTTGAATTTTTGCTTACACATCGAAAAAGTGAAGACCTAAATGACTCACTTGGAGGTCAAGATGTGGAAGTCCTTTATAGAGGAAATATTGCAAACAACAACTTCCCTCAATTTGATTTTTATTATTACATCGACAGCACCAGCAAAATAACAGAATCTGCAACAAGATGCAAAGGAAACGACTTTGGTTTATACAAATTTGATTTCAATTACACATATGTTGAAGACGATGAAACACACACCATATCTGTTGGAGATTTTCACATCGCCGTTCTTCCTCAAAATGTTGACAGCATCGCACAATCAGATGTAAAGTTAATGTATTCTGTCGCAAGTTCAAACAAACTTATGAACATCTATAATGTTTATCTTTCCAATGACACTTACAAATATGTAAATCCAGCAAATTTGCAGTGGAATGTGGTAGGAAAAGATAAGATGAACATCAATTATGTCTTGTCGAAATCAATTAAAGAGTCAAATATGGCAGAATATGCAAACTATCGTGTGCTTTACGAAAGTCCAATAGAGCCGACTGGAACAAGTTTCATTTTTGATTCAAACGACATTGAGGGCATTTGGACTGTAACACTTACAATAAAAAGCCAATCTTCTCAGGACAGAGTCTTGCAAGTTGCAGGCCTATCAACAATAAAACAAGCACAAACTTCATATGTTTGGCTTGTGCTTCTCATTATTGGAATTGTTATAATCATCGGCGTTGTCATCTTGTTAATTGTTTTAAGAAAAAAGCGTGACAAAGTTTGGTAAACATAAAAAACAGGTTTGTGCCTGTTTTTATTTTTAGAGCACATTGTGAATGCTTGCTCCCATAAAATGTTGAAAGGTTTCAACATAGTGTTTTATGATTTCCAATGAAGTAAAAAATTCAATAGGCTCTTCCTCGTCAATGTAAGTTTTAAGTCTTACTATTTCAATCCCCAAAGCTTCCATTGACTTATGATTGGCAAGAAAGCAAAGAGAACTTTCGTTTTCTCTCCAACTATATTCTAGATTGTCCACCAAACTCGCAACTTCACCATTTACAATTGTTCCTTCACGATTGGCAACTTCTTCAATTTCATAACAATAGCGATTTACGGCGTCCAAAGAACTTATCACCAACCTATCTTCAATGACACAAATAGAAACCAATGTGGCAAAAATAATCAAAATTGAAAAAAGTTTAAAATAACCATATTTCGTCATTCTGTCACCTGCCCAAGTGGTTCAATTTGAAAAGTTTGATACTTTTGCCCAAATTTTTGCAAATAAACTGCACCACACTTATCCACTGTCATAAGCAAAACTTCTTTTATTTTTTTGACTTTGGCTTTTTGAAGAATTTCGTTCAATTTGTTCTCATCAAGTTTTGCAACTTTCAAATTGTTTTGGTTAATTCTTCCTTCATTTATAATGTTGATCGGAATGGAACTTGCTTCAACATTAAGTTTCATATCTTGAACAGTCACAGGAGCAAATTCACTCTTAGGTAAGACACTCATTTTGCCATTTGTTTCCATTATGGCGTATTGCACCTGCTCAATGCTAAAATAGCCACAACCTCGAATTGCTTCAAAAACATCATCAACAGACAAATTCAAGTTTTTCAATGCCTTATAATCAATTCCTTCTGGATTTATGACAATAACAGGTTTCCCGCTCAAAAAGGTGGAAAATTTGCTGGATAAAGAACTTGCAAAGGTCAAGATAAAGTGCAATAAAACCAAAGTTAATAAAGGCACGACCCCATGAAGCACTGGCATCGACACTTCCGCCATCGGAATTGTGGCAAGGTCAGCAATAATAAGAGTAAGCACCAGTTCAAAAGGTTGCATTTGCCCCAACTGTCTCTTACCCATAAGTCGATACAAAAACAGCACCACCAAATAGATGATAATTGCTCTAATCACGATTGTTAACATATTGGTATTATGTTTAAAAAATTTATTTTTTTACATTTTTTTTGCTTTTTTTATCTTTTTTTGTATTTTTTTTGACAAATTAACGACATTTTTGGACTTTTTCGCGATTTTTTCTTTGAATTGCACGAGATAAACTGAAAAGTTTATAACATTAAATACCATACATAACAAAATGTAAACCACCATACCCAAAACACAGGAAATTGCAATATCAAAAAATAGTGGCAAAACATATGAAAGGAGAGAACTCACAAAAGAAGTTAGAGCAATGGTAGGCAAAGAGAACAATGCAAGCAACAGCAAATTTTTCATTATTTTGACTTCAATTTTAAGCCGTTTTCTTATCATAAAGATATTTAATATTGACGAAGTAATTGAGGACAACCCCATTCCAACAATAAGAGCATTTATGCCGATATATTTTGGCAGAATAAAAATTGCCAAAAACATCAAAGCACCACCTACGCAATAATTAACAAAACTTTTTACTTCCAAGCCAACAGAATTTAAGATTGCAGAAGTGATATTTGTTACACCCATCGGCACCATTATCCAAGCAGAATATTGCAATAGTTTCCCGCTGAGAGCGTCGTTGTAAAGAAAAACACCAATCTTGTCTCCAACTGCCATAAAAAGCGGGACAATCAGGAAACAAACAAAAAGAGCAAAAAGCACAGATGATTGCACTCTTTTTTCGATATGTTTGTTATCGTTTTGCACAAGAGCCATTGAGATATCTGGAACAAGTGCTGTGGAAAGCGAACCAATCAAAGTTGAAGGCAAAAACAAAAGCGGGAAAGTCATGCCGATTGCCACACCGTATAGTTGCATTGCTTGACTGGAAGTATAACCCGATGTTATCAGTCTTGCAGGCAAGATGAGAGCAACAAGAGGTTGAGCAAAACTCCCAGCAACTCTCACCCCAGTGATTGGTGCTGATTGTCTTATGAGTTTTTTATAGATTTTGGTCGGCTTGTTCAACTTTCCACCATAGAAAAAATAAAGAAGCATAACAAAAAATGCCGATACAAAACAAGAAAGTGTAAATGACCATGCCACAGCGAGAGCGTTTTGAAGTGCTGTCATTCCGGAAGCAAGAATAAGCACACAGATGACAATTTTGACAATTTGTTCCAATAATTCGCTAACGCATAATCCAAAATAGTTGTCATTTCCCCACATCGCACCGCGAAAGACGCTGTAAATTGCCGAAAAAACAAGTGATGGAAGCAAAATTATCAAAATATGCATACAATTTTGGTCGGTAAAAAGATTTTGGAAAAGATTTCTAAAAATCAAAATTATCAAACACAAGAAAATGCTGACAGCAAGTCCAATAAAAAGACTTGTTGTGACCAAACTCCCAATCGCCTTCTTGTCCGCCCCAACACGATAACTTGCAGTCATGCGCGAAATAATCAAAGTAAAACCGCTGGAAACAATCGTCAAAAGCACCATAAACACAGACAATACCACTTGATACATTCCAAGAGCCTCTGCCCCAATCGTACGCGAAAGAAAAATCCTAAACAAAAAGCCAAAAAGCCTTGTAAGAACCGAGAAAAATGTTATTAAAAGCACATTTTTAAAAATTGATTTCATACATTCTAATTTATAAGCATTTTTTAAAATATATGCCAAATTTAAAGGAGTTTGTATGAGCATCAAAAAAATCCCTTTTGAATTTTATCAAGTAAAAAAAGGAGAAAATTTAAAGATTATCTCCCAAAAATATAATATAGACAGCACAAAAATCTTGCTTGACAATCAACTTCTTCCAAAACAAATCAAAGAAGGAGTTTTTATTATTTTAAAAAAATAATTTTATTTTGTAGGCTTTTGAGTGTTTTTGTTTGTTTTAACATCTTTTTCATTGTTTTTCTTTGTTATAGGAGCATCTTTTTCATTGTTTTTCTTTGTTATAGGAGCATCTTTTTCTTTGTTATCTTCTTGTTTTTCTGCAACTTGTTCTGTTGATGCATCAGTATTTGACAGGTTTTCTTTCATTTTATGTGCTTTGCTTTTAAATTTTGTCTGTAAAAAATTTTCAATATTGTCGCGATATTTGAAAGAAAGGAACAGCAAAACCGCCACTATAACCACAATAAATGCCCAAGCCACAAGTCCCCAACCATGATAAGGAATAAGCGCTCCACTACCGAGGTAACAAGTCATAAAAACACCTATTGGTCGTGCAACCAAGTTGGTTATGACAAAGAATGCCCATGACATATCAGTAAGTCCTGCCACGAGACAGAGAACATCATCAGGAAACATCGGCAAAACCATCATGATAAAAAAGGAGTACTTGGCATTGGATAAGAATTTTTCCCATTTCTTGCAAGATTCTTCACCAACCATAAAAACCACCAACTTGCGACCAAAAGTTCGTCCAAGTGCAAAAGCCAACACACTGCCAAGTATGATGCCAGCAAGACTCAACAGTGCCGCTTCCAACGGTCCATAAATAAGCACCCCTGCCAGCGTGGAAATTGTAGATGGAATTGGCAAAAATGTCACTTGCAAAAATTGAATAAAAACAAACGCCAATCTTCCCCAAAAACCAGCAGATAAAATCAGTTCCCTAATTTTGTCCACGGAATTGATATATTCCCACGCACCAGTC
Organism: Candidatus Caccovivens sp.; assembly: GCA_051888935.1. GTDB lineage: Bacteria > Bacillota > Clostridia > Christensenellales > UBA1242 > Caccovivens. The sequence continues at coordinate 41,996 of JBJFCL010000019.1, read as the reverse complement.
CAAACAAGAATAAAATACGCCAAAACCAACACTGCAATAATAACTGCAATGACAATGCTTGAACGAATTATTTTACTTTTTGTTGTCAGTGGTTTTTTGTTTGCCATAATATTATTTTAGTACAATTATATTCAAAATACAAATCTATTTTGTTAATCCATCAAAAAATCCGTTATTTTTGTTAATTTAATTTAAAAAACTTGCAAATTCTCTATTTACGGATTGTATTCACTTGGATTTTGTTTGGAAAGTTTGATTTTGATGTTATCTTCGGTCTGTTTTGTCACTTTTTGAGGTTTGATAATTTTTACATCGCTAACAGGAATTGTCATACCTTCCACTGGCGACTCCACACCCTCCATAACAATCCCCTCTTGCGGTTGATAGAAATCATGTCTAATTTCCTTTTCTTCCAAAAGTTGTCCATCTTTGTAATACTGCAAATATCCTTTGCTTTCATAACCTTCACGAGGATATTTCACTCTTAAATACTCACCTTTATACAAAATTTTGTTGGCATATTCTCCTTTGGTGTCTGCCACAATTCTGTCCCCATTATGTGGCAAAATTTTGACAAGTTCTGCTCGACGCTTGATAGTTATGCCATCGTCAAACTTTTCTCCATAAACTTCCACTTTGATGTTTTCATCATCAGCAAAAGTTTTGATATAAATCGGCGTTTCAAGATTGTTTTTGAACACCAAATCAGAATAACTTCCAGAAACCATCGCGTCAAATGATAGTGGAACATAAGAAGCAGGCAAAGAATGATGATTGACACTCAAAACATCAATATCGGCAAGAAGAAGGGCATTGTAGAGTGTCGTGGACGCTTGACACACACCTCCGCCAACGCCATCAACATACACCCCTCCAACAATAATATGAGCACTTTTATAACCCTCGCTTTCTGTCCTTGGTCCAGTGGTTTCATTGAAAGAAACCGTCTGCCCTGGTTGAACAATCATTCCATTAAATGCAGAAAGTGCCTTTTTGATGTTGTTCTTTCTGCTTGCTGAACTCTTGGCATATGAAGTTGAAAATTCGCTACGCTTAATGACACTATTTTCCAATGCATCAAGGTCTATTTCGTTTTCTATCTCAATGATAGGAATTTCAACTTTGATTTTTTTTGACACTTTAAGTGCGTTGTCAATCTCTTGATAAAGTTGGTCGCGATTGACCAAAATGGCGTTTTGCCCTTTATAAACCGCAAAAGTTTCTGTTTCATCTGGCTGAAAAATCAAACTTGCAGGTTTAGCCTCTTGTTCGACCTCTGAAATTATTTCATCAATTTTTTCATTTATGTTTGAAAGCAAATTCGTGTAAGAAACTTGAAAGTCTTTTCCGTTTTCTCTTATTTCTCTTTCAACTTTAAGATTTTGGAAAAAATTTCCATTTTTGCCAAACTTTGACACTTCGGCAATGACAGGCTGAATTTTGTTGGCAACTTCAAAATCATTGCCAGATAATGTCCAACTTTTCTGTCCGCTGACAAGTTCAATTTCGACCTCATTTTTATGCTCCAACATATCTGTCAAGACAACATTTTCCGCTTCCGCAACACTCATTCCGCTGACATCAATTCCATTTATGCGCGTGTTATCATAAAATCTTTCTCTGCCCGTGATTGTGTTTGCAAAGAAAAATTGACAGCAAAGAAGCAATGTCACAGACAATGCTGACGCTCCCAAAAACCACAACAATCCCTTTTGCTTTGTTTTTTTTTGATTTGTATTTTTGCTTTTTAAAGATTTATTTTTTTCTTGTTTATTTTGTTCTTCTTTTTTCATAAAAATATTATGTCAAATAAAAGCAAAAATATTTTAAACAGAAGAAAATCATAAATTTTGCATAAAAAAACACACTGAAAAGCGTGTTTTATGTTTGATATTTTAGTAATTTTGTAAATTTTTTTCTATTTCCGCAATCAAACTTTCTTTCTCATTTGCAACTTTTGCATTGAAAACTTTGCTCAAAAGATTTTGAAGTATTCTATCATAATTTCTCTTATCAATTTTAGGGAAATTTGTTTTGATGTCATTTTCATCAACAGCAAGATCACCAATTTTGATAACTAAATTATGTTCAATAATATATTGATAGAAAAAATTGTATTTGTTTTGCAAGTGTTTGGACTTACAAGCAATAAGAGGCTCAATATTTTGCCAATTCTCAAAATAATTGAAGAAATATTCCTTATTTTTCATACCATTAAGAGCGTTGTAATAGCCTGCAAGCACAACAAAGACTTTGCTTGTCATGGCATTTGTGTATCCAAACTGGTCTTTGAGCAGTTTTTCCAAAAACACTTGCAAACATTCTGGTTTCAAAGTGTCAACAATATCAATCAAAAGTCCCAGAAATCTATCTTCGGATTTAAAGACCATTTTATATTTAATCATGTTGGTTTGAAGTCCAAAATATTTCCATATATTTAGCACATTTAAAAGTTTTAAAGCAATTTTAAATCCTGTTTTTTTGTTTAATTGATAACGCTTGTCGCAATAGAGAATTTTTTCAAGTTCATTATATTTTCTCTCACCAGATAAAGCCTCAACATTTGAAGCATATTTTTGTGCGGAATGCAAAGTGCTTTTATCTATTTTAAAATTCAATTCGCCAGCAATTCTAACCATTCTTAATACGCGCTCGCCATCGAATTTCAAGACATCTTCATTTATTGCTTTTAAAATTTTGTCAGTCAAGTCAATAATACCATGATGCAAATCAACAATTTCGTCCTTGTTGATATTATAATACATGGCATTTACAGAGAAATCTCGGCGCTGAGCATCCTCTTCAATTTTGTCTGTGCGTTCAACTCGGATTGGCATATGTGAGCCATCAGTTTCATAGACATCTTTTCTAAAAGCAGTGTACTCATATGATTCATCATCTTTACAAATCAAAAGACTTCCACATTTGAGACTCTTGATTTTGACCGAAAATTCACTTCCTTCAAGACGCTTGGAAACTTCTTCAATATTTACACTACTGGAAAGGTCCACATCTCCGCTTTCAATACCAAGTAATTTGTTGCGGACATATCCACCAACAACATACAAATTCTCTGGAAAAAATTTGGACAGTTTCTTTAAATTGTCGGAAATTGAAATAAACATTTTCACCCCACTCCATGTCTTTATATTTAAAATAATTTAATTATTTAAAAAAGTCAAATATATTTGACAAATTGTAGTAAAATTTAATATCATAAATACGAAAATAAGTGGAAAATAAAAATTATGAAAAGAATTAAAAAATCAAAAAAGAAAAAACAAATCTTGCAAGATATCCCAATTGTTCGTTATCAAACAGATAAGGAGCATGGTCTTTCTGAGGAACAAATAAACGAACGAATTGAGCATAAACTTGTAAATGACACAAAAATCAAAACTTCAAATTCCTATCTTGCCATCATTTGCAAAAATGTGTTTACGATTTTCAACTGCATTTGGCTATTCATTGCAGTTGCACTTATGTGTGTCAATGCTTGGAGCGACCTGCTATTTTTGTTTGTGGTCATTGCAAACACCGCCATCTCAATTTTTCAAGAAATAAAAGCAAAAAACACTGTTGAAAAACTTTCCATGGTAACAGCACCAAAAATAAAAGTTATTCGTATGGGACTTCAACTGGAAGTCAAAGGTGAAGATTTGCTTTTGGACGATATCATTGTGTTGGAAAACGGCAATCAAATTCCTGCCGACTGCATTATTGTTGAAGGAAATGTTGAAGCAAATGAAAGTCTGTTGACAGGAGAATCAAACCTAATTAAAAAACAAGAGGGAGACATTCTTTTGGCAGGAAGTTTCTTGGTTGCAGGACTTTGTTATGCACGCGTGGATAAGGTTGGAAAAAACAACTACATTCAAACAGTTGCAGAGCGTACGAAAGACTTTAAACCTCAAACATCAAACCTTTTTAAAGACCTCAACAACTTGATTAAAATAATAATTGTCATTTTAATCCCTGTGGGTGTGCTTACATTTTGCAAAGAATATCTAATGGCCGGTTCAACTGTTCAAGAATCTGTCACCAGCACAAGCGGTGCATTGACTGGCATGATTCCTGCGGGCATGTATCTTTTGATTACAGTTGGACTTTCTGTTGGCGTAATCAAACTTGCAAGGAAAAAGACTCTCGTAAAAAATTTGTATTCCATTGAAATGCTTGCTCGTGCCAATGTCCTTTGTTTAGACAAAACTGGCACAATAACTGACGGCACTATGAATGTTGTGGAAGTTGTTCCACAAGACAATGTAAAAATTGAAAACATACAAAAAGTGATGAAAGTAATCCTTGCCAATCAAAAAACCATGAACGCAACCAGCGTTGCACTCTTGGAGCATTTTGGGAAAGAAACTGGAAATGTAAAAGAAGTTATCGAATTTTCATCACAAAGAAAATACTCTGCCACCACCCTTGCTAATGGAAAAACATATTTTATTGGTGCAGTTGGATTTATCAAGTGTGCAATAACATCTGCCCAAAAGAAACTTATGGAAAGTTATATGGAGAAAGGCTATCGTGTCATAAGTTTTGTTGAAGACGCAAATCCATATAATGAAAAAATGGCAGGAAAGCGTGGAAAACTTTTGGCATTCTTTGTGTTGGAAGACCACATCAGAAAAGACGCTGTGGAAACTATTGACTGGTTCAAAAAGAACAATGTCGACATAAAAATCATATCTGGCGATGACGCTCTCACCGTTTCAAAAATTGCCAAACGCGTTGGCGTTGATAATTATGACAAGTATATCTCTCTTGAAAACATGAGTTTGCAAGAAGTTGCTCAAATTGCAGGAAAATTTACCGTTTTTGGTCGCGTTACACCTGAACAAAAACACACCATCATAAAAACACTTAAAACCCAAGGTCATGTTGTGGCAATGACGGGAGATGGTGTAAATGACACACTGGCACTCAAAGAAGCAAACTGTTCCATTGCCATGGCAGACGGAAGCGAAGTGGCAAGAAACATCTCTCATTTAGTTCTTATGGAGAGCAACTTCTCTGCTTTGCCTGCAATTGTCAAAGAAGGCAGACAAATTGTCAACAATGTGCAAAGTTCTTCGGTGCTTTATCTGATGAAGACTCTGTTTACAATCATGCTTTGTATAACAACCTTGGTGTTAAAGATATCCTATCCTTTCACTCCAAAACAACTGCTACTTCTCGAAATGTTTGTCATAGGAGTTCCTTCATTTATACTGACTTTCCAACCAAACAGCGACATCATTCGTGGAAATTTCATTCCACAAGTCCTCAAAAAATCTATTCCTTGTTCAATTGTGATGTTTGTTAACATTTTGATTGTTCTGATTTTGAATGAAAACACAACCACTTTAATGCCGTCGGAATACACCTCTCTTTGTACCTTACTTCTCACATTTATTGGATATATCAACCTCGTGTGGATTTGTTGGCCACTCAACTGGCTCCGTTCAATTTGCGTGGCTATTTCAGCAATTCTTATAATTTCAACACTAAGTGGTTTAGGAAAATTCTTCTCAATCACAGACTACACATTCCCAGTTATGATTACGCTTGTGACATTACTCCTTTGCTCCATAATGATTTTGGTCGGAATATTTTACCTTAAAGAATGGTGGCAACACAAGAAAATGAGCAATGTGGGAACTGTGCCAGTAAAAACTGAAAATTCAAACAAACGGGATTCTTGGTGGCAAAAAATATCGTCCAAATTTACAAAAGAAAAAGACGATGAAAATCTGACTGTGACTTTTGAAACACCAGAAAAATCGAATACAACAACACCAAAAAAATCGAATACAACAAAAAAGGTTGAGAGTGCGGAATCTCAACCAAACAACGAAACAAAACCTCAACAAAACAAAGTTGTTAAATCAAAAAAGCAAAATGAAAGTTCTTTGGAGAAAACAACAAAATCAAACAACACAAAATCAAAAAGAAATACAAAAAATTAAAACTTAATCAAACATTGTCTTAACTTTCTCATTTGCAGTTACTAATAAGGTTTTTAATAGAGTAAAACGAGTGGCGGTATATTTGTTGGAGACCATGCGTCTAAGATATTGCTTTTCCCCAACGATTACCACCATTTTTTTTGCACGCGTAACCGCTGTGTATATGAGATTTCGAGTAAGTATTATGCTTGGACCAGCAATGGCTGGAATGACAATTGTGTCAAATTCTGAACCTTGACTTTTGTGAATGGTAATTGCATATGAAAGAGACAAGTCAACAAGGTCTGGTCGAGTATAAAGACAAATTCTTCCATCTTCAAATTCAACAATCACCTCACTGGTGTTTGGGTCAATGGTGCTGATTATTCCAATGTCGCCATTGAACACGCCCTGCCCAACTTCGTCAGCATAACGCCCATGTTTTTTCCATTCAAGGTCGTAGTTGTTGGACATCTGCATAACCTTGTCTCCCTCGCGGAAAATGGTTTGTCCAAATTCGACTTGGCGTTTATTTGAAGCAGGAGCATTGATGCGCTCCTGTAAAACTTTGTTTAGGTTTTCAATTCCGCAAACGCCTGCTTTAAGTGGAGCAAGCACTTGAATACTTTGCGGTTCAACCTTCAAAAATTTCGGCAAACGCACCGTTACTAAATCTATAATGGTGTTTTTAATTACTTCTGGGTCATTTTTGCTTTCAAAAAAGAAATCCATGCTGGTGTTGTCTATAAGTGGCATTTTTCCTTCATTAATAAGGTGTGCGTTGGTGATAATCAAACTTTTTTCATCTTGACGGAAAATCTTGGTCAACATACAATAATTTACCACTCCGCTCTGCAAAATATCCGAAAGTACATTTCCTGCACCAACACTTGGCAACTGGTCTTTGTCCCCCACCAAAATAAGTTTGCAATCTCTTGGCATTGCCTTCAAAAGAGAACACATCAGAGCCACATCGACCATGGAAACTTCATCAACAATAACAACATCAGTTTTAAGCGGATTCGATTCGTTATGCACAAAAAAACTTTGTTCATTTTGAATGACATTAACTTCCAAAAGTCTGTGAATCGTCTTTGCTTCATGCCCTGTGCTGTCACTCATACGCTTTGCCGCACGCCCAGTAGGAGCAACCATGGAAACCGTCTTTTGTTGACTTGTCAGAATTTCCAAAATACATTTGATAATTGTGGTTTTTCCAGTTCCCGGCCCACCAGTAATGACAAAAACGCCATTATTTATCGCCCCAATGACAGCGTTTTTCTGTTCTTCATGAAGAGATATTTTGTTTCTAAGTTCAAAATTGGCAATCTCCTCGTCCAAATTTTGTTCTTCTGTCTTTTGACAATTTGCCAGCCAGACCAATTTTTGTGCAACCGAATTTTCATAATAATAGTATTTTGACAGCATAACAATTTCCAAACCGTCAACCCAAGTTACAACGGCAGTTCTATCCAATGTCAAACTGTCAAAAGCCTCTTCATATTTATCCTTATTTTCCTCAAATTCAAGTTCCAATGCCTGTGATGCTTGTTCAAAAAGCATATTCTTTGGCAAATATGTGTTTCCATTTTTTTCGCAAGATGTTTTCAAAACATGAATAAGTCCCGCACGCAATCTAAAAAGACTATCTTTTGGCAAACCAGCATTTTGTGCAATACGGTCTGCTGTTGTAAAACCTATACCATCGACATCTTCCACCAATTTATATGGATTATTTTTAACAATTTCCGTTGTCTTTTCATGATAAACATTGTAAATTTTCAACGCCATGTTTGTTGTAATGTTGAAATTTTGCAAAAACATAATCGTATTTTGAACTTCCCTATGTTCTTTATATGAAAAACCAATTTCCACCGCTTTCTTTTCACTTATGCCTGACACTTGCGCCAATTTTTGTGGAGAATATTCCAAAATGTCCAAAGTGTCCTTGCCAAAGCGCTCCACGATTTTCTTGGCAGTAATTGGTCCAACACCCTTAATCAGACCACTCCCAAGATATTTTTCAATGCCTTCAAGGGATTGTGGCATGGAAATTTCATATGATGAAAAAGCATATTGCACGCCGTATTTCGTCTTTTCGAATTTTCCATCAAGCGTGACAAGACTTCCAACCTGCACATCAATAAACTTCCCAACAACAGTGACAACGCTGTCATCTTTTTCAAGACGCGCAACAGTATAACCATTTTCTTCATTTCTATATACAATATCTTCAATCGTTCCAGTAAGTGCCATAAAATTATTTTAAAGTTTTTCCACTCAAAAAGCAAGCAATTATATCAATAAAAGATTTTACCCTTTCAAATACAATATCAATAAAAAAATTTTATTAGCAAATTGATTAATAAATTATTATCAAAAAAAACAATAAATTTTCGTTAATATATTCGATAATTTCATAACTTTTTGCATAAAATAGAAGCAAAACAGTTGCAAAATAAAATTCCATTCTATATAATTATAAAGTATGAAAAATATTGACAAATTACTTGAAATCGAGGCTCTCACCGAAAACTTGACAAAACACATTGCAAACAACAACCTGCTCAAAGTCAAGGTGCTTTATTTTATCTCCGAATATGAAAATTTGTCTGTTAGTATGATTATTGATAAACTGGGCTTAAAAAAGTCCAATTTTGCTCTTATGGCAAAGGAGCTTGAAAAAGAAGAACTAGTAACTTCTAGACAAGGCGAAATCGACAAACGATGTCGCATGATGAATCTTACTGAAAAAGGGAAAGAGTTTTTGAACGCATTTATGAGTGAACTTGAAAGTCATTTTCCAGAAAACAATTGTGAAGTCGAACACGCAATCGAGACACTTTCCACATATCTCAACAAAAAGATTTAGTTTGGAGGTTTTTAAATGATAAAGTTTTATAATTCTCTCACAAGACGCAAAGAAGAAGTGCCTTTTCACGAAGGCAAAGTTGTCAAAATGTACTCTTGTGGTCCAACGGTCTATTATTATCCACATATAGGAAATTTTAGAGCGTATCTTTTTATGGACAACATTAGACGCGTGCTAAAATATAATGGCTATCACATTGATGGTGTCATGAACATAACTGATGTTGGTCACCTAACCTCAGACGCAGATGAAGGCGAAGACAAAATGCTCGTGGCAAGCGAGCGTGAACACAAGTCGCCATGGGAAATTGCAAAGTTTTATACAAATGTGTTTATGAATGACGCCAAAGCACTAAACATCGACCTGCCAGAGCATATTGTCCCTGCAACAAGCGTCATAAACGAAATGATTGAGTTCGTTCAAAAACTCATTGAAAAAGGATATGCCTACGAAACCAGCAAAGGTATCTATTTTGATATTGCGAAATTTAAAGAATATGGTGCTCTTTCTGGAATGGATATCCATGAAAAGTTGGCTGGTGCACGTATTGATGTCGACGATGAAAAGCGTTCTCCTTATGACTTTGTTCTTTGGGTAAAAGCACCAAAAGAACACATCATGCAATGGCAAAGTCCGTGGGGAATGGGCTATCCTGGTTGGCACATCGAATGTTCTGTGATTGGTGACAAGTATTTGGGAGAAACAATCGACATTCACACTGGCGGAGTTGACCATAAGCCAGTGCATCACGAAAACGAAATTGCACAAAGCAACTGTCGATATGGGCATCAAGTGGTCAAAATGTGGATGCATTTGGAATTTTTGCAAGTTGACGGCGGAAAAATGAGCAAAAGTCTTGGAAATATATATACTCTTGAAGATTTGTCAAAACGCGGATATAGTGCGGAAGATTTTAGATTTTTTTACTTTCTGGCACACTATTCAAAACAACAAAATTTCACTTTTGATGCCATTGAAATGGCAAAAAACACTTTAAAATCCATCAAAAATTTGGCAAAAGAACACAAAAACGGAACAGCAAAAGTGGACACAAGCAGTTATGAGGCAGAATTTTTGGAAAATATCAATGATGACCTCAATATGCCAAAAGCAATTGCTTGCACTTTGAAAATGCTCAAAGAAGAAAGAAGTCAAGACGTTTACAACACCCTAATGAAATTCAATCAAATTTTCGGACTTTCATTTGAAGATGACGAAATTCCAAATGAAATCAAAGAATTATGCGAAGCGCGATGGCAGGCAAAGAAGAACAAAGATTTTGCCACAGCTGATGCATTAAGAGCAAAAATTGACGCTTTGGGTTACACTGTCAAAGACACCCGAGAGGGCTTTGAAATAATAAAAAAATAGGAGGAAAAAATGAGTAAACACGAAGAAACCAAAACACTTGCACAAATCATAAGCAAAGCATTTTGCGGAATTTTGATTTTAACCTGCATAATTGTATATCTTATTTTGGGCGTCACAATTGGTTATTGGCACCCAGGTTGGTTAATTGTTGTTTGTGGAGCAATCGCATGTGGAATTATCGGCATTGTTGGCGAACTGATTTCCAATGTTAAAGAATACAGAAAAGAAAAACAAAAGAAAGACGAATAAAAAAGAATGAAAGATTATATAAAAACGCTAAAAGAATGGTACAATTTGGCAAAACCAAACAAAGTGATTTGGTTTTGTCTTTTTATACTTGTTGTTTTGACACAAGTTTGCTTAATAGTTGCACCTATATTTGCTGCAAAAGTAACTATTGCAATGACAAATTCCGAATTTTTGATGGCAGTGATATATTTGCTGGTTGTTTTTTCATTGTTATTTTTGAGGAAATCTTTGTGGCATATAAATTATCTTCTTTATTCAAAGATGATAAAATCATCATACAACAAACTTTCAAATGAATTCGTTAACAAAAGTCTTAATGCTAAGTCTGTAAATTTTAAAACTATTACCAAGGAACACATTTTAAATATTGTTCATACAGACATAAAAACTGTTGCAGACTTTGCTGACCAACTTGCCACTGCATCTGCACGACTGGTCATGACTTTTGTTTCGATAATTGTCATATTTACCGTCAATGTTTATGCAGGAATTATCGTTATAGTTGCAGATATTTTGGATTTTTTTGTCTTAAACTGGGCCAGTTCAAAACGACAAAAATATGTTCGTGCAATAAGAGAAAACAACGACAAACTTTATGAAAAGTTCAGTGAAATTGTGGACACAAGAGAAACAATAAAAGACCTTGGCGTAGAAAAACAAGTTAAGAAAGAATACAACTCAATTTTGGATGATTATATATCAAATTTACACAAAAGGACTTTTTGGGAATCCATTAAAGAAAGTTACTATGTCGTTTTTTATGAATTTTTAATATTGTTGGCAACATTGATATCAGTCTTTTTGGTATCACAAAATATGTTGAAATTGGAAACTTATTTCGTAATCGTTTCTTATGTCACAAACGGAATAACCAACACCAAAGATTTGTATGGCGTCATTCCATATTTCAAAGAGACAAGTGTGGCAACCGCAAGAGTAAAAACAGTCCTAAATTTCGTTGAACATGATAATGTAGAATTCGGCAAAGTTAATTTGACGGATGTTTTGGGAGGAATTTGTTTCGACAAAGTTTCATACAAAAAAGATGATGAAGGAAATCCAACAATCAAGGATTTTGATGCTCTTTTGAAAGAAAAAGAAACAAGTTTGATTCTTGGACCAAGAAATTGTGGCAAAAGGACGATTTTCAATCTTTTGCGAAGAGTTATAAAACAAAATGAAGGACAAATTCTTATTAGTGGTGTTGATTTGTTTGACTACAACGAGAAAAGTTATCGTTCATGTTTAAGTTATGTAACCACTCACCCAACATTTTTTAATGGTAGCATTATCAAAAATTTGTCTGTCGTCGAAAAAAACAAAAAAATCATATATCAAGTTTGCAAAGAATTGAATTTGTATGACTTTATAAACGCCTTACCTCAAAAATTTTCAAGTGATATTTCCATCTTGCCATATGATAAGTTATATTTGCTTGGACTGGCTCGTGCAATTCTCACTTCCAGTGACATCTTAGTGCTTTATGAATTTCCAGATGGATTGAGTGCCGAAGAACAAGAAAATGTCAAATCAATATTACACAAAATGCACGGAACTCGCACAATCATCATATTTAGTGCCAAAGATATTTGCCAAGATATTTCCGACAAAATCATCACAATGGAAAGAGGAACAATCAAATCGATTTCTTACAACGAAACAAAAAAAGACATCATCTAGGTGTCTTTTTTCTTCAATTTGTTTCTCGCAACAGCACACACATACACATCTTTAACTTTGTTTGCAATAAGTCCTGCACAAAAATTTATTGTGGCACAAGTGGTTATTATATCATCAACAATCAAAACCGATTGAGATTTTTTAAGTTTAGTATCTTTCAAAACATACATATCTTTGATGTTATCTTGTCTTTCTTTATAAGTTGAAACTTTTTGTGCCTGTCCATCTTTTACTCTTGAAAACATGGAAACAACTGGTTTGTTTAAACGCTTTGCAAGTTCTCTCGCCAAAAGTTCCGCTTGGTCAAAACTCCTGATTTTCTTCTTTTTTGCTGTGAGAGGAACATAAGTTATCACATCAAAATTCACCTTTTCATTTGTAATGTATCTGCCAATTGCATCTGCAAACGCTTTTGCTTTGTATCTTTGATTGGAATCTTTATAAGCAAGAATAGCACTGCGAACTTTTCCATCATAAACAAAAGGACAAAAAGCACGCTTGAAATTTCTTTTGTGCTTTTGACATTCATCACACACAACCGCTTCATTATCAATCGGCTCGTCACAAATAATGCAACGGTTGCCATTGTTTAAAATAACTTCTTTTTCACAATCTTCACAATAAGGACGCTCTTCAAAATTTTGAATGTCTTTTCCACAAAAAATACATTTAATATCATCTGGAAAAAGAAGTTTGTCAAAAAATTTTGAAAACTTTACTAACCAATTTTTCATTTTTGTCTTAAACAATCCATCTTTTTTGATATTTATGTCTTTGGACATCTATTTCAATCCCAAAATATCGTCCCCAGAAACACCCAAACCTTTGCAAATTGCACGCAAGGTGTCATAGCCTGGTTTGTATTTCCCACTTAACCATTCAGATACTTGACTAGGTTTCACTCCAACCAATTTGGCAATTTGTGCTCTATTGAGGTTTTGGTCAACCATGATATCTTTTAAGATGTCCACAAAATTCATATCAGTATTCATATTGTTATGATACTTATTTTCGTAAATTTTTACACAAATGGTAGGATTTCCTATCAAGGTTGACAAAAAATTGATAAAATAAAAAAAATATTTTATTTTTAATAAAATGCTTGACAGATGCATGATTTTTATATTATAATCAAAAAGCATTTGAGTTGGCCCCGTGGTCAAGCGGTTAAGACACCGCCCTTTCACGGCGGTATCATGGGTTCGAATCCCGTCGGGGTCACCAATCAAAACCTAATTCGAACCCCCTATATTTAGGGGAAAGAGCTAGGTTTTCTTTTTTCATTCCATTTGAGTGCCGGTTTATGCCGCGAAAGGTGCTTGACATGAGAAGGAATGGGTACATAATTAAACAAGGCAAAGGATTAACAGCATTTTGCTTCCTTCCTTTGACTTGTTTGCCAAAAAATTTCCCATTCAAGAGGCTCATGTCAAGTTCACCGTGGAATAAATAGGCACTATACAAATAATTTAATCACAATATCTCTCATTTCACATATATTTTGGTTTTGATTTACAAATAAGATTTTATGTGTTTTTGAGTAAAATAAAAAGCCCTGATTTTCGTCAGGACTTGTTTTTATTGGACTATTGAAAGTCACTTCAATTTTATCATCATACAATTTGATTTCTTTTATTAGGTTGTTTATTAAAGGCAAAGGTTCTAATTCTAACATAACGCTGTAATATTGTCTTATTATACTTTCTGGTATTTTAACTGACAATTTGTTCTTCTCGATCAAAATCTTTTTCTCTAATTCTTCAAGCTGGCTTTCAACTTCTTTTAGTCTGTTTGCCGTTGTCTTTGTCACAACACCTTTTTCAATAGCCGACATAATGTTGTTGAGTGTATTCTCTAATTGTTTTTTCTGTTTTTGCATTATCGATAATTCTCTGTTTTCATTTAAACTTTTATCTTGAATTTCTAACAATCCTTTTACAATCGCATTCATATTCTCTTGCTTTTTGAGTTGATTTATTACATTGTCTAACACAAACTTTTCTAATATTTCTTTTTGAATTACACTTTTTTGGCAATTGTTCAATTTATTTTTTCTTCCAGAGCATTTGTAATAATGAATAGTTTTGCCGTGCCTTGTTGTTCCACTCTCTGCAATTATTGGCAATCCACAATAACCACATTTTAATTTACCTCTTAAAAGATATGTTGTTTTTACACTCTTTTTCCCATACTTGTTTTTGCTTATCTTATCTCTTACCTTTTGAAAAAGTTCAGTTGGCACGATTTGAGGATACATATTGTCAACTATTTCTTCTTCGTGCATATATTTTCCAGAATATTTTTCATTTTTTAGAATGCCATATACTGTGTTTCTTGCCAAAGGTTTTCCTTTATATAAAACACCTTTTTCAGTTAAAGTTTTTATTATTGTCTTGACAAATATGCCAAGTGAATATTGCTTATAGATATATCTTACTATTTCAGCTTGTTCTTCATCGACAACAATTTTTCTTCCGTCAAGTTTATATCCATACAATAATGTGCCTCCTTGAAAATAACCTTTTAATCTTGTCTCGTGCATACCTCTTTTTACCTTTTGTGCAAGTTCTGCTGAATAGTATTGGTTCATACCTTCAAGTAAACTTTCTAAGATTATGCCCTCTGGTGTGTCTGGTATGTTTTCCATTGCAGATATCACTTTCACACCATTTTCTTTCAATGTCTTTTTATGCAAAACACTTTCATATTTATTTCTCGAAAATCTATCAAGTTTATAGACCAATACATAGTCCCATTGTTTGTTTTTGCTGTCTTTCAACATTCTTTGAAAATCTGGTCGCAAATCGTTTGTTCCTGTCATTGCTCGGTCAATGTAAGTGTTCAAAATTAATATGTCGTTATTTTTTGCATATTCTTCGCACACTCTTAGTTGTCCCTCAATACTTTGTTCTGTTTGATTGTCGCAAGAGTATCTTGCGTATACAACTGCTTTTTTCATTTCTAAACTCCTTTTATATATTTTTTTATTTGTCTTTCGACAAGGGGCGTAAAAACGAAACCGCTTTCAAATTTTAATTCTTCAAAATTTCTTTTATTTACTGTCAAGGGTTGACAAAGTCAATGAACTTTACCCTTGACAGCAAATGTAGTTTCGTTTACGCTCTGTAGGCGAAAAGACAAAATCAATTCGACTTTGGCATCTTTTGTATAACTTCTAGGCAAACTTTGCCTATACATTCATCATCTACAATGCAATAAAAATCGTCAAACAATAACAACTTTCTATTCTCATTTCCAATTGTGCAAACAATATCGCTTTCTATAATTTCGCTTACAAAATATGTTTTCAAACCCTTTGAATAGACAATTTTCTCTCCACTCTTTTCCATATACTTTGTCAAATATTTAACTGCTTGATTTAATTCAAAATCGTTGATAATCTTAAAATCGTTTCTGCCAAATCGTTGCAAGAAAAATGTGTTTTGATTTGTTGTCTGCATTTTATGTTTCTCTGTGCTGTAATCTGTTTTCGTTTCAAATATTCCAACCATTTGTGGTGCATACACCAAAGAATGAAAATGTAATCTGTTGTTCAATGGACTTCTTTCCCAAACACCAACATATTTCCACCCATTGCGATTTGCCAAATGTCTTAAACAATTAGTCAGTTTTTCTCTAAATTCAGTTTCATTTAGTTTTTTATCATCATAAGTAAATGTGCAAAAATAATTCCATTCTTGCAAATAAACTTTTCTATACAATCTTTTTCTGCGTTCAATATCGTTTCTTCGTTTTCTTTCAAAATTCTTTTTTACAAACTCTCTTGCTTTTTCCTCGCTTTCAAATTCTGCTGTTAATTTGTTTACAATTATTTCTTGTTTCTCTTTATTCTTCAAAGCCCTATTTTCTTTATAAAGTTCATCAAATCTTACTTTCATTGTGTCATTTGTAGGTTTCTTTTTATTCTTTCTTTTCTTCCAAATTTGTGGTGTTTGTGGGATACCAATGTAATGACCACCATCAAAATACACTTTAACTTTTGGGTAGTGCATCTTCGCTTTCCTTTTGTTCTTGCAATATTACAAGGCGATTAAATAATGTTTGGAAGAATGAAGAATCTAAAACATTTGGATTGAATTCGTTTGTAAAAACGATTTTCATAGTGGTTGCCTCCTTTTAGTTTTTTGCAATTAAAAAGGCATAGAGAAACTTTTTAATTTCCTACGCCATTAAAATGCAACCACTGTTTCTATGCGAAAATCTCGGCTTGTCATTTTTGCGTTGTCTTTCTTATTGCTGTTGTAAATGTATCACAAACAATAATGTGAAAGAATGATATCGCTTGCCCCACAGCAATCACTTTTCCAACATTGTTTGATAACATTCTTCTTTATGTTAGCAAGCGTTTCAATCGAATACAACAAACTCAACTCAAACGAAATCAAAAGTAATTCTCAAATAAAACAAAAACAAAAGCAAAACTTTTTATTGTTTATGAAAGGTCAATAAGAAAATTTTTATACGAAAATTATGGATAGTGCAAAAAAAAGAAAGTGGGCGAAGAAAAAAGTGGAGCACGATTGCTTTAGCCGTGTCCACTTTTTAGCCCACTTTTCGTTTTGCAAAGAGCATTATTTAATTTTTTGTTAATATTTGTATACTTAAGTTTATTTTCATTTTAATTAAAGTTAAAGATAGGGCGTGTGCTTGGTTGGTGGAGCATATCGGGGTTCCCCGAAAGTGCATAGCACTTTTGGGGTGATAGCTCACCACTTGTATAACCAAGCACACGCCTAAATGCCAAATTAAAAAATTATTTTAATTTTTTAAAATATATTTATACAAATTCTTAATTTTATGTTATATTATAATTAGTTTTTAAATAAGGAGTCTCTTATGGCAAGTTTTGAAGTTAATAGTGTTAAAATTAACACTTTACTTAGTTATGTTGATGATGGTGTTATTGCTATCCCAGAAATTCAAAGACCTTTTGTTTGGGATGCAACAAAAGTTAGAGATTTAATTGATTCTTTATATAAAGGTTATCCTGTTGGCTATATAATTACTTGGAAAAATCCAAATGTAAAATTAAAAGATGGAACAATTTCAGAGGGAAAACAAATACTTATTGATGGACAACAGAGAGTAACTGCATTATCAGCAGCAATTCGCGGGAATGAAGTGTTAAATTCTCAATATAAGAAAAAAAGAATAAAAATAGCTTTTAATATTAAAAATGAGATATTTGCAGTTTCTACCCCTGCTCACGAAAAGAGTAACGAATGGATAAGCGATATTGCAACTTTAATGAATGATAAAGTTTTAGATACATTTCAATTTTGTACTGATTATGCAAAGATTGCAAATATTACTCCTAATGAAGTAAATCAAAGATTAAATAAGTTAAATGAAATTCTAAACTTAGGAATTGGTAGAATTGAATTATCTTCAAAAATAGATATTGATACAGTTACTGAAATATTTGTAAGAATAAACTCAAAAGGCGTTCCTCTTTCACAAGCAGATTTTGCATTGTCTAAAATAAGTGTAAATGAAGAATACGAAGGGAATGATATAAGAAAAGTCATTGATTATTTTTCTCATTTTCTTGAAACTCCACAAGATTTTGATTCTATAAAAAATTATGATAAAGAATTTGCAAGCAAAGAGGTGTTTAGCAAAATTGCTTGGGCGAGTAAATATACTGATAATTTATATAAACCATCATATGTAGACATTTTGAGAGTTGCTTTTACTTATAAATTTAAGAGAGGAAAATTGCAAGACCTTGTAAGCCTTTTGTCTGGTAGAGATTTTGAGACAAGAGAGTTTAAAGAAGAAATAATTGAAAAAAGTTTTAGCGAGTTGTATTCAGGAGTTAAAGATTTTGTAAATGAAACAAATTATAAAAGATACATAATGATTGTAAAATCTTCGGGTATAATAAATGAAGATTTAATAAGGTCACAAAATGTACTAAATTTTGGATATATTTTGTATTTGCTTATGAAAGAAAAAGGATATGATGCCAGTATCATTGAAAATTCTGTAAGAAGATGGGTTGTATACAGCATTCTAACAGAAAGATATTCTGGCTCTCCAGAATCAAGATTTGACTATGATGTTAAAAGATTAGCAAATTGTGAAAATATACCTTCTTATATTAAAATGCAAGAAGAAGCAGAATTATCTGAAGCATATTGGAACAAAATATTGGTGGATAAGTTCAACACTTCTGTTACAAGCAGCCCTTATTGGCGAATGTTTGTTGTTAGTCAAATTAAATTATCAAATAGAGCATTTTTATCTAAGAGTATGACCGTTAGAGATTTAGTTGAACAGCGAGGAGATGTACACCACATTTTCCCAAAAGATTATCTAATTAAAAGTGGAATAAATACTATGCAACAATATAATCAAATTGCAAATTATGTATACTTGCAACAAGAAATAAATATACAAATTAGTAATTTACCACCAATTGAATATTTTAATAAACTTGAACAACAAGTTAATGGTGGAAATTCTGTATTTGGATGTATAGATAATAAAGAAGATTTGGTTAAAAACTTAAAAGAAAATGCAATTCCTGAAAGTGTTATGAATATGACTTACGACAACTTTGAAGAATTTTTATCACAAAGACGAGTCTTAATGGCTAATAAAGTTAAAGATTACTTTTATTCTTTATAAATTAAATATAAACTTAGAAATTCTATGTTCAATTTAATTTTTATAAAGTTTATAAATATATATTGGTAAAGTTCACTTAGGAGTAATTTATGAAAAAAACTGGAAGAAAAAATATAACAGAATTTCAAAAAAGACAGATTCAGCAATTACTGGAACAAGGTTATGATAAAAAAAATATTGCAGCAAATGTTGGAATTGAATATAGCACAATATATAAAGAATTGAAAAGAGGTTGGTTAAATGGAAAATATAATGCAGAATATTCAATTCAAAAATCGTTGAAGACAAATAAGAATAAAGGGAATAGTCCAAAATTCATTATTAATAAAGATTTAGCGGAACTAATTTCTAACTTAATCTTACAAGAACATATGACTATTATACAAATAAAAGAAAAATGTAAAAAAGAAGGAATTGAATGCCCTTCAAGGACAACAATTTATAGGTCGATAGATGAAGGACTTATTCCAAATATTACAAGAGAAAGTTTACATTCTAAAACTACAACAATGTTTTCAAATGGGCTTATACAAATTCCAAAATATATAAGGGAAAAATTAAACTTGAAAGATAAAGATAAATTTACTCTTGAACTAAATGGAGAAAAAATTACAATTAGTAAACTAAAGGAATAAAGATACATTGAATAAAACGCCTTTTGGCGTTTTTTTATTGCCCGACGGCTGTTTGCTTTGCAAAGTTTATATTTATCATAATTTTTCGTTTTTGTTTGGCATAAGCATAGGCAAGCGCTGTACCACTTTTAGGCTGATAATAGCAAGCACATCTTTTTGAGTATTTTCGCATTTCAGGTTTATAATTTTCATCATAATAAAAAACACAATAATCGCTATCATCTATCATTGCTTGATTTCTTTCCACATAACTTGCTCTGCCAGATGTATATTTTGTTTTGTATTCCCTTTCTTCTTCCACCCCGAGCAAACTAACTTCTTGTTTAAAGAATTTTGAATACAATTTTTCCAATTCTAATCTTTCACTTTCTAATGTGCAACTTTCACTTCCACAAGTATACGCAATTCTTTTTATTTTTGGATATTTTTCTTTTAATTCCGTTACAACCAAATGGCATAGATAATCAAAATCACTTCGGCTGCCAAACAAAAAAGTGGAAACACTGTGATTTAAAATTAAACCTTCAACCACTACCCTTACTTTTTGTTTCAGTTCTTCTGTCATCTCTATTTTTCTATGACCAAAAAATGAACAAACCTTACACATAATATCGTCCTAATTAGGACAATTATACAGCATTGACAAAAAAATAGCAACCAAATTAGGATGTTTAACCGAATTAGGTCGCAATTTTAAATGTTCCCATTGATAGAATGATACTATTCAAATTAGGACATATTAGTAAAAGGGGAATATTATGACATTAGGCGAAGCATTTACAATAAGACTTAACGAATTGTTAAAGAAAAGGAATATATCATTGCATAAATTTTTAAAAGATAGTTGCATTGCAAGGTCGACTATTGTCAACATTATGAAAGGCAACACAAAATGTCCTACACTCGCAATAATTTATCAAGTTGCCGATGGTTTTCAAATGACACCAATTGAATTTTTAGATAATGATGTATTTAAAAGAGAAGATTTAGAATATATGTAATTTTACTATTTTATATGTTTCGATTTAGGTTGATATCGGTTCACCAAAAAACGCCTTTTGGCGTTTTTTTTATTTCCCCAACGGCTGTTTGCAATTGCAAACAGAAACGCCACGCGTTTATTCGACCACTGCGCGTCATACTCTTGCGAGTAAGTTCACTTCTTGTCGTCATGGGTCAAAAATTCTTCTCAATCTAATATTTTGTCAAGGTCAACCGAAACGATTTTTATACGAACACTACGACAAAACTTATGTATTTTTGAAGATATGTCCGTTATTATATCAAAAAAGACTCGCCGAGACAAGTTTTTTTATTTTAATATGTTAAATTTTTCGTACTTGATTTAAAATTTGCATTTTTTTTATAAAAATTTTGGAATAGTATGTTATAATAGTTTTGTTATGGGAAAGTTTTATAAAAATATAATTAATGAAAAAAGAAAAACATTAACTTGGAAAAACACTAATTTTTGTTATGTAACTACAATTGTGTTTATGTTGGTTTTAGTGGCAACATTTTTATGGTGTCGCCCTGCAATAGATGAAATTTTGAAAACAAATATTAAATGGAATATTATCTTGCGGCCTTTTAGGCATGTTGGGGGTTGGGTACACTTAATTGGAAATCTTGCAAGTTTTTTGGTAGTATCTTTATTTTTGGAAAGAAGATATGGCAGTATTAAATATGCTTTAATTATTTTAATCACAATTCCTTTGAGTCCGCTGGCTGATTTTGCTATTATGGGCTTTAACTTTTATAATGGAGGAGAAAGTTTGGTAAACTTTTTCCTATTTGGGCTTTTCTTTATCGAGATATTATTTAATTTTAAAGAATGTTTTTTAACCAAATATCAAAATATTTTTACAATCATTACTATTTTTCTTATATTCTTGTTAATGAGTTTTACGATAAAACTTGAATTTAGTCCTTTTGTAACATTATTTACAGTTAATCATGGCAGTGCGTTTATCGAAGGATTATTAGTAGGGATATTATCCAATTTAGTCATTACAAAAAGAGGTCATTATGAAAATTAGAGAATTGAAAGGACTAAAACTTGCAAAATTTATTTTGATGATTGTTTCATTGGCGTTTCTTTCTGTGGCTGCCATTTTTGGAATTATTGCTATTTTTGGTGTTCAGTTTGGAAGTTGGTTCTTGCCATTGATTATTTCCATTCTTGCGATTGCTCTTGGGTGTTTCTTCGCAATTAACAGCATAAATATGTTGTCAAAAAACAAAATCCTTGGTTGGATTTCTTTGGCTCTTATTAGCGTTGCAGTTCTTCTCACTTTACTTCAAACAACTTTTTCAATAGACAATGACATTTATGTCCACTTTTTAATTAGTTTTGCACTACTTTCTGTGCTGTTTAATCTTTTGGTTTCAATCGCATTGGAACTCGGAAAAAGATACTATGTTTTTCAGATTATAACCTACATTTTGCTGGCAATCTTGGATTTTGTGGCAACGCTGGTTATTTTTGACACCATTCCAAAAGGCAATGGCATGGGAACAAAAATCTTTGTTTCTTTTGCGATTGTTGCTGTTGTTTTGATTGTAACGCTAAAAATTTTGGCAAAAGTTGGCAAAAACGACAATAAAAATATACAACATAGCGAAACTGTGACAATTTCCAAAGAAGAATATGAATTGCTTAAAGCAAAAGCAGAAAAATTGGACAAAATAGAGAAAGAAAATACAAAATAAAATTAAAAAAAATTGCTAAACTTTTATTTAGTAATTTTTTTATTTCATCGCTATTACAAAAACTCTAAGTCAAAATGTTTGACTTGTATTCTTTACAAAATATATAATTATATAAGAGGATTAAGGAGGAATTAAATGAAAAATTACATTGAAATCACAGATGTTGTTGCCAGACAAATTTTGGATTCAAGAGGAAATCCAACAGTTGAAGTTGAGGTTGTTGTTGAAAATGAATGTATCGGCAGAGCAGCTGTTCCAAGTGGTGCGTCCACAGGTTCTTTTGAAGCAGTTGAACTTAGAGATGGCGATAAGAAAAACTACCTTGGAAAGTCGGTTGAACAGGCTGTTAAGAATGTAAACACAGAAATTAGAGATTGCGTCGTTGGAATGAATGCACTTGACCAAGTTGCCATTGATGAAGCATTGGTCAAACTAGATGGAACACAAAACAAAGGACGCCTTGGTGCAAACGCAATTTTGGGAGTTTCTTTGGCGGTTGCAAAAGCGGCTGCAAATTATGTTGGACTTCCACTTTACAATTACATTGGCGGTTGCAATGCCACCACTCTCCCAGTTCCGATGATGAACATTTTAAATGGCGGAAAACACGCCGACAATTCTGTGAATGTGCAAGAATTTATGATTATGCCCGTTGGAGCAAAAACTTTCGCACAAGCACTTAGAATGTGTGCAGAAGTTTTTCACAATTTGAAAAGCGTTTTAAAGGCAAATGGTTATGCCACCGCTGTTGGAGATGAAGGTGGTTTTGCTCCAAATCTCAAAAATGACGAAGAAGCACTTGAAGTGATTGTTGAAGCAATCAAAAAGGCTGGCTACAAACCAAAAGAAGATTTTGGCATTGCCATTGATGCCGCTGCAACCGAAATGTATGAAGAAGCAAAGAAAATTGGTCATACTGGCAATTATTACTTCTGGAAGACCGGCGAAGAATACACAGCAGATGAAATGATTTCTTATTGGGAAAAGATGTCCGAAAAATATCCAATTATTTCTCTTGAAGACGGGCTTGGTGAAGAAGATTGGGAAAACTGGAAAAAGATGACCGACCGTCTTGGCAAAAAAATTCAACTTGTTGGAGATGACTTGTTCGTGACAAACACCGACCGTCTTGCAAAAGGTATTGATTTGGGAGTGACAAATTCCATTCTTATCAAACTCAATCAAATTGGCACTCTAACAGAAACTCTTAATGCTATTCAAATGGCAAATCAAGCTGGTTACACGGCAGTTGTAAGTCACAGAAGTGGAGAAACTGAGGACACAACCATCGCCGACCTGTCTGTTGCTCTAAACGCTGGTCAAATAAAGACTGGCGCACCATCAAGAACGGACCGCGTGGCAAAATATAATCAATTACTTCGCATTGAAGAAGAACTTGGCACATCTGCTCGTTATCTTGGCAAAAACGCTTTCTTCAATCTCAAATAACATAAATTATATAAACAAAAAACTGCCATAGACAATGACAGTTTTTTTACACATATTTTATTGAACTGAGCCATCACTTTGCATAAATTTTGTGCCTTCCACAACAACAATTTTATATTCTTGTGCTTTTGTTCCGTCTTGCCATTTGACAGTAAAATAAATCTCTTTATCTTCTTTTGAAACAAGCGGATAAATGTTGAAGAATCGCTGTTTTTGTCCGTTTATCACTTCCAAAAAGTCGCCAGAAGAATAATTTACTCCATGCATTTCAAGAGTGGCATTTTCAATGTCAAGTTCTTCATCCGGAGCGGTTACTTTAAGCCCTATTCGACAGCCTTCGCCATAACCCTTCTCTTCATTTGCACTTGAAAACTGCACAACTTCGTCTTCTCCGCCAATATAAATCACGCGGTCCCGACTATCATAAACAAAACTCAAACTTCCGCCTGTGCGTTGGTCATCTCTAACAATTTTTGCCGAAGGAAGTTCCTTGTCTCCACAACCCGCTGACATAAAAATCGTCAAAACACACAAAAACATCATCAAAATTTTCATTTTTTTCATGTTTTTAGTGTGTTTGTTTTTGTGTTTTTTATTCTATTTATACAAAAATAAATCTTTTTAAATAATACAAAATTTTATGAATGTTTGTTTTCTATAACTTTGTTTTTACTTTCATATTCCTTGATTTGTACCTTTAATACATCTGAGCGCTTGATATTGTATTTTGAAAAAATGATTATTGCAAGAGTGAGAGCAATGGCACTGCCAAAGAAAACGATTTGTCCCAATCCAGCCTGTACAGACAATGCTTGAACAGGTTGAGAAGAGTCAAATTTAACCAAATCCAATAAAACTCCAATGAAAAGCAGTGCAATTGAATTGGAAAAATTGTAGGTGAAAGTGTAATAGCCAGTGTAACGCCCTGAATTGTTTACGCCTGTTTTGAATGCTTCCATGGTGACAACATCGGCATACATGGAATGTGGAAGACTGTAAAGTGCTCCCGAACCAACTCCACATATAAAAAGACATGGCATAACAAACCAAAAAATAAAATCACTGGTACAATAAAGTCGAAACAAAAAAGTTATGCTAGTCATGGCGATGCCAAACAAGATGACAGAAAGTGCAAAGATAAGAGTCTGTCTTTTGTCATATTTTTTGACAACATTCACCCACAAAAGTTGTGACAAGATTGCCCCTCCAAAGAGGCAAAACATAAGCACAGAAATTTGAGTGCTGGAAAAATGATAGCAAAATGTAAACAAATGCATACCAACAGAAGATATAAACACCATGGCAATGAGTGAAACTGAATAACCCAACATAACTGTGCGAAAATCTTTCTTTTTAAAAGTTTCTACATATCCTGCCATAATGGTTTTTAAATTGTGTTTTTTCTTTTGTTGTCCTTCTCCATTTTCCAGCATAACTTCGTGATAGTTTGGCATACTTCGAACTCGCTTTATTGTGCCAAAAATTGTAATTATTCCACAAATCAGCACAAGAGTGGAGTTGATGATTGCCATATTGATATATCCTTGCCTGTTAAATTGTGCTCCCGAACCCTCTGGCATAAAAATATACATCAAAACACTAGGCAAGACAAGTCCCAAAATGTAAAAGACTGTTTTAAATCCTTGCGTTTTGGTTTGGTCGTTATAATCAGGTGCGATATCAATGCAAAGAGCAGAATATGGTGTGGCGAAAAAAGTGTTGAAAGTCTCTTGCAAAAGCAAAAATCCCAAAATCCACAACACCATGACCGCATGATTGTTTGATATTGGACATAGCCACAACAAAACATTGTTTATGGCAAGAGCAAAAGTCGCAAAAAGCATATGCCCAAGTCTGCGACCAAATAGTTTACTCTTTGTGCGGTCGGACAAATATCCGATGATTGGGTCAGAAAGTCCGTCCCACAAAGAAGTTATGGCAATGGTAATGCCCACCACCAAACCTGAAAGCCCCAAAACACTTGTGGCAAAAAACATGATAAAACTGGACACAGTTTGTCCCATTGCACCATAGCCAAGGTTGCCTGTGCCATAACAAAGTTTCGTAAAAAATCCCAATTTCTTTTTCTTCACCTAATAACATATGAAGAATTTGTCCACAAAAAAACTTAAAAACAAAAAAAAGAGGTTATTCTTCTTGATTCCCCTCTTTTTTATTTTTTTTACCTTTCTTGTCTTTTTTGTCGACCTTGACCTCAGCGTTTGCATTATTTTGCACAGGTGGGCGAACCGCCACTTGTGAAATTTCAAATCGGTTTCGGTTTTGTGGTACAAGTTCTTTGCACCAGCGGTCAATAACTTCCAAAATACGAGTTCGTTCTTTCTCGTATTCTGGATTAAGTTCCATCTCAATGGAAAAGTTTCTCACTTTTGCTTTTCTACCAGAACGCATATCTCTGACCTTCAAATTTTCAAAGGTCATCTCAACTTCATAACCCGTTCCGCTGACAATCTTATAGCGATTGCCTGTGATTTCTGTGCGAATATAAGGTGTGCAGTGCTTGACAATGTCGACCACATTTATTGTAAACAAATTGTTGAATACTTTGTTTATTGCGTCAGCAATCTGCACTGGAAAATCACTTGGTTGGTCTTGCGGTTCACACTCTCCCAAAAAAGACTTTTTTTCACGATTTTCACTGTTGTTTATTCCGCTTATACGCACCAAAGAAAAATAAGAGCCAGTGGGAGTGTTCTTTTTTCGAATTAAGAGCCCAGCACCAGTTAAAAGATAGCGTTCTGTGTCATACACAGTTTCCACATCTTTGATCTTTTCTTCAAACAAAATCGTGTAAAAACCCAAATTCCTGCTAAGTTTTTGCAGTGTAAACTTCTCATCATCAATGATGATGTCATAGTTATATCTCACAGACGGAAACTTATTAGGTTTTCCATTATCACCAAGAAACATCGCATCTCCTTTTGATATATTCTAAACAAAAAAGAAAAAAAAAGCAAATGTTTAAACACACAAATTTGGGCAATATTAAATGCTAAGGAAGGAGAAAAATATGGATTTTAATGAAAGTGTAACAAAAACGAATTTAGCACGCTCTTTTGCTGCTGAGTGTCAGGCAGGTGCAAGATATCAATTTATGTCAAAAATGGCACTTCAAGACCAACAACAATTCATCTCAGACACGATGAAAACATTGGCGAAAAACGAAATGGCTCATGCCAAAGTTTTTTATGACTATATCTTGCAGTATTCCAACGGTAGTGTACGAAACATTGCCATTGAAGCAGGATTCCCATATGAAGTTCCAGAACTCAAAACCAGTTTGATGGAAGAAAGTAAAACAGAGGAGTCAGAAGCAAAAAACATATATCCAAGTTTTGCCCGAATTGCAAAAGATGAAGGATTTTTGGATATTGCAAAATCTTTTGATATGATTGCCTCCGTTGAGGACACTCACTCAAAGATTTTGGCTTATCTTGCCACACTTTACAAAGGTGGAAAAATGTATAAACGAGAAAATCGCACAGAATGGAAATGTTCTTCTTGTGGACACATAGAAATATCAAAAGAGGCATTCAAAACTTGCCCTCTTTGCCATCTGCCACAAGGATATGTTATTATCGACTTTGAAAAAGAAATGAAAGAATAAAAAATCGACCAAATTGGTCGATTTTTTTGTTATGCGTTGAAGATTGCTTTGAAGCTCTTTCCAAATTTAAATTTTGGTTGTTTGCAAGCGGCAACTTTAACAGTTTTCTTTGTAAGTGGATTGATTTTTGTAGTTGCTGGCTTTGAAACAAGTTCAAATGAACCAAAACCTGGGATTTGAATCTTATCTCCACCTTTAAGAACGTTTACAATTGTGTCAATAACTGCATCAAACACAATTCCTGCGTCCTTTTGTGTGCAATTTGCCTTCTCAGCAACTGCTTTAACGAATTCACCTTTATTCATTATTCTATCTCCTTTTGATAATTTTTCGCAATTCAATGCTATTGTTATTCTACCATAAATAAACGGATTTAGCAAATAATTTCACTATCTTGCAAAAAATTTCTCAACTTCGGAAAAATAAAACTTAACAACTTCCAAGATGCGATTTCCAAAATTAAAGTTATAAACAATAAACTCCGTTCTTCCAGCAATTTGCGTTCTATCAAAGAAACCATTAACTTTGGCTCTGCTGTCGGTGGAAAAGCCTCTGTTGTCGCCCATACAAAAGACCTTGCCTTGTGGAACTTGAACATAAATCAGACCATTTGCCGAAACATAATAGTTATATGGAGCGCCCTCTTGACCATAATAAGACAAAAATGTGCCATAAAAATAGTCTTCATATCGATTTACAAGCGTTTGACCACCAACGTCAACAGCGATGTCTTCTGTTTCAAAGCATGTTGCTTTCCAGTTGCTGTAACCTCTTATGCGATAACCCAGTTCTCCTGACTCTTCGTCAAGCATCGCCTCATCGTCAGAAATGTTGGCAAGTTCTTCCGTGGTTGGATTTTTGATGCGGAAGAAACGATAAGTTCCATCAGGCACTTTGGCAATAGTGATATAATCTCCTTCTGTTGCCATCAAACGCTTGATAATTGGACTTGAACCTTCTCTATTTAAAACAACGATATCATAATCGCGTAATGAATCAAGTCTGTTAACATAAACAGCATCATAAGACGATTCTGTGTCTCCGTCCAAAATTTGACTATTAAGAGTGTATTTCATCGATGCACCTTGAACAGCATAGAAACTGTGCGTACTGACAAAAACTGTGTACCAAACAAAGAAAATAGCAAAAAACAAAAGCACAATATAGAGAGATATATGCAAAATGAAATAGACAGCCAAATTTTTTGTTTCATTTTTGACTTTCTGTTCGCTGTATTGAATAAAATCTCCGTCAAACTTGCTCACTATTCCTCCTTGCAAAATGGCAACCGCAATAATCTTGTCTATAAAGATTCAGTTCTTTTGAAAGATTTATGCTTCTCAAATATCCATCTTTTTTCTTAAAACTTTCTGGTAAAAATGGAATTTCCAATTTTTTTGAAATTGCTTCCCCGACTTCATTGATAACATTTGTGTTTTTGTGAGGACTCACTGAGAGAGTTGTTGCAAAAAGGTCAAACCCATGCTCTTTTGCATATTTCGCTGTCATTTCAAGGCGATAGAAGAAACACTTTGTGCATCTCGCACCACCTTCTCTTTCGTTTTCAAGTCCTTCAACAAATTTTGTCCAGCCCGCATTATCATAATCAAAATCAATAAAATTCACACCAAAGAATGCACAAACTTTTTTCTGTTCAGTTTTTCGTCTTTCATATTCTTCAAAAGGTTCAATATTTGGATTAAAATAAAAGACGGTCACATCAAAGCGCTCTTTAAGTCGCTCAATAACCACCGTAGAACAAGGTCCGCAACAAGAATGCAACAAAAGTTTTTCCATAGACGCTATTTTACTTTGAAAACTAGTTCTTGTCAAGCAAACCCTTGTTGCATTGTGAATAATAATGTCAAATTAAGGTCAAAATTCTCAAATTATAAAAGAATTATTGGTTTTAACACACAAAAGTCAAGAAAATACTAGTATTTTTTTTATAAATATGTTACTATAAAGCATAGGAACAATTTTTATGGAAATTTTTAACTCTATCCTCTATTGGATAAACTATGTTTTGCTCGGAATTGCGAGTGTGGCATTTATTCAGCAATTTATTTACACACTTTTGTTTTTTGTTAAACCAAAAAAATTCAAAAAATCAGAAATAAAACACAAATTTGCTGTTTTTATCCCTGCACGCAATGAAGAAGATGCCATTGTTGATGTGCTTGTCAGTCTGCAAAAACAAAATTATCCAAAAGAACTTATTGATATTTTTGTGATTGTCAACAACAGCACTGACAACACGGCAGATGTATGTAGAAAAATTGGAAAAGAGCAAGTTACCGTTTTGGAATACACAGACAATGACCCAAATCATCATCGTGCTGCCTATCCTGTCAAATATTTCTTTGATTATATCAAACAAAACGATTTGCACTATGACGCTTTTATCCGCTTTGATGCAGACAATTATGTTGATGAGAATTATGTTTCATGCATGAACGACGCCCTTTCAAGTGGTGCAAAACTGGCAAAAGGTTACAACAGTGCAAAAAACCTTACGCAAAATGTCATCTCTGGAATTTCAGGTCTATGGTATATTCGAGATTGTCGTTTTAACTGCCAAGTTCGCTCCCGAATTGGTTGCACTCAAATCTTAGTTGGCTCAGGAATGATGATCTCTGACGAAATTATGAAACGCAAAAACTACGAGTGGACAGCCCTTGGAGTAAGCGAAGATGCAGAATTTTCAATGGACGAACTATTTGCCGGAAACAATGCAACTTATGTCTCAGATGCAGTTGTTTATGAAGATGAACCAACCACCATCAAAGACACATTCAACCGAAATGTGCGTATGGGACATGGACTTTTTAAGATGTTTTTTACACATGGTCTAAAATCCCTTTGGAAGTTCTTTACAACCTTCAAATACAAATATCTTGACATGTTCTTCAACTTCTTATTTATTCCAATTGCAGTGGTTTTGGTGATTTGGATGCCAGCATATTATTGTTATGACATCATTTACAACTGTTGTGTCGGAAACTTCGCATATGTTATTGATTTGGCAAAATTTATCGGAATAATTTTAGTTTTTGCATTCTTAATTCCGTTTATTGCACAAGCATTTTTGGTTTATTTCCTAGACAAAAAGAAAATTAACACTCCAATTAAAAAACTTATTCCATCAATGCTTTTATTCCCAGGATTTATGATTATTTATGCACTTGGTATAACTTGGGGAGCACTTACAAAGCCAAAATGGAAACAAATCAAACGCAACAAAGTTATAACTCAAATTGAGTTACCTGCTGAAACCTCAAAACTAAAATCTCAAAAAGTTATGAAATTAAATTGTAAAAACACTGATAAAGGAAGTAAACTCAAACTAAAAACAAACAAAAACTTAGACTAAAAAGTGTTTTATATTAGTTTCAAAAAGGTAGTTTTATTTGTTTTATTTTTATATGCCTTTGAGCGAAAGATTTTGAAAAAACGAGAAAAGTATATTGATTTTTGTGATAAAAAAGTGATATACTTTTTTTATCGAGGGAAAAATGGAAGATAGGTTGCAATGCACAAGAATTATAAAAAGAGACTATACTCAATATTTTAATTGTGAAAACAGAGATCTTGAAGATAATTTTGATGGAGACAGAGAAATTTCCGTTTTTTATTTTCCGGGAAATGGAGGAATCACTTCAAAGGACGCAAATGGCGGATGCAAAATTGTTGAGAATGGTTTGTTGCTTGGTTTTTCGGATAAAGAAGAACTTTACAAACGCATTTCAATTTATGGAATTTACTATGGATTTGACTATACTAGCCAAAACACTGGTGAAATGTCAAAAAACGAGGTAAAAACTTTTGTAAAGAATTATTTGTTGTCAAGATGTCTTGATGAAAACAAAAATATCTTAACATTGGACGAAATATGCAAGAAAATGTCAAAAGTTACCTTTGTTGGTTTTTGTCATGGTCAAACAGAAATATGCAAAGTTATTAAAGAATTGAGATTTCAACTAGAAGAAAAAGGTCTTACACACGACGATACTTACAAAGTTGCAACTCACTTGTTTTCTGTTTGTTATTCCCCAGAAATTATACGGGTTGAATGCCCAACGGTTCAAGCATATTCCATCTCTGATTTGAAGCAAAGAAACGAAGGCTTGGTCAGAGATTTGTTTGACAGTTATATGAAAGATTTAAAAATAAAGCCAGATGGAATTTTGGTTGATTTTGAAAAAAGAGGTATACTTTTTGGAGAAAGTCTGGACGGTGCAACAAAAAGCAAATGTGATTTTGAAAGAGTGAAAATTTTTTCCACAAAATTATTGAATGAACATACAACAAACGAAAATGAACATCTATTCCAATTGCTTAGTAGAGACAATAAATGGGACATAAGTTATGCCAATGACAAAAACCTTGATTGTTTTTCACAAATGTTCTTTTATTCAATTGCAAATGGTGTAGATAGAGGAATGAAAACCGAAGACAAAAGAATTAAACCAGTTGATATGGTTGGTTTATATAAAATGGTCTGTAAAATTGAGAGAGATTTTAAATCTAAGGATTTACAAGAACATATAAAATAAAAAAAGACAGATTAAAACTCTGTTTTTTCTTTTATATTAAATTTTGCAAGTAAAAATCGATATTCATCAAATTTATGCTGTCGAATTGGCATCGGCTTGGAATCTCTAAAATAAATAATCATACATGGCGAAATTCCATGATATTCTTTCAATATTTCATAATATGTCGCCTTACCATTTTCAATCATTTTTCTTACTTTTGCATGATAATTAAAATACATAAGATTATTGTGTGCAAAAAAAATAAATTTCACCCAAGTTAAAAAAGTGCGATTTTCGTTTGGCGCGAATACGCGGAGTAACCAAACATCAACGCGATACTTTTTGACACACTGTGGCAAAAATGAGCAAAAGCGCAGGTTGCGTAGCCACCCCACGCCCATCATAAGTCCAATATCGTTTGTTCCCACAACCACTGCCTAATGGAACATTTCGATGCCACCTCTTTAAGTCGCGCAAAATCGCCAACATAGCAAATTCTTTTTGCGAAGTGCGATTTTCGTTTGGCGCGAATACGCGGAGCAACCAAGCATCAACGCGATACTTTTTGACACACTGTGGCAAAAATGAGCAACAGCGCAGGTTGCGTAGCCACCCCACACCCATCATAAGTCCAATATCGTTTGTTTCCACAACCCCTGCCTAATGGAACATTTCGATGTCACCTCTTTAAGTCGCGCAAAATCGCCAACATAGCAAATTCTTTTTGCGGAGTGCGATTTTCGTTTGGCGCGAATACGCGGAGCAACCAAGCATCAACGCGATACTTTTTGACACACTGTGGCAAAAATGAGCAAAAACGCAGGTTGCTCCGCTAACTTATTACCTTCACGGCATAAAGCATCATCTCATTGATACTCGGAGACTTTATGCGATAAATCAAAATCTTGCCGTCACGCCTATATTCCACAATATTTTGATCTTTCAAAGTCTTTAATTGATGTGAAATAGTCGTTTGATTTATTCCTAAAAGTTTGGAAAGATCATTGACACATAAATCACGAATTGAAAGTGCCGACAAAATTTTTATTCGTGTTTGGTCGGAAAAGTTTTGAAAATAAAGTGCCAATTTGTTTGTACACGCCTCATCTGGAAGCAAATCTTGTATTTCATATTTATTGCGTTCTGTAAGCTTCAACAATTTATTCATATTTTCCTACCTTTTAAATTTTTGAACACTTTGAAATATTGTGTCATATACAATAAAGTAACAATTTATATTTCAATTCTACCCAAACAAAAGAAGAAAAGTCAAAAGAAAAAATTTTTGCTTTTGGACTTATTTTGCATTTTCTTGTTGAAAAGGAGGGAATTATGGTAACATCACAAGAATTTTTATTTGTGTTTTTGCTGTCGGTTTTAAGTTCAAACAATGACACAAACCTTGCAACAAACACCAACATTTTGCTTCTGCTTTTGCTTGGGCTTTCTGGGGACAATTTCAACAACAATAATTTCACAAGTTGCAACTGCCGTAGATGTCTTGGACAATTCTTTTAATTAAAACAATTTAAAATTCCATTTTCAAGGGCAATAAATTGCTTAATTTAATAAAAAAATTCCAATAAAAAATCGAACAAAAAATATTTTTTAAATTTTTTATATTTTTTTGTCAAAATCGTTTGGAATTTTTTTTTGCATATGTTATTATTTGTTTGTAATCAAAAGAGAGAATATTCTTCTCAACTTTTGAGAACAATAATTTTAAATTATTGGAGGAAACGAAAATGAATCTTTTAACTTCTTTAATGAATGAGGTAATTACATCTTGGAATGATCTTTTGAAAGATTTAAGTGGAACAGGTTTTGAAAATTGGTTGCCAGGCTTAATGAATACACTTTCAACTGTTCTTTGGGTGTTGTTGGCACTTGTTGGTGCTGCTGGCGGAATTTATGCACTTTATGTTGGAATCAAAATGGCACGTGCAGACAGTGCAGAACAAAGAGAAGAAAACAAAAAGCGTCTCATCAACATTGTAATTTCAATTGTTGTTGTCATCGTTTTGATTTTGTTCTTCAACACATTCTTGCCAATGATTCTTGGTGCATTTGATGTGTTTAAACCAATTGTTGAGGACGCACCAAAAACAACTGGAAAAGCAATTAGAACACTCCTCCATTTCTAATATTTTTACAAAAACAATAAAACCATCGCAATTCGCGGTGGTTTTTTATTCGAGTTTATGTTTGTTGAAAAGAAATTAAATTCTTGTCTGTCCTAACAATTTGCCAGCATCTCGGTGCGTTCTTTCAAAATCATTGCATCAATAAATTCGTCCAAGTCGCCATTTAAAACGCCATTCAAATCATATGAAGAAAGATTGGTTCGATGATCAGTCACTCTGCCTTGTGGATAGTTGTAAGTGCGAATACGCTCATTGCGGTTTCCTCTTCCCACCTGGCTTTTACGGTCTTCACGATATTCTTTGTCACGCTGTTCTTGATAATAGTCAAAGAGTTTTGCTTTCAAAATGTTCATCGCTTTCTCTTTGTTTTTGAGTTGTGACCTTTCATCTTGGCAAGTAACAACAATGTTAAGAGGCAAATATGTAATTCTTATTGCCGTTTCAACTTTGTTGACATTTTGTCCACCTGCTCCGCCTGAATGATAAACATCAATGCGTAAGTCTTTGTCCAAAATTTCAAAATCCACTTCTTCAACTTCTGGCAAAACTGCCACAGTTGCTGTTGAAGTGTGAATACGCCCTTGACTTTCTGTCTCTGGCACTCTTTGCACGCGATGAACGCCACTTTCATATTTTAGACGCGAATATGCACCCTTTCCCTTGACCATGATTGTGGCTTCTTTTATTCCACCAAGTTCGGTCTCATTCATGTCGATATACTCCACTTTCCAGCGGTGCTTTTCTGCATAATGACTGTACATTCTGCAAAGTTCAAGACTGAAAAGTGCACTTTCCTCTCCGCCAGCAGCAGCACGAATTTCCAAAATGGCATTGCTATCATCGTTTTCATCTTTTGGCAAGAGCAAGATTTTGATATCTTCCACTTTTTCGGAGATTTGTTTTTTGAGTGATGATATTTCACTGGCAAACAACTCTTTCATCTCTGCATCTGTCTCTTTTGCATAATCCGACTCGCAAGAATCAAGATTTTCAACCAAACCTTTCAGAGCAGAGTGAGCCCCTGCCAATTCTTCCAAGGAATTTCTTTCTTTGACCAATTTCTTCCATTCGCGATTGTCAGCGATAATCTCTGGACGAGAAATAAGGTCAGTAAGTTCATCAAACCTCACCTTTGATTTTTTTGTTTTTTCCAAAAATTCTTTACTTGTATCTTCCACAAACAAACCTCTCTATCTTGTTGTAATCTTTCATGGTCTTTATGTCTCCAAGTCCCGCATCACGCAAGATTTTTCGCACCGCTCTTGCTTGTCCTTTGCCGATTTCAAAAAACACTTGCCCGCCTGCATTCAACCTTGATGGCAACTCACTTGCAATTTGACGATAAAAATCAAGTCCATCTTCTCCTCCGTCAAGTGCCAAAGTTGGGTCGCATTCTCTGACATTTTTGTCCAGTTTTGCTATGTCCTTTGTTGGAATATATGGAGGATTTGAGACAATTATATCAAACTTACGCTTTCTTTTCAAGTGTGTAAACAAATTTGAATGTAAAAATTCAATTTCCACACCATTTTTCTTGGCATTTGACTCGGCAACAAGAAGCGCACTCTTGCTGACATCAATCGCAGTGACGCGAGCATCACAGTTTTTTGCGACAGAAACTGCAATAGCACCAGAACCAGTTCCAAGGTCAAGAATGGTGCAATGCTTATACTGCTGTTGTGCTTTCAAAACCAGTTCCACCAAAAGTTCCGTTTCCATGCGTGGAGTTAAAACTTTTTTGTTGACATCAAAACGAAGTCCATAAAATTCTGTGTATCCAAAAATATTATCCAAACTTTCGCCTTTTGCACGCCTATCTGTTGCCTTGACAATCTCTTCATATTGTTTGTCAGTCACAAATGGCACAAGCTTGATTTCTGCACGATTTTTTCCTAACACAGTGGCAATCAACCAATCGGCCTCACTTTTCTCATTGATTCCTGCAAGAGCCAATTTGTTTTTTACTTCATTATACACCACAGAAAAAGCCTTTTTGCTTTCGTCTTCCATAAATTCCCTACCTTTCACAAGCATATTCATTTCGGTCAATGCCACCGAGACGGTCTCAAAATGAGTGCGAGTTGGCTTTGCATAACACAAGCAACCAGTCACAAAACTTAAAAAATGCAAGAATTTGAATTTTTGGACAACCATCGCCACCTCATATGCCACACTTGTACACACAAGAAAAATGGCAATATTAAGAAGTATGTTGAACCAAAATCCAAAACTCGCTCCAATCAAGTGTATCACAACAAAGTGCAAAACAAAAACAAAAATGAAATAATTTAAAAAATTTGGTGTTTGGTCAGTCTTACTCTTTGAAATTGCACGATTAAATCTAAAACATTCATTTACGGCAGGAAAAATGCGAAAAAACAATAAAAAAATATAAAAAAATGCCAACTTTAAGGTCATAATACAAAAATTTCTCAGAAGTGTACTGCCTTGTGCTCCAACCATCAAATATCCTAGTTTTGCCGGCACATATCCCAAAGCAAAAGCAGAAAAAAGAATCGCAAAAATTGCAATCAGTCCCAAAACAATCAATTTTTGAGTGTAATATTTCTTTAAATCTTTGATTCTTATAGTAGAGCCACACAAATCATTCGCCAAAACTAATGCTTGAAAAAATCCAAAGATTCCACAAAAAAAGTATTGAATCCCTCTCATAAACGGAAAATGCCAAAAGATAATTTTATTCTCGTTTTTTGAACTTTTAAGTTTCTTTTGACCATTGCAATCAATGAGAGAAATGACTTGCTTGTCTTGCAAACAAACCTGAACTCCATTTGACAATGGAAATAATGTGTTTTTCATGTACTGATTATTTCCAAATTGCTCAAAATATATCTTATCAGCCCCGTTTTTTATACTATCTTAACAAAAATTCCTTGTTCTGTTTCATAAGAAAAAAAATCAGCAAATTTGCTGATTTTTTTATTTTTATTGTAAATTGTATTTTTTCTTGAAGTTTTCAACAGTTCCGCTGGAATCAACAACCTTTTTCTTTCCTGTGTAGAATGGGTGACATTTATTGCAAATATCAATTTTTAGAGTGTCTCCCTTTACGCAAGAGCCAGTTTTAAAAGTGTTTCCACAAGCGCAAACAACAGTAACTTCATGATAATCTGGATGAATTTCTTTTTGCATCTTCATGTTCTCCTTTTTAATTAGTCACCAACATATGGCAAAAGAGCCATGTTTCTTGCTCTTTTGATAGCGTTTGAGAGTTCTCTTTGGTGATAAGAGCAAACCCCAGTTTGTCTTCTTGGCAAAATTTTGCCTTTTTCTGTGATGTATTTTCTGATTTTTGCTACATCTTTATAGTCAATACATTTCTCGCCAGCAACGCAGAAAGCACATACTTTCTTCTTTGCAGGTTTACGAAATTTTTTAACAACCTTTTCTTCGGTCTTAACAACTTCGCTCATTTTATTCTCCTTTACAGCGGTCTTTCCGCGATTTCAATTTTGTTAGAATGGAAGGCTGTCGTCATCAATCTCTTCAAGCTCAGCAGTTTCTTGTGCTTTTGGCTTTGCTTCACTTGGAGCAGAATAAGACATATCATCACCATTTCCACGATTTGTGCTGATAAATTCAACTTCATCAGCAACTATATCAGTTGTGTATCTCTTTGAACCATCCGGAGCGTCGTAATTGGAAGTTTGAATGCTTCCAACAACAGCAACTTTTGAACCCTTTTTCAAATATTTATGGCAATTTTCTGCTTGATTTCTCCAAACAACAATGTTGATGAAATCCGCTTTTCTTTCGCCGTCAGCATTTGCAAATCTTCTTGTTACAGCAAGTGAAAATCTGCAAACAGAAACTCCGCCGTTTGTGGTTTGAAGTTCTGGGTCTCTGGTCAAATTTCCGATTAACATAACTTTGTTCATAAATTTCTCCTTTTTGCAAATCTTACTTTCTTACAAAGATTTGACGAACAATCCCTTCTGTGATTGTCATAAGTTTGTTCATAGCATCAACTTCTTCAGCAGGTAAGTTCATGTTGAAAATCACATAAAAACCTTCGTTTTTGAAATTGATTGGATAAGCAAACTTCTTCATGCCAACTTTCTCGATGCCTTCAATGTTTCCTTTGTGTGCTTCAACATATGCCTTGAATTTGGCGATAAGTTCTTCACGCTTTTCTTCGGTTACATCGCTTGCAACGATAAACATAAGTTCGTACTTATTCATCACATTTACCTCCTTTTGGACTAATGGTTCTTGAATTTTTCCAAGAACAAGGACAGTATTTTTACTGCTTCTAAATATATAACATATACAAAACAAAATGTCAAGTAAATTTTATAATCTGACATTAATAAAACAAAAAGAACGAATTTAATCGTTCTTTTAATTTTCTATTTTTTTCTTAAAACAATGGCAATGAAATTTAAATATTTGCAAGCCCCAGCATCAATAGCTTTTTTATCATTTTTTGCATATTCATTATCACATTTTATCCAATCGTTCCAACATTCTTCGTTGCTTTCCATTTCATATAAAGAAACAATTTCACTGTTTTGTGATTTGGAAATAATATCTTTCCAATATTCAATGTCATGCAGATAATCCAATTGCTCAGCAGTCCATGATAGCAACAATTCTTTATGAATGTTATTATGACAATCTTTTTTCATACCTGGAACTACTATATAAACATAACCACCCGACTTCACAAATGGCATGAGTTTTTCGTCTAAATAATTCTCATCTCTTCCAAAATAGTTATACGAGTCTGTGCTCACAACTGCGTCAAAAAATTCTTTTTCAAATTTTAAGTCAGTTGCATCAGCCTTTACAGGTATGATTTGATTCTCTGTCAAGCCCATTTCATTAAAAAATTTTTTGTTTTCTTCTGCATCGCTCCATAGGTCTACTGCATATACCTTAAACCCATATTCTTTCACCAAAAAAATTGATGTGACACCTTGCCCACTTCCCAAATCCATCACAACTGAATTTGGAGTTATTTTGTTGTCCTTCATAAGTTCCTCTTCCAATTTTAATGGATTTGGTCCCATAATTTTTGGGTTTATAAAATCATTGTTATATTTTTCTGCTCTAATGTATTTCATGTCAACTCCTATCTCATGAATAAACTAAGCAATTATAAGGTTGCTCTTTTGATATTTTGATTTATAAAAAATTTTGTAATATAATCGCCTATTTCCCGCAACAATTTTTGTATTTCTTCCCGCTTCCACATGGACATAGGTCATTGCGTCCCACTTTCTTTTCAGTGTTTACAACTGTTGTTTGCTTCTTGATTTCTTCTGGGCGTTTTTGAACATTCTCCACCTTTGCTTCTGTCATCTTTACAGGTCTTTGAGGCTCAGGTTTACGCAATTCAACATTGGTGTTTAGAAGTATCAAACATGTGGTTTCTCTGATCTTTTCAATCATCTTATCAAACATGTCATACGCCTCTTTTTTGTAGGCAATAACAGGGTCTTGATTTCCAAATCCACGAGCGAAAATTTCATTTTTCATCGTCTGCATATCATCAATATGATTCATCCAATTGGAATCAACGACTTTAAGCAAAATAAATCTCTCAACATTCTCAAAATCAATGCCAAGTTTGCCTGCTTCCACCATTTTTTCGTTGTAGCGTTTTTCAACCAAACGCAAAACCGCTTCTTCAAGGTCAGCACGGTCAAATCCTTCACATGAATCTTCTGAAAAGGCATTTGTACCTTTTTCCAATAACCCTCTTTCAAACTCTTGATTTATTTTTGTAAAATCCCAATCAAAGTAAGGTTTTTCATCATCAACACACTTATCTGCAACGCGTGAAATAACGCCTGAAAACATACTCATAATTTGAGAATGAACTTCAAGTCCGTCCAACACTTTGTTACGCTCTTTGTAAACGATTTCTCTTTGAGCATTCATAACATCATCAAACTGCAAAACAGTTTTTCTGATTGCAAAGTTTTGGAGTTCTATCTTTTTTTGTGCGCTCTCGATTTGTCTAGAAAGAATTTTAAGTTGAATTGGAGTGTCTTCATCAAGTTTGAAGAACATGGCGATATTTTTAAGTCTATCACCACCAAATCTACGAATTAGGTCATCTTCAAGTGACAAGAAGAACACACTTGAACCAGGGTCACCTTGACGAGAAGCACGACCACGCAACTGGTTGTCAATACGCCTTGATTCATGACGCTCTGTTCCGATTATGTGAAGACCACCGACCGCTCTAACTTCTTCT
Organism: Candidatus Caccovivens sp.; assembly: GCA_051888935.1. Lineage (GTDB taxonomy): Bacteria > Bacillota > Clostridia > Christensenellales > UBA1242 > Caccovivens. Next base: position 1,905 of record JBJFCL010000019.1, on the reverse strand, counting down.
TTTTCAACATCTGTAATCTTTTTAAATTCGGCATAAAGTTCGTTGTAGCGTGCACGTGCTCGATTAAGTTCAGCGTCCTCAGAATTGTTGAAAGCAGTTGCGTAAGAAATTTGTTCTTCGGTAAATTCCTCTTCCCGCATCTTCTTTTTTGCCATAAATTCAGCATTTCCGCCAAGAAGTATGTCTGTTCCACGACCTGCCATGTTTGTGGCAATTGTAACCGCACCTTTTCTTCCCGCTTGTGCAACAATTTGCGATTCTTGTTCATGGTTCTTCGCGTTCAAAACGGTGTGTTTGATTTTTGCCTCTTTGAGTGCCTTGGACAAAAGTTCACTTTTCTCAATTGTGATTGTACCAATCAAAATAGGTTGTCCCAAAGCATTGTGGCGTTTGATTTCTTCAACAATTGCTTTAATTTTTCCATTTTCTGTCGTAAAAACGATGTCAGGTTCGTCAATTCTAATGTTTGGTTTATTTGTTGGAATTGTGACAACATCCAATTTGTAAATTGCTCTAAATTCACCTTCTTCCGTCTTTGCGGTTCCTGTCATGCCAGAAAGTTTGTTGTAAATTCTAAAAAAGTTTTGGAAAGTGATAGTTGCAAGTGTCATATTTTCGTCTTTGATTTCCACACCTTCTTTTGCTTCAATCGCCTGATGAAGTCCATCGTTGTAGCGTCTGCCGGGCATAAGACGACCAGTAAATTCATCAACAATCACAACCTCTCCATCTTTGACGATGTAGTTTTCATCTTTATACATAACAAAATTGGCTTTCAATGCATTGTTGATGTAGTGATTGAGTTCCAAATTGTCAACATCTGACAAGTTGTCAATGGCATAATATCTTTCTGCTTTTGCCACACCGCTTTCAGTGAGGTTGAGTTGTTTTGTTTTTTCGTCTTTTTCATAGTCTTCTGCTTTCAATGTCTTGGCAAACTTTTGAGCCTTGACATAATTGTCAGAAGATTTCATTCCACGACCAGAAATAATGAGCGGTGTTCTTGCTTCATCAATCAAAATGGAGTCCACTTCGTCGACAATGGCAAAATTGAGCGGACGCTGAACGCGTTGCTGTTTCATAATCGCCATATTGTCACGAAGATAGTCAAAGCCAAGTTCGTTGTTTGTGCAATAGGTTATGTCGCTGTTGTATGCCTCGCGTTTCTTTTTCTCGTCCATTCCAGACACAACAACCCCAACAGTCAGTCCAAGAAAACGATAGACTTTTCCCATCCACTCTGCGTCACGCTTTGCCAAATATTCATTGACTGTGACCACATGAACTCCAAGTCCAGTGAGAGCGTTTAGATATGCAGGAAGTGTTGCAACCAAAGTCTTTCCTTCACCTGTTGCCATTTCAGCAATACGACCTTGATGGAGTGCAATTCCACCCAAAATCTGCACATAGAAATGTCGCATTTTCAAAACTCTGTCAGATGCTTCACGCACAACGGCATAAGCTTCTGGCAAAATGTCCATAAGGGTTTCGCCTGCTTTAAGACGGGCTTTGAAATCGTCAGTGCATGATTTAAGTTGTTCGTCAGAAAAAGCACGATATTTATCTTCAAGTGCAATAACTTTATCGGCAATTTTTCTAAGTTTTTTTACTTGTGATTTGTTTTCATTTCCAAAAAGTCCCATAATAACCTCATTTTAAGTTTAAATATTAACAATAATATCAAAAATAATAAAAAAAAACAAGTCAATTTGGCACTCTTACAAAGAGATAAGGCAAAAAGTTAAAGTTTATAACAATTATTGACAAAAAACTCTATATATGATATACTTTTAAAAAGTATATACAGGAGGTCTTATGGGAAGCAAAAATCAAAAAAAAGTTGCCGATTATGTAAACAAAGTTGGCAAAAAGAAAGCTCAGAAAGATATAAAAATTGTACGACCT
>JBJFCL010000018.1:0-15456 GCA_051888935.1 Candidatus Caccovivens sp. | reverse complement strand
GAATGCCTTGATCCCACTTTTTTGACGCCAATGCAATGACGCGTGTCTTGGACAAATCCATCTTTGCAATGGCTTTTTCGCAATCTTCCATAATCCCAGAAGAAAGTTCTTGCCTTCTGGTGTTATGATTTTTGATTTTGTCAAGATATTTCCTCGCAACAACTGTGTCTTCGGTCAAATATAACATCAAACTATCAACTGCATCTCCCATTCTGCCCGAAGAATTGATTTTTGGTGCAATCTTAAAGGCAATATCAGTGGAGTTTGGGTTAGAAAGAGACACTTTGTTCTCTTTGAAAAGCATTTTGACACCAAGAGGCAATTTTTCCATACATCGCAATCCACGCTTGACGATGTTTCGATTTTCTCCTGTCAATGAAACAATATCTGCAATAGTTGCAATAGCCGCAATAGGCAAAAACTCTTCTGCCTTTTTTGCTCCAAGCAAGGCTTCACTGATTTTGTAAGCAAGACCTGTCCCGCAAAGTTCCCTAAATGGATATTCTTGACCTTCAATTTTTGCATTAAGCACAATTCCGTCAGGCAAAGTATCTGGAATCTCATGGTGGTCAGTCACAATAATTTCAATTCCCAAACTTTTGGCGTATTCCACCTCATTTGCACAAGAAATTCCACAGTCAACAGTAATAATAAGGTCTGGTGCAAAAGTTTTGGCAATCTTGTCCAACACCTCACAGGTCAATCCATAACCATCAACATAGCGGTTTGGAAGATAAAAGTCCGCATTTATACCCAATTTTTTGAGCGTTTTAAGCATAATGGCAGTGGCACTCACCCCATCAACATCATAGTCTCCAAAAATCAGGACTTTGTCCTTCATCTGTTTTGCCAACTGAACTCTATCGCAAAGTTCTTTCATATTTTTGATTAGGAATGGGTCCAAAAATGCCCCAACAGACAGATAATTTTCTATCTCTTCTCTTGTTGAAAATCCACGCGATAAAATCAAATACATAGTTGTTGGCAAGACATTAAATTCTTTTGCCAGCTCGTTTACGAGCGAGGCATCTTTGTTAAAAAATTTCTTAAAAATCATGTCTTTAAACCTTAAACAAACTTAATATGTATTTATTATAATACATTTTTCAAACAATTCCCAAACAAATTGAATACAAAAAAACAGCTGTTTTTGCTGTTTTATGTTAAAAAGATATTCTTATTTAATTTTTTTCTCTTGGCGCAAGCCATGTATTTTTAATTTTATTCTCAGCTTCTTCGCCAAGTAGTTTTTGCAACGAACCTTTTAAATTCAACTTAGCGTTATGTTCCAAATAATTTGCAAAATTGTTCAATGTTTCATTTGGTTGTTTTAAATAATCCTGATAAAGCGCCTCAGAAACCACATCTCCAACGATATATCTAAAAACATATTGACCGAACAATTTTTTTCCATTTTGACCGTTAACCATAATATCAAGTCTGCGAATCAAAGCGTCATGGTTGCCGTGTTCTTTTGTGTCAGAATCAAGTTTCAAAAAACTTTCTTTTGTAATATCTTGTCCAAGTCTGGAAAGGATTTCCTCTTCTTCAAACATCAAATCTAAGTTATTCAAAAGACTGTTCAATCGCATTTGCTTATTGTTGTCATATTCCTCTTTTGATATAATTCCATTCCCAAGCATATAATCCAAATATAACTTTTCAACAAACAAACTTTCAATCTCGCCAATACAATCAGTTCTAGGTCTAATCCTCTTTTGAACTCTCTCGGACAAAATGTGCGCAAACTCATGAGCAACACCAACACAACCCATTGAAGTGTTTTCGGGGTTCAAATTGATTTCAATAAAAGGTTTTTCGTTTGGTTGTTCCTTATTGCCTTTTACACCAACAGACAAAAGTCCATGTTCTTTGGCAGGCTCGTTTTCTTTTAAAAGAGTATCTGACGCTTTCAACACTCTTTTGATTGATTCATAAAACTCCGGTCGCAAATCTTGAAAGAAGACCAATGCCATTGACTTCATATCTTTTATATTGAATTCAACCTTTGGCAAATCAACTTTTTTCCTATCAACACTGTTTTTTATTTTGTGCAAAAAAGGCAGAAACTTTTTAGTAGACTCATAAAAATACCAAGCATGTCTACGCTCACAAACCTCTTTAAATTTTTGTGCAAATTCTTCATCAAAAACTGCTTCAACATTTTCCATATGTGAATTATATCATCTTTCAATAATAAAATCAATATGACAATAAAAAATATTGAGAAGTTTCGTTCTCAATATTTTATTTATTTTTTAGCCAATCTGAACAATCACAAGATATCCATTGATTCCATCATCATCAAGGAAATCAACTGCACTTGTGCTGTTAATTTGAATGTTTAATGTGCTGTTTGCAACTGTTGTCTCAATAATTGCACTGGCATTTATCATAGTGTTATTTTCCAATCCTCTTGCTGTGCCAACGACATTAGTTCCATTAAGTCTCAACGCCATACTATCAGAAGCGGTTGCACTGCTTGCAACATAGACACCATAATCAACTTTATAAAAACCAACATTTGGCAAAGTTACCACACCAGTGGCATTGTTGACAGTCATTCCGCTCGCTTCCAAAGTGTTTGTCAAAGGAAACGAATCGTTATCAACCGATTGTTCTGCGGTTGTAAAGAAACTGCCAAAACTTGTAGCCTCCGCCGTCCCTGTCGGCCCAGTTGGTCCTGTTGCACCAGTTGGCCCAGTCGCACCAGTTGGACCAGTTGGCCCAGTCGCACCAGTTGGACCAGTTGGCCCAGTCGCACCTGTTGAACCCGTTGAACCCGTTGAACCCGTTGGCCCAGTCGCTCCGATAGGTCCTGTTGGACCTGTTGCTCCGGTTGCACCTCTTGGACCTGCTGGACCTGTCGCGCCAGTTGCTCCGACGGCAACAACAATATTTCTAAAACGTGGGAAATTGTTGCAACAGCAATCATTATCATGATTTCCAAAAAGCATAATACACCTCCCAAATACACAATATGGAAAAATTGCGAAATGGGTTAAAAAATGCTATATAACACAAAAAAATTCACACTAAATGTGTGAATTTCATTTTAATCTCTATTTATGTTAACAACAATTTCTTTTTTATCCAAACAATCAGCAACAAAAGCAGGTTTAAAATCAATTTCTTTTAAATCTTGCTTTGAAACCCACTTAAATTCAAGGTGTTGAATTTTACCCTTGTCCAACTCTTCTCTTTCATAATCGTTCTTGTTTATATCATCTTTGTTGACAGGTTCAACAACATAATAAAATCCTAATTCGTGGACTGGTTTCCCTGTTTTAGTTTTAAAAAAGTTTTGATTAATAGCGATTAGATTTTTTATTTTAACATCAAAACCCAACTCTTCTCTCATCTCTCTAAGAATGGCACTATCAGTATCTTCGTCAAGTTCAACATGACCACCAGGCAAGCAATAAAATGTATTTGCGTTCATTTTGACAACCAAATATTTATTGTCACACACCAATATTCCACAAACTCTAAATTTAAACTTTCCCTCTTCATTGTCAATTTTAATGTCCATATTCCCCTCCTTTACAAACGTACAAAAACTTCCTAAAATCAATTACATTCTTATTTTATGTTATCATCTCCGAATTGTCTTTTCATTATTTCTAACGCATTTTTATGAATGTTTTTATTACTAGATGAGCTAGAACATAAATCTGACAAAATTATTGGTTTTATATTATTATCGAACAAATTAAAAGCAATTGCTAAGCAACAAGCATCTGTGTCCGTTCCACAAATTTCCATTTCTGTAATACCTAAGTCTTTGAACAACCTAATATCTTCATTTGATATTCCATAACAATTCTTTGTCAAAATTCTTGCATTTTTAGGAACATCAATTGCAAATTCTTGTTCATCTTTCTTCGTAATTCCATTCCAATTCAAAATTTTTGTATATGGACTTTCGCTGTCATTGATGCATTTTGTGAAAAAGATATTATTAAAAGTATTTGTTTTTAAGTAGGTATGTATTTTTTCAATTAAATGATTATTTGTTTCTTTCATGAAACCTTTTTGCATGTCCACAATAATAATATTTTTCATGGCGTCTCCTTAGAATAAAACAACTCAGTTAATCCAAATAGGTTCAACTGAGTCATATTTGGTGCCGAAGGTGGGAGTCGAACCCACATGAAGTTGCCCTCGCGGGATTTTGAGTCCCGTGCGTCTGCCATTCCGCCACTTCGGCATTTATTTTGTGAACGACCATATTTTATCACAAAATAAATCATTTGACAAGTGTTTTTATCAAATTTCACATAAAAAAACAATAATGTTATTTTTCTACAATTATTTTATGTTCAAATTCTGCACGATAATTTTTTATTACATCTTTTAAAATCGCAGGTTTTATAATAAATTTGTCAATATCATCAATATTCACCCATTTATATATGTATTTTTCTCCCTCAACACCACAAAACATGTCTTTTTCTTCCAAACTATAATCTGCCAATTCAACAACATAATTTTGTGCAATTTCATGATATTTAACACCACAAAATTCAAAGAAACTTTCAATAAACGAGCGTGATTTTAATTCAACATTGGTAAGATTTAATTCTTCATAAAGTTCTCTTTTTAATGCAGTTTCGGTATCTTCCATCCATTCCACACGCCCGCCAGGCAAAAGATAAAAATCATAGCCAAGAATAGTATGCAAAAGAACTTTTGTCTTATCATGATTGATAATAATTGCTCCAACTCTAAAATTAAACTTTTTATCACCATCTTTGAAAGAAATCATTTTTTTCTCCTTTTACATCGTTTCAAATATAATAAACAGCAAAAGAACTGAGGAAATTCTCAGTTCTTTTAATTGTTAACCATTGACTGTTTCATCTTGTTCAACTTTAACAGGAACAACTGTTCTATATTTTTTAAGTCCAGTTCCTGCTGGAATAAGTTTTCCAATGATGACATTTTCCTTGATTCCGACAAGATTATCAACTTTGCCTTTAAGAGCGGCATCAGTAAGAACTCTTGAAGTCTCTTGGAAGGAAGAAGCAGAAAGGAAGGATTCAGTTGAAAGAGAAGCCTTTGTAATTCCAAGTAAAATTCTTCTTGCAATAGCAGGTCTGCCACCAGCACGAAGTGCCTTTTCATTTTCTTCTTCACATTTTGAAACATCAACAACATCACCAGTAAGAAGAGCGGTATCGCCAGAATCTTCAATCTTAACTTTTTTAAGCATTTGTCTGATGATAATTTCGATGTGTTTGTCATTAACCTTAACATCTTGCCCACGATAAACAGAGATAACTTCGCTCAAAAGGTATTGTTGCAATCCTTTAAGCCCCTTTGTTACGAGCAAGTCTGCTGGATTGATTGCACCAGCAGTAAGTTGAGTGCCAGGTTCAACAGTTTCTCCATTCTTAACCTTCAAAACTGCTGGTTTTCTTACTTCGTAGTCTATATCGCCTTCGCCAGTAACGATGGTGATTTGATAAGTCTTAGCGTCCTCTTTAATCTTAACTTTTCCGGAAACTTCGGACAACAAGCATTCACCTTTTGGTCGTCTTGCTTCAAAGATTTCTTCAACACGAGGAAGACCTTGTGTAATATCGGCAGCAACCGCAGCACCACCAGTGTGGAATGTTCTCATAGTAAGCTGTGTACCAGGTTCACCAATGGATTGAGCAGCGATAATTCCGACAGCCTCACCAAGAGTAACCATATCTTTGCCAGCCAAGTTTCTTCCATAACATTTTGCACAAACACCATGTTTGCAACGGCAAGTAATAAGAGAACGAATTTGAACTTCCTTAATACCCGCTTTAACAACGCGAGAAGCTTGTTCTTTTGAAATCATTGTGTTTGCAGGAACGATGACTTCCTTAGTGTTAGGGTCAACGATGTCTTCAACAGCAACTCTGCCATAAATTCTTTCGTCGAGAGTTTCTTGAACAAAACCATCTTTCACAAGGTCAGAGACTGTCACACCCTTAACCTTTTCGCCAGCGTCAGCAAAGCAGTCTTCGGTTGTGATAACGACATCTTGGGCAATATCAACAAGACGACGAGTAAGGTAACCAGAGTCCGCTGTTTTAAGAGCGGTATCAGACAAACCTTTACGAGAACCACGAGAGTTAATGAAATATTCAATTGGAGTAAGTCCTTGTTTGAAAGAAGACTTGATAGGAGTGTCGTTCTTAACACCAGATGCAGTTGCTTTAATACCAATCATACCGCAGTCTTGGTTCAACTGAACGGCGTTACCACGCGCCCCAGAACCAACCATCAAGTTGAAAGGATTGAATGTGTCCATATCTTTTACAACGGCATTTTGAACTTGTTGAACAGCATCATTCCAAATTGCAACATTTTCGTTGATTTTTTCATCAAGAGTAATAAGTCCACGACGCAAAAGTTTTTCGTTTTCGAGAACTTTTGATTCTGCTTCTTTCAAAATCTCTGCCTTTTCAGCAGGTTCTTGAATATCATAGATATTAACAGAAACGGAAGCCAAAGTTGAATACTTATATCCCAATTCTTTGAGTCTATCAACAAGTTTTGAACATTCTGTTGTGCCAAGTTTGTCGTAGCAAGTAGCAACAATCTTTGACAAATCTTTCTTCTTAACTTCTTTGTTAATTTCAAGGTCACAAATGTTTTCTGGATTGCTTCTGTCAACATATCCCAAATTTTGAGGAATAACATTGTTGAACAAAATTCTACCAACAGAAGTTGTGACACGCTTTGTATATTTTTTGCCATCAACTTCTTTTTCAAGTCTTACTGTTATTTCTGCTTGCAAGTCAAGATTTTTGGTTTGATAAGCATAAATAACTTCGTTTTTGGAAGCAAAGATAGAGCCCTCGCCCTTTGCACCTGGTTTGATAAGTGTCAAATAGTAACAGCCAAGCACAACGTCCTGTGCAGGAGTGACGATAGGTTCACCATCTGCAAGTTTAAGAATGTTGTTTGAAGCGAGCATAAGAGTTCTTGCTTCGGTTCTTGCATCGATTGAAAGTGGAATATGAACAGGCATTTGGTCGCCGTCGAAGTCAGCGTTGAACGCAGCGCAGACAGATGGGTGAAGTTTGATAGCCTTTCCTTCAACAAGCACAGGTTCAAACGCTTGAACAGAAAGTCTGTGAAGTGTTGGAGCACGGTTCAAAAGCACTGGGTGGTCTTTGATAACGTCAGCAAGCACGTCCCAAACGATAGGTTTTTCTCTTTCAATCATGCGCTTTGCACTCTTTATGTTGTTTGATTGATTGAGGTCAATGAGTCTGTTGATAATGAATGGTTTGAAAAGTTCAAGAGCCATTTCTTTTGGAAGTCCGCATTGGTACATTTTAAGTTCTGGTCCAACGACAATAACTGAACGACCAGAATAATCCACACGTTTACCCAAAAGGTTTTGACGGAAACGACCTTGTTTACCGCCGAGCATAGCAGTCAAAGATTTCAAATCTCTTTGTTTTGAACCTTGAACAGGTTTTCCACGCTTACCATTGTCGATAAGGTTGTCAACAGCTTCTTGGAGCATACGCTTTTCGTTTCTCACGATAACATCAGGAGCACCAAGTTCCATAAGTTTTTTAAGACGATTGTTTCTGTTAATAACACGACGATACAAATCGTTCAAATCGCTGGTTGCATAACGACCGCCATCAAGTGGCACCATAGGACGAAGGTCTGGTGGAATAACAGGAATGCAGTCAAGCACCATCCAAGTAGGGTTGTTTCCACTCTTTCTGAATGATTCAACAACGTCCAATTTCTTTGCAGCCTTGATTTTTCTTTGTCCTTTTGAAGTTTTGATTTCTTCTTTCAAAGTTTCGCTTTCTTTGTCGAGGTCAACATGAGAAAGCAAAACTTTGATTGCTTCTGCGCCCATTCCAGCGTCAAAAGAACCATAGCCGTATTTTTCAACTGCTTCACGATATTCTTTGTCATTTAAGATTTGTTTATATTCAAGGTCAGTGTTCTTTGGGTCAGTAACTATATAATTGATATAATAAACCACTTGCTCCAAAGTTTTTGGAGTCAAATCAAGCAAAGTTCCAATTCTTGAAGGAACAGATCTAAAATACCAAAGGTGTGTAACAGGAGCAGCAAGTTCAATGTGACCCATTCTTTCACGACGAACTTTGCTTCTTGTGACTTCAACGCCACACTTATCGCACACAACACCACGATAACGAATACGCTTGTATTTTCCGCAATGACATTCCCAATCCTTTTTAGGTCCAAAAATCTTTTCGCAGAAAAGTCCGTCTTTCTCAGGTTTTTGTGTACGATAGTTGATGGTTTCAGGCTTTGTAACCTCGCCATGAGACCACTCTCTGATTTTCTCAGGAGATGCAATTCCTATTTTAATTTTTTCAAAGTTGTTAAGTTCAAACATATCTAACCTCTTATTTTTCTATCTTAAACTTCAAATTTATCAAATCCATAAATAAATTTTCACTACTGACAAATTTGTCAATTTTTTTATTCGTCGAAATCTCCAAAATCGTCAAATAAATCAATATCTTCAAGTCCAGCAGGCATTGCGGTTTCTTCTTCAATTTCCTTTTGAACTTCTGTTTTTTCTTCTTCATCATTTGAAATCATATCATCAATATCAATTGTGACACTCTTCAAATCTTTTTCAACTTCATTTTCAAGGCCAACCTTGTCTTGCTCATCTTGTGAAAGTTCTGGAAGTTCAATCTCCTCATCATTTTCTGTCAAAATCTTGACATCAAGTGCAAGAGCTTGCAATTCTTTAATCAAAACTTTGAATGATTCTGGAATTCCAGGTTCAGCAATAGGTTGTCCTTTAACGATTGCTTCAAATGTTTTTACACGGCCAACAACATCGTCGGACTTAACTGTAAGCATTTCTTGAAGAACATGAGATGCACCATAAGCTTCAAGAGCCCAAACTTCCATTTCACCAAATCTCTGACCACCAAACAAAGCTTTTCCGCCAAGTGGTTGTTGAGTAATAAGTGAATAAGGTCCGATTGAACGAGCGTGAATCTTGCTGTCAACCATGTGGTTAAGTTTGAGCATATATTTCATACCAACAGTGGTTTTGTTTTCAAAAGGCTCACCAGTTCTTCCATCATAGAGTTGAACTTTTCCATTTTCTGGGAAGTTGTTTTCAATGAGAAGTTGTTGTATCTTTTCAGCGTCAGCGCCATCAAATGATGGAGTTGCCACTTTCCAACCCAAAGAGCCAGCAACAAGTCCCAAGTGAACTTCAAGCACCTGTCCCAAGTTCATACGAGAAGGAACACCAAGTGGGTTGAGCACGATGTCAAGTGGACGACCATTTGCCATAAATGGCATATCAGCTTCTGGCATAACAATTGAAATACAGCCTTTGTTTCCGTAACGACCACTCATCTTATCGCCGACAGAGAGTTTTCTCTTTTGAGCGATAGTAACTTTAACGAGTTGGTTAACTCCTGGTTCAAGTTCATCTTTGTTTGCTCTTGAAAAGACTTGAACATCAACGACAACACCGCCCTTACCATGTTGAACACGAAGAGAAGTATCACGAACTTCTCTTGCCTTTTCACCAAAGATAGCACGAAGAAGTCTTTCTTCCGGAGAGAGTTCTGTTTCTCCCTTAGGAGTAACTTTTCCGACCAAGATATCTCCTGGTCTAACTTCTGCACCAACTCTTACGATGCCGTTTTCGTCCAAATTTTTGAGTGCTTCTTCACCAAGATTTGGGATATCTCTTGTGATAACTTCATCACCAAGTTTGGTTGTTCTGCATTTAAGTTCATCAACTTTAAGGCAAATTGAAGTGTAGACATCTTCTTTTACCAATCTTTCATTGATAAGAATAGCGTCTTCGTAGTTGTAACCTTCCCAGTTCATATAGCCAACAAGCACATTCTTTCCAAGTGCAAGTTCACCATTGTCTGTGGAATATCCATCAATAATAATGTCGCCTTTCTTAACTTTTTCGCCTTTAACAACGCAAGGTTTTTGGTTGAAGCAGGTTTCATCATTGGTTTTATCAAATTTTGTAAGTGTGTAGATGTCAAGTTCGCCTTTGGTGTTTTTAACTCTCACTTCATCAGCGCTGACGTATTCAACTTCGCCATCTTCGCGAGCAAGTTGAGTGTATCCACAATCTCTTGCCACGATTGCTTCCATTCCAGTTCCAACGATTGGTGCTTCGCTTCTAAGAAGTGGCACAGCTTGTCTCTGCATGTTTGCACCCATGAGCGCACGGTTCGCTTCGTTGGAGTTAACAAATGGAATAAGTGATGTTGCAACAGAAATAAATTGTCTTGGAGAAGCGTCAACAAAATCAACTTGTTTTGCTGGAACTTCAATAGCATAATCTTTATGACGGCAGACAATTCTCTTGTTGACAAAGCGTCCTTCCTCGTCAAGAGGCTCTGTTGCCTGAGCAATATAAGCAGTGTCTTCAATGTCAGCCATGAAATATTCACACTTGTCAGAAACGACGCCTGTTTCCTTGTTTACGCGTCTATAAGGTGTTTCAAGGAAGCCATATTCATTAACTTTTGCATAACTTGTAAGAGTGTTAACAAGACCAATTGCTTGACCTTCTGGTGTTTCAATAGGGCAAATACGGCCATAGTTTGTATAGTGAATATCACGAACTTCTGCATCTGCTCTTTCTTTCTTAATACCGCCAGGGCCGACAGCGGAAACACGACGCTTTTGAGTGATTCCAGAAAGTGGGTTAACTTGGTCCATAAGTTGAGAAAGTTGTGAAGAAGCCACGAAATCACGAAGTGCTCTATTTACAGCCTTAGGGTTTACAATCTGTCTTGGAGTAACTTCGGAAAGTTCTTTTCCTTGCAATGTTTCTCTAACATTTGCAACAAGTTTGGTCACACCACTTCTAAAATGATCATAGAAAAGTTCGCCAACAGTGGCAATTCTCTTGTTTGACAAGTGTTCAATCTTGTCTGTTTTGGCAATATCTTCCAACACATCGAGATACATGCTGATTGATGCCAAAATGTCGTCCATTGTAAGAGTGGTAATCATCAAATCTTTTGCGTGTTCTTTGATGGCCTGCATTCTCTTTTCTTTTGACTTGTTTTCTTTCAAAATTTCAGCAAGCACAGGGTAGTAAACTTCTTCCAAAATTCCAAGTTCTTTTTCATCACAAGGGAAAACATCTGAAAGTCTAACTCTGTTGTTTCCACGCATCAAATATTTTTTGTCAGAAAGTTGAATCCAAACTTCGTTTACGCCACTTGCTTTAATCTTGTGAGCGATTTCTGGTGTTGCCTCTTCTCCTGCTTTTGCGATAATTTCACCGTCCGGAGAAATGACATCTTCTGCCAAGATATGTCCCATAACTCTCTTTTCAATAGAAAGTTTTTTGTTGAGGTTGTATCTTCCAACACGGGAAAGGTTGTACCATTGTTCACTAAAAAACCAAAGGTTGAGATAATTTCTTGTGGTTTCGGCAGATGGAACATCAGCAGGTCTGGTCTTTCTAGCAAATTCCAAAAGAGCCTCTTCTTGTGTGTTTTGAGTTTCTTTTTCCAAAACATTCTTAATGAGTCTATGTCCACCAAAAAGTTTTGAAATTTCGTCTGCTGAATAACCAAAGCATTTGAGGAAGAGTCCAAGAGTGATTTTGTGCTTTCTGTCAAGCACAACCTTCAAAACCTCATTTGCACCCTGTTCAAATTCAATGTACATTCCACGCTTTGGAATGATTTGTCCATGAAGAGTAGTGTTGTCTCTGGTTTTGTCTCTGAGAAGATAATAGTTTGGAGACTTGATAATTTGATTTACGACAACTCTCTCAACTCCATTGAAGATGAATGAGCAATCTTCTGTCATATAAGGAATGTCGCCCAAGAAAACGACATCTTCAACTGCCTGACCAGTTTCTTCAACAACGAAACGAGTCTTAACATTGAGTGGAATAGAGTAAGTAGTGCTTCTACGTTTGCACTCCTTTTTGTCGTATTTAGGCTTTACATCCAAGATTGGTTCAAGGAAATAAAGTTTTGCTTTTCCCGAATAGTCAACAATTGGGGAAAATTCATCAAGCACTTCCTTGATGCCATGTTCAATAAAATCCTTGTAACTGTTTCTTTGAATTTCAAGAAGAGGTGGAATATCGATATAATCTTTGAGTTGAGCAAAAGTATATCTTTCCGTCTTTCCGAATTTCTGTTTTTTCAAAAAATCTGCCATAAAAACACCTCTGTAAAAATTTTAAAAAAAAGGAATATGGGGGCATAAAACCTCCTATATTCCTTGTTTTTAAGTTAAAAATGGTAAATATTTTTCAACATTGCGCCAACTAACTAGTATATTCTAACAAAAAGATTTCAAAAAGTCAATAGATTTTTGAAAATTTTATTATTTTTTTATATGTTTTTTATCATAACACACAATCGATTTTAACTTCAAGCAATTTTGTACACAATTTTGAAAAAATATACATCTCTATGCTGACATAATTGGTGTGCCATAGAAATTGACAAACAAATCATAGCCAGCACCACCCGAACTTGAATTAGGTTTTGAGAATGTTATATTGCAATCAAATGTCGAGTTGGAGTTAGTGGTATTGTCAACTGAGTATTTTATGAATGGACTGTTTGTTTCATCATCTTGCAAACTTGAAACAAGTCCATATGTACCTTGTACGGAAGTCTCTTTGACTGACAAGTTCTCTTCAATGTTGCTATCAGTTATTGACATGTCATAAACAGCAAAAGCAGATGAAGTTTTCAAAACTGAATTTACATTTGCAATTTGATGAGCAACGGCACTGTTGTTTTGCCCAATCACAGCACCAATATGATTTTTTATGCCTGCTTCATACACATAGATTGTTGCAGACACCACAACATTAAACCTATTGTTTGGTGCATCTTGTGAGGTTTGAAGACTTATTACAGAATGAGTTGCCCCCACAAGTCCACCAATTCCAGTATCCAACATCTTATGTCCAAGGATTTGAAGTGCACAGCCATCAACATTGATGTCTGTGAAGTCGACAACCCCGTTAGTTTGGTCAACAAAGCCTGCCACTCCACCAACATATTGATAGCCTGTAATATTTGCTTTTACATATATATTGCTAAACTTAGCCGAAGCGGAAATACTTCCAGCGATAGCACCAACACTTCCAATGCCATTAGTTTCATTTGCTGTGCTTGTCTTGATTGACTGCGTCATAACAACATCAGAGATAATTCCACCACTAACAAGTCCAGCGACTCCACCGACTGCATCTGGCGTGTATGGAAGTTTTTTAAAGTTTTCAAATACGCCATTTCCAACAATTGTAATGTCAGTGATAGAACCTTTACTTTCTCCTGCAACCAATCCGCCATAACTATAAGCATTAACCAACATATTTGCGGACATTTCAAGGCGTACTTTTTCAAGTTTTACGGCAGAGTCTATAAATCCAAACATCAAACCAGCTTTATGTGCCAAAACAGAAATTTGGGTGTCAGTCAAACAATTATAAATGTAACCCTCACCGCTCAAAATACCTGCAACAGAACCTGCAAATGAGAAAGTGTCAAACGACAACGCTGATTCGTCGAAATTATTTCCTCTAACTTCTTGATTTCGTGCTTTTGCAGAAACTTGACTATAAACATTTTGAAGTTTATATCTTCCAAGTCCAAGTCCTATTGCACCACCTACAATATTTTTTCCAGTAACAACAACTGCATTGGTGGAAGCAGGTATAACATCAACATTTATAACATTTCCATTATCCACCTTCCCAGCAACAGCACCCACAACATTGGTGTTTGAGAACGAAACACGATTTGGTTTGTAAGTGAAGTTCATTACAGTTCCAATAGCATTATCAAGAGTTCTACTTCCAATTTCCGCAAACAAACCAGCAAATGTCATACTTTCACTGGAAATGAGAGAAATTCCAGATATTGACATAAAGTTTCCTTCCAAATATCCCAAGAATTTGGTTTTATAAAGTCCACTATTGTAAATATATTCGCTATAATCGATATTTGAAATCAATCTGAAATAAGAGTAATTATAGCCTGCTGAATTGCTTTCTTGCTTGATATAATTTTCCATTTCTTCTGCATTTGATATAACAATAGGATTATACATTGAACCAAGAGCAGGATATTTACTGTCATAGATATATTTATAAACATTGTAAGTCGCACCTGTTTCAGGGTCAGTAATTTCTTCAATTCCGTTCAAAATTCTTCTCGAAGTTGCAATTATATTTGGAGCGACCAGCTCCAATCTTGCACAGCCAAAAATCGAGCCATTGAAATTGGTCAAATCTGCCTGATTTTCGTTGTAGAACCATACCGAATTGACATTTCTGCCTTCTGCAACTACAAAATTCTTGAAGTTATCAATATTTTTAAAATCATCTATCGTTAATTTTTTAACACTGACATTATCGTCTTTGATTTCTTCAACACCTATATTTACACGTTCTGCATCATCACTCAAATAGAAGCAGTCTTCAACTTTCGCGTCAGAGTTTGTTGAAATATTTGACATAAGGAAAGCAAAACTATCACTCTTGTTTCCACTCAAAATGCTCGTGGAAATACATCTTGCAATAGTTCCTGAATTTTCAATCGCAAAGCCAGAAGCAAACGCTCCACTTTGCGTGAGTGTGATATTTGAATAACAATCTTTCACGCTTCCGCCATTTGTATAAACAAAACCAGTGATATTATTGCTTGAAATAATGCTATTCTGTTCTCCATCATAGTATATTTTGTCTGTTTTTTGAATTCCACTTACATAGGAAGTGTTAATATCTCCATTATTTACCACAGCAAATCCAGCAGTTTTGACCAGACTTGTACGGTCAGAGTTTTTATTATTCAAACTTCCACCCATGAAATACGAACTTGCAATCGAACCATTATTCTGCCCAACAAATCCAGACAAGTTGACATTTGCAAAGATGTTCACCAAACTTTGAGAATTGGTTATTGTGCCATTATTGGTCGCAACAAGTCCTGCAACATAAGAAGATATTGTCGTAGCGGAACTTGTCACAGAAAATTTGCTATTATTCAAAGATTCTACCCTACAATTGGTTATTGCACCATTATTTGATGCAGTTAAAAGTCCAACATTAAATGTGGAAGAATCCAATTTAAACACAGTGTCACTCATCAGTTGAATTGTAATATTTCTCAAAACTGCACTTTCAACAACAGATACAAAAACACCTATCTCAGAAAGTCCAGAGAAATTATAAGAATCACTAAGTCTAATTTTATATGAATTCCCATCAAGTCCAGCGATAGAAGCAGTAATCGGTTTAAATTCTTGTTGTCCACTCACTTGTGCTTGTTCGCTTCCAACCAAGTCAATATTGTCAGTCAAAATATAGTATTCGCCATCTTTCATATTCAAGAAATCTTCGTAAGTCTCGATAGGAATAGGACTTTCATATGTGCTTTGTTCGTGCACTTCAAACACAAACTCTGTGTAAAGCATTTGTGCGTT
>JBJFCL010000017.1:0-16342 GCA_051888935.1 Candidatus Caccovivens sp. | reverse complement strand
TTTCCAGCGGCATCTTTTGCAACATAGTGAATGTAGTATGTTCCAATTCCCATTCCGCCGTCAGTTGTTGTTGCTCCAAATGTTTGGTCAACATCAACATATGCAAATCCGCTTTCAAGAGCATCTGCTGTGCCAAAAACTTCTTTAACATATGCATTTCTAGTCTTCAAAGCATCTGCTTTGTTTGCTGTTGTTGCATCTTTGTAAGCATTATTGAGTTCATCAAGTTTTGCAGATTGTTCTGCTGTTACAAAATCTGTGAACAAACTTGCAATATGTTCTGCATTGTTGTTGTCAACAACGATTCTGTATCCATTGTTTTTAAGCCATTCAAGCATACTTGCATCAGAGTCAATTGTTGCACCACTCTTAACAACTGCCTTGTTGATGAGATAATTGTTGTAGAGCAAGTTTGAATATGCTTCTTGGCTGTCTTTTCTATAATTGAAAACCAAGTTGTATTCATCATAATCAGCGATAGTAAGTTTTGTAACTGTTTCGTCTGTCATGATTTTTCTTGTAAGTTCAACACCCTCGTCACCATTCTTTGAAACATTGTCATTGATGCCAATCGCATAAACAACAACGCTGTTTGCACTGGCACGAGATTTCAAGTTTGTTGATACATTTTTGTATGTTGGTTTGCCATCTTTAATATCAGATGCGTCATAAACAACTGGTGTTGGAGCGGTTTCATCTTTGATATTTTCCCAATCATAAGAACCAACCGAAGTCCATTTGTGGTGGTCGTTTGCATTTGTGCTACCTTCAACATAATAATAGTCGTAGATATCGTAAACAAATGAGTAAGAACCATCGTCCAAAGGTTTAAACTTTGTGGCGTCAACCAATGTTCCATCAGCATTGATAACAGTTTCACCAGCTTCTTCGTTATATCTTGCAATTTCTTCGGTTGAGAGTGCTTTGTAGCCCTCTGAGCTGTTTGTCTTTTTATAATATACTTTTACTGTGTAGTAAACATCAACTGATTCGTTTGCAGGTTTTGTGTCACCTGTTGTCACACCAATTGCTTTTGGCAATGTGCTTTCAACACCTGTTTGAGCAGTTTTGTTCCAGTCAGATGCAAGTTCAAGTTTGAGGTTGTATCCGCCTGTATAATAATCTTTTGCATAAACTTGTGTGCTCTTTGTTGTTGAAGTAATGAATTGTCCATCAGCATAATATGCATAAGTTACTGTGTATTTTCCAGCACCATAACTTTCATTTTCAAACACACTTCCTTCAATATAAAGATTCTTGCCTTCGCCAGAAAGCGTAATTTTCTTTGAATTTATTCCGCCTTTTGCAGTAACCAACACAAAGTTTCCTTCATCTGCAATGTCGTCTTTGCTTGTAACATAAGTTAAATCTTCAAGAATCTCTCCATCTTCATCTTTGATATCTGGACATGGAAGATTCATATTCTTGTAAGAATTTCCAACTTTTGCTTGTGAAAGGTCCACAACGCTTGGTAAGAAATTCTTTTCATTGTCAACGAAATTTACAGAAGCATTTGTTACTTCACTTTGAACTTTCAATTCATAAGAATTGGTGTATTCATCACTTCCAATTTTGTATTGATAAGAATAAGTGATTGTGTATGTTCCAACTTTGTCAGCAACAAAATAACCATAGTTGTCAGCTTCTGCGGTCACAACAACTTTGTCTGTAATATCTGTTTCATCAGTAACTTCACCAGTATATTCGTCCAACTTCAAACTGCTGTAACTTACAGTAACTGTGGAAGATTTGAGAGTTACATCTTCTTCTGGCACACTATCAATAGTTCCAAGAACGCCACTGGTGTTCTTACCTACAACAAAATTTGTTCCACCTTGTTTGTATCCGCCAATATAAGCATTTGGAATGACATATTCTTTTCCTTTTGCAACAGTAGTGGAAAACTCTTCGCCAGTTCTACCAATTGTCATGAAAGAATAATCAGTATATTCTGCCATTTGAGCAAGCGCCACAAGACCGTTGAAAGGCAAGCAAAGCACCATGAGTGCAAATGCCATAACAAGCACCATTCCTCTTAAAAATATTGAACGATTTTGTCTCTTTTCTTTCATAAAGTAAAATCTCCTAATAAATGGTCTATATAGTATAGAATATTTTAACTTAATTTCAACTTATAAGTCAAACGAATTGGTCTTACAGTCAAAATTTATAAATATTTTGCGGTACAGTTTCAATGTTATACTGCCATAAAAACACTTTTATTGTCGAAAATTTTGCACCGCATTATGTAAACATAAAAGAATGACAGAAAGCAGGTCTTGAAACCTGCTCTATGAAACTTAAATGTTGTAAGTTACTTTAACACCAGGTCCCATTGAAGAAGCGAGTGTTACTGACTTAATATACTGACCTTTTGCTGCCGCAGGCTTTGCTTTAACAATAGCCTCCATAACTGTATTAAAGTTTTCAAGTAACTTTTCTTTTCCGAAACTCTTTTTTCCAATAATTACATGAACATTGTTTGTTTTGTCAAGTCTGTATTCAACTTTTCCGGCTTTAACATCAGAGATAGCTTTTGTTACATCAGTTGTAACTGTTCCACTCTTTGGGTTTGGCATCAATCCTTTTGGTCCAAGGATTCTTGCGATTCTGCCGACAACACCCATCATATCTGGTGTTGTGATGCAGACATCAAAATCAAGCCAACCGCCATTGATTTTTGCAACAATTTCTTCTGCTCCAACAAAATCAGCACCAGCTTTTGTAGCTTCGTCTGCTTTGTCTCCACGAGCGATAACCAAAACTCTTACACTCTTTCCTGTTCCGTTTGGAAGAACAACAACTCCACGAACTTGTTGGTCAGCGTTTCTTCCATCAACGCCAAGTCTAACATGCAATTCGATTGTTTCATCAAATTTTGCAGTAGATGTGGCGATAACATTGTCTATTGCCTTGTCAACATCGTATGATGCAGTTTTGTCAAAACTTTCAAGGCTTTTCAAATATCTTTTTCCTTTATTCATGTTTCACCTCTTAGTCTTCAACCTTTACGCCCATACTTCTTGCAGAGCCTGCAATCATAGACATAGCATTTTCAACACTTGAAGCATTAAGGTCAGCCATTTTTGTTTCAGCAATTTTTCTTATCTGCTCCTTAGTGATTGTTCCGACTTTTGCACTGTTTGGTTTTGCAGAACCCTTTTCAAGACCAATAGCCTTTTTAATGAGAACTGCGGCAGGTGGTGTTTTCAATTCAAATGTGAAACTTCTATCTTCATAGATAGTAATCACAACAGGAATGATAAAACCTGCTTGTTGTGCGGTCTTGTCGTTAAATTCCTTAACAAATCCCGCAATGTTGATACCATGTGGTCCAAGTGAAGAACCGACTGGTGGTCCCGGAGTGGCTTTGCCAGCTTCGAGTTGCAACTTTACAATTGCTTTTACTTTCTTTGCCATTTTCTTCCTCCTAATGTGGTATATTTGGATTTGGCACAATCCTCCCACAAAATTTCCCTCCGCTGATTTTGATTGCTCGAAGTCGTTTGCCGTTGTTTTGCAATCAAGTCAGTTTTATGTCATAACGGACAATATTTTTGTTGAAAATCTTTAAAATTCTCAAAAAATATCAAAAATTAACGATTTTTTTGCAAAAAATTTCAATTTTTAGTTGATTTTGTGAACTTGTTCAAAAGAAAGTTCAACATTATTTTCTCTTCCAAACATCTCAACAGTCACAGTCACAAGTCCTGCATCAGCATTGACAGACACAATCGAACCAACCATTTTGTCAAGTGGACCTTCAATGATTTCGACCTTATCGCCAACTTCCAAATCTGTCTCAACTTTGATTTTTTCCAATCTCATTTTCATGACTTCATCTTCTGTCAATGCCAAAGGTCTACCCTTAGGTCCAACGAAACCTGTTATTCCGCGAGTGTTTGTGATATTATGCCAAAGGTCATCACCATAAATCATCTTAACCAAAAGATAACAAGGCATGCTTTTTCTGGTAACCAATTTCTTTTTACCATTCTTTTCTTCAATCACATCTTCCTCAGGAATGACGATATCAAAAATTCTGTCTTCCAAATTGAATTTTTTTACCACAGTTTCAAGATTCTCTTTTGCAACATTTTCGTATCCTGAAAATGTGTGAAGCACATACCACTTAGGCTCTTTTGAATAAATGTATTCCATAAAGTTCTCTCCTTAAAATTCAAAATTATGTCTAACCAACAAGCAGAGATACCAGCCAACCGAGCAAGGCATTTACTCCATACAAGAAAAGGCCAAACAAAAGCACAAAGACAATAACAATGCCTGTCTTTTTGACAACTTCGCCAAAACTTGGCCAAGTCACTTTTTTAAGTTCAGACATCGCGCCTTTGGTCTTTTTTACAAGACCATCTTTCTTTTCTTTTTTCTTTTTATCTTTTTTCTTGTCTTGTTTTTTGTCAATAGTTTTGTCTTTTGATTTTTTATCGCTCTCTTTTGTGATTACTCCCTGAGAAATATTGTCCTGTGCAACAGAAACTTCATTCTCAACTTGTCCTTCAAGAGCCTTTTGCTTTTTAGACATAACCCCTCCAAATTTTCTGGTTTTGATTTTTACTTTGTCTCTTTATGTTTTGTGCGTTTGTTGCATCTTGGACAAAACTTGTTAATCTCTATTCTTTCAGCATTTGCAGAAGTGTTCTTTTCTGTCGAATAGTTTCTTTCTTTACATTCAGTACATTCAAGTGTAATGATTTTGCGTTTTGGTGCTGCCATTTTCTTTCTCCTAACAAAAAAACTAACACCCGTTAAAGAAGTGTCGGTTATAATATAACATACTAGAATTTTTAAGTCAAGTGTTTTGGGAGAGGAAAATAAAAAAATCACAACATTAGCTGTGAAGTTTTTAAATATTTTTACGCACAAATATTAGCGCTCCCATTCCACTATCGTATCAATATACATGATAGTTTCATTTTTTTTGCATTTGGTTATAAGATTTTCAATTTTGCTTGGTGAGTTGAAGTCAACTTCATATTTCACCGCATAGGCAAAATACACTTGCAACAAATCTTTTGCACAAAGATATGCCTTTGACAAAGTTTCGCCTTCTGTGTAAATGTTTAAATCTGGAAAAATCACTTGATACGAATCTTCAAGTTTAACAAAAATTGCAGGATATAGAAATTGTAACTTCTTTTTCATATACTTTGACCAACCTTATATGGTTAGTCTATCATATTTTTTTTTAAAATCAAAACAAATTTAAAAAAATATCGCAAATTCTGCGATATTTATTTTAATTAAAGAAATTTTTGATTACAGAGATTTTGAGTCTGCTACATTTTTATTTGATGAATTCTTTATTTGATAAATTCTTATTTTTTGACCCACCATCAGGGAATTTTCCAAAAACTGCTTCATATGCTTCATAAAGACTCATTTCAGTAAAATCTTTTCTTGTGATATCACCATCTGGTGTTACACAAACAAGTTCTTTTTTATCTCCATCAATTTCAATTCTATCCAAAAGTCCTTTCATATTGATTTTTTCTGCCATTTTACACCTCCGTGTCTCATTGATGTCCATATCATAACACAAAAATTTTAATTTGTAAATACCTTTTTTTGATTTTTTTGAATATTTTCATTTTATCGAAAGATAAAGAATCTTACATTTTTTCAACACTATCAATGCCAAGTGTCCAAAGTGCTTTTTCAAGGCAAGTCTTAACAAGTTTGCAAATAGCCAGCATACTTTGCTTTTTACTTTCGCTCTCTTCTGTCAAAATTTTGTGATTGTTGTAGAAAGTGGAGAACGCACTTGCAAGGTCGTAAGTTGCAAGACATAGAGCATTTAGGGAATAACTATCGTATGCCACTTTATAGGAAGAATTAAGTTTCAAAATTGCCATGATAATATTTTTTTCATCTTCATTTGAAACTTCAATTTTTCCATTTTCAAATTTTGCTTTTGCCAAAATTGAATTGATGCGAGCAATAGTGTATTGAATATATGGACCAGTTTTCCCATCAAAAGCCAAAAATTTGTCAATATCAAAAACATAATCTTTGGAGACAGTGTTTGAAAGGTCACCAAACTTCATTGCTCCCACGCCAATCTTGCGAGCCAGTTCACTGTCGCCGACAATGCCATTTGACGCAAGTTTTTCTTCTGCTTTGTTTACAAGAAGTCCAACAACCTCTTTCAAACGAACAACTCCGCCTGAACGCGTTTTGAAAGGTTTTCCGTCATTTCCATTCATTGTGCCAAACGCCACATGTGAAAGTTTTTGTTCATTTGGAGAGATTCCAGCAAGTTTGCAACACCTAAACACTTGTTCAAAATGAGTGCTTTGACGATTGTCTGTGACATAAACAATTTCATCTGGATTGTAGTCACGATTTCTCATCAAAATTGTGGCAATATCTGTTGTGGCATACAAATCTCCACCATTGTATTTCTTGATTATTGCAGGAGGCATTGGGTTTTTATACCGCTGAGGTTCATCATCACTCTTCTTTGGGAGTGGAATATGTTCTCCTTCACGCGCAACATCAACCACCAGTGCGCCTTCGCTTTCGCGCGCCAAATTTTTATCTACAAAGATTTGAATGGTCTCGTCAATAAACTTTTGTGCATCACTTTCGCCAAAATAAAAGTCAAAGCCACAATTGAGCATGGCGTAATTTTTTTTGATTTCCACCACAGACAGTTCTCGAATCTTTTTATATATAGTAAAATATGGTTCTTTATTTTGTTGAATATAGAGAGTGTATTTATCCGCTTCCTTTTTAAACTCTTCATCAACATCTTTGCGTTTGCTTGCCTTTGGATATTCATCATTTAAAACATCAAGCGTGACATTTTCAATTTCTAAATCTTCAATTTTTGCATTTTTTGCAAAGAAATTGTCAAGATAACCATCAAGTTTGAGTTGCAAAATCGTAAGCCCCATTTGCAAACCATAGTCACCAAGGTGTGTGTCAGCCAAAACGCGGTCACCCATTGAGATGTGCAGGCGTTTGAGTGCTTCACCAACTATTGGAGAACGCAAGTGCCCAACATGTAATTCTTTTGCAACATTTGCTCCGCCATAGTCAAAAAAGATGAGACGAGATTTTTCAACCTGCTCCACACCAGCATTTTTGTCGTGTGCAACAGCGTCTGCATAGCAAGAAAGAGTGTTGTCCAAAACTTTGATATTGATAAATCCAGGCATACAAGCAGAAAACTCATACCCTTTTGCTTCGTTCAATTTTTCCACAACCACATTTGCCACATCAATAGGTTTTTGCCCCATTTTTTTTGCGACGAGCATGGCATAATTGCATTGATAATCACATAACTCTGGTCTATTAGAAAAAACGACAGACAAATTTTCGGTTTCAAAACCCAAATCTTTGCAGGCATCACATAACAAATTTGTAATTTCACTTTTGATATTCATAACTTTCTCCAACTTTGAAAAAAGTATAACACACAAACACACATTTTTCAAACAAATTTATTTGGTTGTTAAAAGGATATTGATTTATTGCAATGTTTAACAAAAATATAGCACCTTCTGCAAGCGCTATATTTTTGTAACAATAAATTCAATTTTTTTGAGAAAATTACTTTGTAAGTTCAGAAGCTTTTTCGCAAAGGTCAGCCAAATTGTCGAGTTCAGATTCTATGATTGGTGTCAAACTTTCGCTTTTCTTTTTCTTGATTTTTTTTGCCAGCCACCAAGCAAAAAGTCCAATCCCAACTCCAACAACGCTTATAGCAATGCCACCGAGAAGATATCCCAACCCTTCGAGGCAAAGACACATACTCATGCCTCCTCCAAACGCCAAAATTCCAACAACACCAGTAGAAATCCCAGCAACAACACCAGCATTCTTTCTTTTTCTTTGGAAAGATTCAATTTCTTTCAATGATGCATCAATTTTTTGCTCCAATTTCAACAAATTCATCTTATTTTCAATCTTACGATTTCTTTTGAAAGATAAGATGACCTCAAATGGATTTCCTTCTGCTGTGTTTGTGCTTGTAAGTTCCCAACCTAAATTTTCATAAGCATCGCACACCATAGTTTCCATTTCTCTCTTAACTTTTATTGATTTGTAGTCAAATGTAATTGCATTTTCACTCATTTTATTTTTTCTCCTTTTTTATTTTTTTACAACACAATCCCACTTTTCAAACTTTTTCTTGTGTTGTTAAGAAAATTTTACTATAATAAAAAAAGAAGTTCCCCAACAAAAAAATTAAAATTGTCGGTTTATTAAATTGAATTATATTTTACACTTGTAATATATTTGAAAAGGAGTTTTTATGAATGTTTCAAATAATATAAGATATCAATCGACTGAGGAAAAAATTGAAAAAGCGCTCGTTCGACTTTTGAAAAGAAAACATTACGACAACATTTTCGTCAAAGATATCTGTTTGGAAGCAGGAATCAATCGTAGTTCTTTTTATGACCACTACCTCGACATCAACGACCTTATGATGAAATATGAAGACAAAATATCACATCAAATTACAGAAATTTTCAAAAATTCCGATTTTCAAGATGAAATTTTTGAAAAAATGTTTGAGTTTGTAAAGGAAAATGCCGACTTTTATCGTGCATATTTAAAATCAAATCAAGCTCTTTCCTTTGTTGAAAGAAATATGTTTAAATATTTTCGTAACAGGTTTAAAACAATTTCCAGTCAAAAATCTTTTTTCTACACTGACCAAGAAATTGAATATCATATGTGTTTCTTTGGTGCAGGGCTTAGGTCTATTTGTGAAAGGTGGTTATGCAATGGCTGTAAAGAATCTCCGCAGGTTATGGCAAACATAATAAAAACAGAATACGAAAACAGCACAAAATATTCCAATTAAAAAAGACTCACGCGAGTCTTTTTTATATTTCTTGTCTTGATTTTAATGCTTTTTCAAGTGTAACTTCATCAGCAAATTCGATGTCACTGCCCATGGATATTCCCTGTGCAAGGCGAGTAACTTTGACGCCAAGCGGTTTTAGAATTTTTGCAACATACATGGCTGTTGCCTCTCCTTCAACATCAGGATTTGTCGCCATAATGACTTCCTTAACCGCATTTTGTTGAACGCGAGAGAGCAGTTCTTTTATTCGAATATCATTCGGTCCTTTGTTTTCAAGAGGATTGATACAACCAAAAAGCACATGATACACTCCATCAAAACTCTTAACTTTCTCCATGGAAATAATATCTTTTGGCTCTTGCACAACACAAATCACCTGCTTGTTTCGACGACTGCAAATGGGACAAACTTCACTGATGCTATAATTTCCACACTCTTTGCAAAGTTTGACCTTGTCCTTAACTTCCATAATCGCCTTGGCAAAATTTTCCGCCTTGTCGCGATTGTTTTCAATGATATAAAAAGCATAGCGTTGTGCTGTTTTCTTGCCAACGCCCGGCAAACTTCTGAAATATTCAATCAATCTTTCAATAGGTTCATCAAATTCCGTCATGTCAATTCCTTAAAAAGTGAACAAATGTTTTTCAAAAAAATCCCAAAGTACACAAGAACTAAAATTGCAAAAATAAAAGGTTTGTTTTCGTTTTTGCCATATAGATAGGAAAGGAAACATATTTTTATCGATTAGGCAAAACAAGTTATGCCGTGCCCATTTCAAAAATTTGTTGCCACCCCGATTTTACATTCCCAAATTTGGCAACTTCGCCTTTTCATCATCAGCAATTTTTTTGAGTGCGTCTCCAACAGCAGATGCCACAAGGTCTTCAAGCATTTCAATGTCTTCTGGGTCAACAACTTCTGGCTTTATTTTGACACTCTTAACTGTGCGATTTCCATAAAGTGTAACTTCCACCATTCCACCGCCAACAGACGATGCATATTCGCTTGCATCAATCTCTTCACGCGTGCGTTTCATATCCTCTTGCATTTTTTGTGCTTGGCGCATAAGCGCTTGCATATTGCCACCGCCAAAGCCTCCACCAAATCCATATCCCATATTTTTTCTCCTTAATTTACTTATATTTATTCTTCAAATTCAACTTTATTTCCAAACAAATTTTTAAGTTTTTTGATATCTTTTTCAATTTTTTGTTCGTTGCTTTCAAACTTCACAACCACAAATTCCAACTCCAATCCTTGCCAACGAATGGCGTTTTCAATTTCTTTTCGTCCACTTTCCAAAACATCAATCAAAAAGTCGTCAGAAGAGCGAATAATCAGTTTGCCGTCTTCAATCTTGGCATTTGTGATATCTCCGCAAGCCACATGCAGTGCCACCTTTTTGTGTTCTTTAAGATAGAGCACCACTTTCCCCCAAACATTGCTTGCCGAAAGTTTGGTCACATCTTTTTCAATTTTCAGTTTTTTTTTGCGTCATAACCAAGCATTGCAGTAAGGCAAGTTGTTTCCAAAAGCAGTCTGACAGAAAGCGTATATCTAAGTTCACTCTCTGCACTGGAAAAGACTTGCATATATCTAATCAAATCTTTTTCCGCAAATTTTTCTGACTGAGTTTTGTACATATCAAAATTTTCGTCTGTCAAGTTCAAGATTTCGTTGGCATTTGCACAACTCTTGCAAACCAAAAGGTTGCGAGCGTGTTTCGACAAATCTTTTGAGAAAACCGCCAAATTTTTGCCTTCTTTTTCTATTTGGTCAATGAGCGTCAGCACCCCTCCAACATCTTTCTCTTGAATTTTGTCAAAGAAGTTGACAATAAGTTCATGGTCAGTTGTGCCAAGCACCTCCAATGTCTTTTCTTTGGTGATATTTCCTTCACAGAATGAAGCAATACTGTCCGCAATTGACAGGGTGTCACGCACACTGCCTTCTCCGGCACTTGCAATGATTTTCAAACTCTCATCATCATATTTAACACCTTCCTTGTCAAAAACCTTTGCCAAATGTTTGGAAAGTTCATCAACAGAGAGCAATCTAAAATCAAAGCGAACACAACGCGAAAGAATGGTTTGCGGAAGTTTGTGCACTTCTGTGGTTGCCAAAATGAAGATAACAAACGAGGGTGGCTCTTCCAATGTTTTTAAGAGGGCATTGAACGCACTATCCGAAAGCATATGTACTTCGTCAACAATATACACTTTGTATTTTACACCAACAGGAGCAAACTTCACTTTTTCTCTGATTTGTCTGATGTCGTCAACTTTGTTGTTTGAAGCAGCGTCAATTTCAATGATGTTTATGTCATTTTCTTGTTCCAATTTCTTGCAATTTTCACATTGACCACAAGCAGAGCCATGAATAGGATTAAGACAATTGACTGATTTTGCAAAAATCTTCGCGATGCTAGTTTTTCCTGTTCCACGCGTGCCTGTAAAAAGATAAGCATGTCCAACTTGTCCACTCATAATTTGATTTTGAAGAGTTTTTGTGATATGCTCTTGTCCCAAAACTTCTTCAAAAGTTTTTGGTCGATATTTTCTGTAAAGTGCAACCTTTCCCATTTTTTCTCCGTTTGTTTAATAATTTTCTCTTGCAATAACAGCAAAATTGTCGACATCAAGACACGCCCCGCCAATTAAGACACCATTGACATTTCCCAGTGTCAAGACATTTTTATAGTTGTTTATATTGACACTTCCGCCATAGATTACAGACACATTTTTGCCTGCCTTTTCGCTATACAAATATTCAATTTCCTTGCGAATGGTTTCTGTCATTTTCACTATATCTTTGGTTGTAGCATTCTTGCCAGTGCCAATCGCCCAAATAGGTTCATATGCAATGCAAACACTGTCAAGTTCGTTTTCATAAATGCCTTTGAGGTCATCGTCAAGTTGTTTTTTTACAAAATTGTACGCTTGCTTGCTGTCACGCGTTTGCAAACTTTCGCCAACGCAAAGCACAACTTTAAGCCCATTTGCAAGTGCTGTTTTTATTTTTTTATTTACAGTTCTGTCACTCTCTTTAAATTTTCCTCTACGCTCACTATGTCCAATGATTACATATGTTGCTCCGAGGTCTTTAATCATGCTTGCAGAGATTTCGCCAGTAAGCGCCCCCTTCTCTTCTTCGGAGATGTTTTGCGCACCAAATTCAACTTTGCTTCCACTCAAAAATTCCTTAGCAACCGCCAAATGTGTGTATGGTGGACAAACCACTATATCGTTTTTGCTTCCTTTTGTTTTGGTCGCAAGCGACATAGCATACACCTTAAATTCGCTCGGCGTGGTGTTCATTTTAAAATTTCCAATAATGATTTTTTTCATTTTTGCCTCCCGATTTAAATTATATTAAAGAGTATCAACAACTTCAACTGCTGGCAAAACTTTGCCTTCCATAAGTTTCAAACTTGCTCCGCCACCTGTGGATAAATGATTGATTTTGTCGGCAACACCGCTGGCGTTGATTGCACTCACGCTGTCTCCGCCTCCAACAATGGAATACGCCTCGCTCTTGGCAACTGCTTTGGCAATTTTCATAGTTCCTTTTTTAAAGCGAGCGTCCTCATATTTCCCGACAGGTCCATTCCAAATGATTTGTTTTGCCTTTAAAATTTCTTCAATAAAAAGTTTTATTGTCTTGTTTCCAATGTCAAGACCAATCATTCCTTTTTCAAGATTGGAAGTTTTGACAACTTTATCTTTTTCTTTAAGAAGTGCAACATGGTCAACCGGAAGCATTATTTTTATGCCTTTTTGTTTCGCATTTTCCAAAACTTGTTTTGCGTTGTCTATTTTGTCAAGTGAAACAATTGAATCTCCAATGTTGTACCCCTGTGCTTGCAAAAATGTGTACGCCATTCCTCCGCCGATGATGATCGTGTCTGCTTTATCCATAACATTGTTGATTAAATTGAGTTTATCGTCAACTTTTGCTCCGCCAAAAATGGCAACAAATGGATGTGTGGATTTTTCAAAAGCCTTTTCAAAAACACTTAGTTCTTTTTCAATCAAAAAACCAATAGCAGTTGGAAGTTTCAACGCCACACCATAATTGGACGCATGTTTGCGATGTGCCACTCCAAATGCATCGTCAACATAAACATCTGCCAAAGAAGCAAGTTGTTCAACAAACTCTGGTGAATTTTTTTCTTCTCCCTCATTAAACCTCAAATTTTCAAGCACCAAAATTTCTCCACTATGTAGTTTTGAAACTGCATCATTAACTTCTGGGCCAACCACTTTGCTGCAAAACTTAACTTTGTTTGGAAAGTGTTTCATAAGATAAACTGCAACAGGAAAAAGTGACAAATATTTGTCATAACCTTTTGGTCTGCCGAGATGAGAGCAAACAATAAGTTTCGCTCCTTTTTCTACCAAATATTTGATAGTTGGCAATTCAGCGACAATACGACTGTCGTCCAAAATATCTCCCCATTTATCAAGTGGAACATTAAAATCACAGCGAAGCAAAACTCGCTTACCTCTTATATTTTTTAATTCTCTAATTGTTCTCTTCATGTGCGAACCTCTTGCATTTAGTTTACAACATTTTGACAATATTTCAAAGCATTTTTTAATCAATTTTCATTAAAAGAACGTTCAAGAAGTTCGACTGCTTTGCAAAGATTGTCGCAAGTTGCAAGTTGGAGTCGAATATTGCTGGAATTTGTCAAGTCCTTTGCATACCATAATAGATGTTTGCGCATATAGAGCACAAGCCAATTTTCATCAAAATGCTGGCGTAAAATTTCAATATGACACTTTACAACATCAATTTTTTTGACCTCAATTGGGAGATTTTTAAGTTCACTAAAAATCCAAGGAGAACCACAACTTCCTCTTCCCACCATAACTCCGTCCACACCAGTGGAGAGCATCTCTTGCAAACTTGCTTTGTCCACAACATCTCCATTTCCAATGACTGGAATGTGCAATTTTGCTTTGACGGAAGCAATAGCCTCATAGTCAGCATGACCGCTGTATCCTTGTGCAACAGTTCGAGCATGAAAAGTGACAAAATCTGCACCTGCTTCTTCACAAACTCGTGCAAATTCCAAAAAATTCTCTTGCGATTTACCTTTCCTAAATTTAACGGAAACTGGTTTGGTTGTATTGTTTTTTACAGTTGAAATAATTTTGCTTGCCAAAATCGGATTGTCCATAAGTGCTGAGCCTTCGCCATTTTTTACAATTTTTGGTGCAGGGCAACCCATGTTTATATCAAAAGAATCAAATTTTTCAAGAAGTGGATTTTGAATAGCATCTGCCAAAAACTCTGGTTCGTGTCCAAACACTTGCGCAATCTTATATTTTTCCTCATCTGTTGTGAGTGTTAGATATTCTGTTTTTTTTGGATTATGTTTCATTGCACGAGCAGACAACATTTCTGTAACCGTTCCATCGGCACCAAAACAAGAACAGACTGCTCGAAATCCGACATCTGTCACTCCTGCCATAGGCGCAAGAAAAATTGGCTTACTCTTAAAATCTATCATATTTATATAATACCAAAAAGAAAAAACAAAAGCAACCTATTCAAAAAGGTCACAAACACCAACCCCCAAGAAATTTGCCATCGTGCTGGCGCGAAGAATTATTAAGTCCATTCTTTTTTCATTATCTTCATATTTTTCATTCATAACCATCTCAAATTCTTTGGGAGTCAAACACATATTGTACATCACAATAACAGACGCCCTATGTTTTAATTTTTCTTTGATAAGTTCTGTCTTAAAACGCATAAATTCCCCTTTTTGCATTATTCTTATAATAATATTGATATAAGAATAAGTCAAGTAAATAATATTCGCATCGGAATATAATTTTAATAATAAAACTATAAAGGAAAGAATATGAATAAATTTGCAGAAAGATTGAAAGAACTGAGAATAGAAAATCAGTTGACACAGGACAAACTCGCAGAAAAGACACAAATTGCACAAGCATCTATTTCCAAATATGAACTAGGCTTACAATCACCGACCTTGGAAGCAATCATAATTTTATGTAAGTTTTTCAAAGTAACATCGGATTATCTCATTGGTCTGAGCGATTCATATTAAAATCCACTTGCATCATAAAAAAAAGCAAGGTCGGCTTGCTTTAATTGTTTACTGCGTATTTGAAATTGTCAAAACACTTAAAACTTATAACTTTCTTAGGTTTACAAATATAGTATCGCTTCGTCTGTGGATTGAGAAATTTTCTCGCTTTTTTCTCTTGCAAAGAAAATCGTCCAAAGTTTCTCAAAGATATTTCGTCACCCTTGGAACAAACTTCCAATATAACTGACTTAAATTCATTCAAGAATAGGTCACATTTTGTCTTCGGTAAATTCGTCTTTTTTGACATTAAGTTTATTAGTTCTGTTTTGTTCATAATTTCCTCCAAAAGAATATTCAACAAAAAACAAACTTTTTAAACTCTTTTTTTTAATTGGAATTTGATTGCCACCGGAATCGTAAACACCATATAAACAATCATTCCCAAAAGCACAGCCAAAAGAATGTTGACGATGTTAGAGAAATAATTGCAGTTTATAAAAGTGTAAACAACCAAAAACATACATAGCGTCCCAAAGAGCAATAGGAAAACATCTGCAAAAGACAACTTGAAAGCAACAATATTTTTAAGTTTCCATAATGCCAAAAGGCAGGTAATTCCCGAAAGTGCAATGTTCCCAAGCACCAATGCGAAGATATTAAAGGAAGCAAGGGCGGACAAAAAGAAAGATATAAGTGCTTTCATTGTCCCTGCAATAGCAGTGATAATGAGAATATACTGAAATCGTCCATTTGCTTGCAAAAGCATTATAAGATATTGCATTATTGCAGTGAAAACTATGGAAAAACCACCATAGAACATAAGCAAAAATGCTGTGTCCAAAATTGCTCCCGACATATCAGCGTAAAAAAGTGTAAACACTTGTTTTGAAATCGCCACAAGTCCAAAAGTGGTTGGCAAAATCAAAAACAACAAAATTTTGAGACCTTTTTCAATAATATACCTCCCACCTGTCCCGCGCGAAATGAGATAAGAGATGTTTGGAAGCAGTGTTGTTGTTACTGCCATGGAAATGATAAGAGGAAAATTTAAAAGTGCTCCAACAACTCCCGCTTGAAGTCCAAAAAGTTTGGTCGCAAGTCCGCTGGAATAGCCTGCAACCATCAGTCTTTGAACAATGACAAGCCCATCAAAGGCATTCACAAGTGGCAAAATGGACGCCGATAATGTAAGTGGAAAATTGGCACTATCAAATTCTCTTCGCGTCTGCTTGATAAGATTGACATTTTCCATTCTTGGAAGATGACGCTTTTTGAAAAAGAAAAGTGCAAAAAGATAGACAAGCGAGACCAGTTCGCTGAGTGTTATTCCCAAAAAAGCACCAAACACTCCTTGTGACGCTCCAAATCTTCCAAAAAAAGAAGCAAAAAGAAGCCCGAACACAAATTTAAAGACTTGTTCCAGCACTTGACTT
>JBJFCL010000016.1:0-16493 GCA_051888935.1 Candidatus Caccovivens sp. | reverse complement strand
TAAACCGCCATGGAACCACGGGACTATCCCGTGGTTTTCTGTAACAATAAAAAAAACGAGTAAGTTTACTCGTTTTTTTGTGTTATCTACGCCTAAATCCTCCAAAATTGCTTCCACCTTTTGAACTTCCAGCTCCACCATTAGAGCCAAAAGAAATTGAGCCACCAGTTCTGCTTACACTTGCCACTTTTGACAAATTAACCAATCTGAGCGTTGAGTTTGAGAAAACATTCACCCAACTATTCACACTTGCAAGAGTTTTAGATTCAACTATGGTTGGATTGTTTTTTATAACATCCAAATATTTAATCCATTTATCAGAAACACCCAAAACAAAAGCATATGGCAAAACTTTGTAAAAAATTTTGGGTTCTTGTTCAACAAGCATTTGGATTCGGTCGGTCTCTGTGGCATCTATAAACGCTCGGAATCCCAAGATTTTGCCTAAGCGTTTTTCTCCTTCTTTGTTGTAAATCCTAATTTTTCTAGAAAAGAAAACGACCAAAAACATAATGATATAAACGCCCAGAAGAAAAAACGCTTGATAGATATCAGTCCAAAAGAAATAAAATGAAAGTCCAACACAAGCAGATAAAAATGTTCCAAAAGTAATCCAAGACAAAATTTGACTGCGCTGTGTTCTGTGTTTGTGACGATTGTCATAACTTGTGAGTATCCAACCGGAAATAAAAACAAACAGGCATGTTGCAACAATAGCAAAAATTTCAATAATAGGAACAACATCAACAAAATATTCCAATCTAAAATACATAACCGAAAAATAAAACAGAAATGCAACAACACAGATATACAACTGCCTAAACCAAATAGTTTTGCTGTCAAAATATTTTGTTCCAACATTCTTTTCTATGGATTTAACAGCAGAATTCACAATAGTTGTGTTTTGCAAAATGGCAGGAATTTCACTGACTTTTACAGTATTTTTATTCCCAAAAATTCTAGTAAAAATTGTTTTTTCATAATCACGCATATCCTGTGGGACATCTTTGACAAGACGAGTAAAGGATTGTTTTTTCTTTTCTCCTTCAATGGAAATAAAATTTTTTGATGCCCAATAGACAAACAGGGCAGACATATCTCCATCATTGACCACACCATCTACCAAAAATCCAACTTCTGGTGGAGTCATATCGTCAGGGCAATTAAATTCCACTGTCGTAATTATTTCATTGTTACTTTTTCGTTTGAAATAATGGACAAAAAATATGACGAGGAAAATAATAAAGCATACTCCCAAAATTATGCACATTATATCAAAATCAGCCATAAGCCACAACAAATCGCTTATGACATAAAAGAGCCCAATAATTTCTTCAAATAAGACAATGCATGAAAGAATAAAAACGCCCAAAAAGGCGTTAAGAAGAGCATTTTTCATAGAAAAAATCCTTAAAATTCAACTTTTGGAGCAGTTCTTTCTTCTTTGTTTTCAATTTCGAACAAAACTTCTTTCTCAAAGCGATAGTGTCTTGCAATTATATTTGATGGAAACATTTCGATTTTGTTGTTAAAAATCTTAACACAGCCATTATAATACTTTCTTGAATTAGCAATTTCCACTTCCAAATCTTTTAGAGTGTTTTGCAAAGAGATAAAATTTTGATTTGCTTGAAGTTGAGGGTAATTTTCAGTCACAGCAAACAAAGTTTTAAGAGTTCCAGTAAGCATATTTTCACTCTTTGCCCTTTCTTCATTGTCATTTGCGGACATACAAGAATATCTTGCTTGCATAACTTTTTCCAAAGTCTCACTTTCATGTTTTGCAAATCCTTTTACAGTTGCAACAAAATTTGGAATAAGGTCATATCTCTTTTTCATGTAAACATCCATGGTTGAGAATGCTTCTTTTGCGTTGTTTCTAAGTCTAATCAAAGCGTTGTATACATTGATAACCCATGCAACAATTGCAATGACCAAACCAACTAGAAGAACGCCACCCAAAACTATTAAAATAATTCCCCAGATTGGCATAATAAACCTCCTATATTGATATATGAGAATACTATCACATTTAACATAAAAAATCAATTAAATAAAGCAATTATCTATTTTTTTCTTTCTTAATGAAATGCAAAGCGACTCTTGCCACAACAAACAAAATAAACAATCCTAAAAATATCATAAAGTAATAGAAAACAACCTTGTTTTCGCTTGCAAAAATTGAATTGCTAGAAGGCTTAAAACTTATCACAACATCTTTGTCACTATCAATATTATCAATGCGGAAAGTGTTGTCAACAACTTCAATTTTTTCACCATTCACAGTCACATAATCAAGTACAAAACCGTCTTTCACAATTATTGTAAATTCACGACTGCTACCATGTGCAATATTTTTCAAACTTGAATCAGAAGGAGTTACCGTACAAGCCCCAGAGGCATTAACATACGAGAGAGTAATATTCCATTCTGCCTGTTCAAAAGTTATGCTGACTTCTTGATTTGTGGTGATGTCATTCAAGTGATAAAGCCCATCATCATCTTCCCTCAAAACTTGTCCATCAACCAAAACTTCAACGACATAATATCCAATATTTGAATCAATCTCAAAAGAAAGTGAAGAATTTCGACTTGGATAAACAACATCGTTTTCCACAACGCTTCCGTCAACTATAATTTTTCCTTTACCTTCTGTCACAAATCGGATTGTCAAATTTGATTGAGCCACTGTTTGAACTGAAATATTCAAATCTTCTTGAACATTTGAAAGAACAAAAGCCTCATTAGTCGGATATGATTGAGCGTTTATGGAAACATAAGTGATATTATAGCCATTTACTGGAACGAAGTTTAAATTGTAACTATACCCCTTATAAAGTAAAGTTCCATCATCAATCACTTCGTCGTCGACAAAGACCATAAATTCTCCATTATTGAAATTTATTGTGAATGTATCAGCGTTGTCATCAACAATTTCCAATTTTAAGGTGTTTGTCGTTAAAACTGTGCCAAATCTATCTTTAAATTGCACGGAAAGAGTGTAATTCCCTTTGGATAAGCCAGAAATTGTCATAACAATTTCTTTTTCAAATTGACTAATATCATTGATATATTGAGAGATTTTGCTAGATAGTCCACTGAAATTGACAGTAGGTGTCACATCATATCCGACAAAATCCAAACTCAAATTCAAGGTGTCACTTTGTTTGATAATTTTATGCGTTTTAAGTGCATTTGCAGTTAGTGTCAAATCAAAGAAATCTAGTTTGCTTTGTTTTGCAATTTCCTCTGTTGGCG
The DNA here is from genome assembly GCA_051888935.1 of Candidatus Caccovivens sp. GTDB lineage: Bacteria > Bacillota > Clostridia > Christensenellales > UBA1242 > Caccovivens. Next base: position 13,235 of record JBJFCL010000016.1, on the reverse strand, counting down.
TGGAAGAATATCCATAAATCACAAGATTACTATCAAGTTCTGCTTGCGTTTCAAAATTTGTAATATTTTTCCCGACAATAAGTTTTTGAAGCGACGAAGATGAAAACGCGTTAAGTCCAATACTTGTAACATTAGGCAGTTCCAAAGTATTCAAATTTGAATATGCAAATGCAAGGTCTCCAATTGATGTAATTCTGTCTCCAAAATTTAAGGAAACCAAATTGGAGCAGTTGTAAAACGCCTTGCTTGCAATTTTGATTTCTTCACTATCGCATTTCACAGAAACAAGTTTGGCGTTCCCATCAAAAGCCGACTCCAAGAAATTGGATACAGAATTTGGAAGATTCAAATTTTGTACAGGAGAATTGTTAAATGCGCCTTTTGAAATACTGGTTATATTCAAAGTTGCCTCGACATTTAAAGTTGTAAGTTCCTTGCCATTGTAAGCTTTCAAAACACCGTTTGTAATCTCGTACATTGATTTTAAATCGGTGTTGTTAAAATAGTAAGTTTTGCTGACATCATTACTTCTTCTAACCAAATTTCCTTCTGCACTATAAACAAACGCTGTGGCGGTGATTTTAGTCGTTTTGTTAAGAGCGATTGCCGTTCCACTATATTTTGTTCCGTTATTTTTATTTACATTTGTTGCATCTTCGTCTGTGGTGTAATATATTTCCAATGTTTGTCCCGACTGCAAAGAAAAATCATATGACAATGCAAGATTGAATGATGAGGTGTGGTATATGTTTTCTTCACTAAAAGTCACCTCTCCATCCACAAGTGTTCCTATATTTGCAATATTTATAAGACCATAGCCATAATAAATATTTTTTTCTGCATCACCAAGTGCATATGTTCCAGTGCTCACTAAATTGGTTCTGTCTGCATTTTCCCTAAGCAGTTTATTAAGTCCGTCAAAATCAAGGTCACATAATAAAGGATTTGAATATATCAGTGCCACGCAAGCAGTGACATGTGGCGTTGCCATTGAAGTGCCAGTCAAATACTCATATACATTAGTTCCACCAATATAAGCACTTTTTATAGCTGTTCCAGGAGCAGCAAAATCAACCGTCTCTCCATAATTACTATAACCTTGGTTTGAGGCATTCCCGTCAAAAACAAGTTGATTTCCATAAGGAAACACAAATGTTTTCTTTACTGCTGAGACAACAATTGCCTGTTCAATATTTGCTGGTATGCAGTTGGAAGTGTTTTGATGCTCATTCCCCGCCGCCACAATAGAGATGATGCCATTATTATAAGCAGAAATAACAGATTGAGTTATCGTTGTTGCTTTGGAAGAAACATTTTGAATGGTCGATGAAGTATCTATACCAATACTCATATTCATCATTTTAAGGTCATACCCATCTGCTTTGAGAGTGCTTTTTATTCCACACAAATATAAAATAGCATCAACAATAGAACTTGCCGACCCTCTTCCATCTTTCTTTAACACTTTTAATGGTAAAATCTTGACATTGGAAAGAGTTGCCTCAGCAATAGTTCCGCTTACATGAGTGCCGTGTCCATTATAATCTTCATATTGATAAATTGTTGTGGATTCGTCAGCATTATTAGTGAAATCCTTTGCGTATTCATGCAAAATTCTTCCTTCAAATAATTCATGACTGGTGTTTATTCCGCTGTCTAACACTGCCACAACAACATTGTTTAGTTTGTCAACTGAATAGGTGTCAAGCATTGTGTTTGTGTAAGCACTGTAACCTACATACTCTGCACCCCAAGTATTGTAAGTGTAGGTTGTATTAACTTCCACTTCGTCTGCAACCTCTCCTTGAACACAAACATCAACATCATAAGAAAGACTTTTAACTTCTGGCAAACTGTCATAATAATTAAAGGCATTTCGTGCACTTTCAGAATCTTCATATTGAAAAATGTAATAATCTTTGTAGGTAGCTTTCATGACCGCTCCACAATCATCAACAGTTTTGTCAGCCGTCAAAAGAAGACGATTATGACCATAGTCATCGTCAATATCATCATCACTTTCCAAACTTAAAGTTGAAACAGCATTTTGGTCATATTTTTCATACATCTCATAGAGAGAATTTTCAAAACTTGCAAAATCAGAGAAAAAGTCATAACTTGCAGTAGTAAAATCAATTGGAACAAAAGTAAGCATAATAGCAAAGGCAATTATTGAAAAAATCGCCAAAAACAAAACACTAAATTTCTTTTGCACTTTCAAACTTTTCATGAGTTTAGTATATCACTAAAATAAAAAAAAATCAACAAAAGAATGAGAATATATATAACAAACTAAACAGTTTATCACAAACTATTTACTTGTTATCAATAAGATTTATCCATTCAACGAGCACATCTAGTAATTTTTTGTATCTTTCAAAGTTTTCTTTGCGATTTGTTAAATTACAAATAATTTCAATTTGTATTGTCCAAATATTTGGGAACTCATTCTTCACTGAACCACATATCGTTTTGCTTCCAGCCATAAATGGTTGATCGATATTAACTTTAAATCCACTATTAATCAATTTTTCGTTTAATAAATTAAACGAATTTATATCATTTTGTATATTTCTCCCTAGATGTGTTCCAAGATTTATGTCGCAATTGCGATTAGAAGCAAGTCCGTGTATATCGACAATATATTTTATATTTTGGTTATTAATTAAAGATTTTATAGAATTTTTGTATTCGCTGATTTCGTCAAAATTGGCATCGTCATTATTATTTCTTGTTTTTGCTATTAAAAAACTTTTAGTATGTTCTTTTAAATATAATGCAGTTGCCAAAGAACCTATTTCACTAGCTTTATGTTTGCCAAGTCTAATTTGAGAAACTCCGTGTGGTGCCGAAATGAGAATGTTGTTTGTCCCCTTTACAACAATGTGGTCTTTGTTGGAATTATCTTTACGAAAAGATTTCCTTGTTTCATGCAACTTCTCAAAGGATATCACTTTTTCCATGCATGTAGTATAACACATAGATTTTGATTTTGTATCAATTTGAAACTAGATTTTTTTAAAATTATACCCCTGCAAAATTTGCATGATTTGTATAAAAATGAAAAAAACAAGTCAAAAAGCGATGCTTTTTAAACTTGTTTAAAACGAGCCATAGGCACATTTTTAATTGGTGCGGGCGGTGGGACTTGAACCCACACTCTGTAAAGAACACGCCCCTTAAACGTGCGCGTCTGCCATTCCGCCACACCCGCAAATTTGAAATGCGTTTACATTATAAAACAAAAATTTGAATAAGTCAACCAATTTATGCAAAAAATCAAAAAATCTTGATAAAAGTTCTCAAAAACTGAATTTTAGATGAGTTACTGACACAAAAACAACAAATCTCATAAATAATTGTGAGGTGTTTTATGCAAAAAAATGATTATTTTGTTAGTATCAATGGCACACCAGACGCCATTGCGAAAATTAAAGGAGATGAATCTTATTCAACAATTCAAGGCACCGTTTGGTTTTATCAAACTGATGAAGGCGTTTTGGTGGTCTCAGAGATAAATGGACTGCCGATGCTTCAATCAAACAACAGTCCAATTTTTGCTTTTCATATTCACGAAGGAAAGTCTTGTTCTGGAACGCACGATGACCTATTCTCCAATGTTGGAACTCATTACAACCCCAAAAACCTCCCACACCCTTATCATGCTGGCGACCTGCCACCGCTTTTTAGTGCAAATGGAAAAGCTTTTTCTGCAATTTTGACAAATCGTTTTAGCGTAAATGAAATTATTGGAAAAACAATCATAATTCACGCAAATGTTGATGATTTTGTTACGCAGCCATCTGGCAATTCTGGCAAAAAAATTGCTTGTGGAGAAATTGTTGCTATTTAAAAAATTGAGTAAGACTTACGCATGCTCTGACAACAAAAAAGCAGGTAACCCTGCTTCTTAAAACGAGTTTATTTTTGTAATTTTGCCAAAAATTCTTTGTTTTTTTCAAGTTTTGCTTTTTCTGCATCAACAAGTGCCTGTGGTGCTTTTGCAACAAATCCAGCGTTGGAAAGCATTTTTTCGCTACGAGCAATTTCAAATTTAAGCGACTCAATTTGTTTTGCCACTCTCTCGTTTTCCTGCTCTTCGTCGACAAGGTCACCCATAGGCAAGAAGATATTACAAATTGAAGTGGAAATTTTTGCACTTTTTTCTTGTGGTTCTCTCTCAATCAAGTTTATTTGACTGCCCCCTGCAAGTTTGCAAATAATATTCAAATTTTCTGCAAACAATTCTTTTTCTGCAAGAGGAAGAATGTTTATTGCCACTTTTTTGTTGTCAGCAATAGAATATTCACTTCTTGTGGCGCGAATGGCCTTGATAACATTTATAATTCTTTCAAATTTCAAATCTTTAAATGACAATTTCTCATCAAATTTAGGATAAGAAGAAATCATTATACTTTCATCATGTTGTGGCAAGTTTTGATAAATTTCTTCCGTTACAAATGGGATAAATGGGTGGAAAAGTTTGAGAAGAGTCGTAAGAACATAAAGCAAAATATTTTGAGTCTTGTTCTTTTTCTTCTCATCATCACCATATAAGTCCAATTTGCTTACTTCAATATACCAGTCGCAGAACGAACTAACAGTAAAATCAATCAAATTTGCCGAAGTAACGCCCAGTGCATATTTCTCAATATTCTTGGTGGTGGATTTAACTAGTGCTTGAAGTTCAGACAAAATCCATTTGTCTTTTTCGTCAAGTTCAAAGTTCCAAATTGTCTTGCCTGCTTTTGTTGTGTAAAGAGGAACAACTTTCATATCTTGCGTGTTTTGAAGAACAAACTTGCTGGCATTATAGAGTTTGTTGATAAAAATTTTGCTCTCTTTTGCCTTGTCTTTGCTGTATGAAATGTCCATTCCCATGGAAGTTCCGTTTACAAGAGAGAGTCTCAAACTATCTGCACCATACTCCTCAATAACTTCAATAGGGTCAATGCCGTTGCCAAGATTTTTGGACATTTTTCGTCCTTGAATATCTCGAACAATTCCATTTATCACAACCTCTTTAAAAGGAAGTTTTTTTGTGAAGAACAGTCCACTAAACACCATTCTAACGACCCAGAAAGTTATGATATCATAAGCAGTTATGAGGACATCTGTTGGATAGAAATATTTGTAATATTCCGTTTCTTGTGGCCAACCAAGAGTGGAGAATGGCCAAAGTGCACTTGAAAACCATGTGTCCAAAACATCGCTTTCTTGACTGATATTGTGACTTCCGCATTTTGGACAAACTTTCATATCTTCTTCGCAAGCATCTGTGTATCCACAATCGTTACAAGTAAACACAGGGATTCTGTGGCCAAGCCAAAGTTGTCTGGAAATACACCAATCTTGAATGTTGTTGAGCCAGTTGAAATATTGTTTTTCATAGCGTTTTGGCACAAATTTCAACTGCCCAGTTTTAACGGCCTCAATTGCAGGTTTCGCAAGTTCTTTCATTTTAACCCACCATTGCTCAGACACTCTCGGCTCAGTCATAGTTCCACAACGGCAACAGCACCCCACTTTGTTTTTGTAAGTTTCTGTTTTTACCAAAACTCCCAATTTTTTCAACTCTTCTTCAATTGGTTTTCTTGCTTCAATTCTATCCATGCCTGCAAATCTGCCGGCATTTTCGTTGAGTTTTCCATCGTCATCAATAACTGTAATCATTGGCAAATTGTGACGCAATCCCAAATCATAGTCATTTGGGTCGTGTGCAGGTGTGATTTTAACTGCCCCAGTTCCAAATTCCATCTCACAGTATTCATCTGCAACAACAGGAATTGGACGATTAACAATTGGAAGAACAACATTTTTTCCAACAATGTTTTTGTATCTCTTGTCCTTTGGATTGACAGCAACAGCGGTGTCGCCAAACATGGTTTCTGGACGAGTTGTAGCAACCACAATCTCACCACTTCCATCTTCAAGAGGATAACGAATATGCCAAAGTTTTGTGGTCTGCTCTTTGTATTCATTTTCAATATCTGAAATTGAACTTTTGCAGTGTGGACAATAGTTAATGACGCGTTTTCCCTTGTAAATATATCCTTTTTTGTAATATTCAACAAAAGCATGACGAACTGCACGATTGAGATTTTCGTCCATGGTAAACGCCTTCCTATCCCAATCACAACTTATGCCAATTTTCATAAGTTGCTTGCAAATGGTATCACCATAAAGTTTATACCACTGCCAACCACGCTCAATAAATTTTTCTCTGCCAATTTCCTCTTTTTTAAGCCCTTCACTTTCAAGCGCACCAACAACCTTTGCCTCGGTGGCAATAGCGGCATGGTCTGTCCCCGGTGTCCAAAGCACTTCAAAGCCTTGCATTCTCTTATAGCGCACCATGATATCTTGAATAGTGTTGTTTAAAGCGTGCCCAACATGAGCCTTTCCAGTAACATTTGGTGGTGGCATACAAACACTATATTTTTTCTTGTTTTTGTTTGGTTTTGAAGCAAAGTACTTTTTGTCAAGCCAAGTTTGATAAATCTTCTCTTCAAAACTTTCCGGTTGATAAGTTTTTTCCATTTTCTCTCCTAATTTACAAGATATTTTACTATATTTGTTCAAAAACACCAAATATTTTTACGCTCTTTGCAGATGAATTTCAAATTATCTTAACCAAAAGCAACCAATTTACATATGATTTTTTTGTAAGGAGGAAAAATGAAAATTTGGAAAAAGCTCAGCATACTAGGCATGGCTCTACTTATGTCAATTTCAACAGGATTTTTGGTAACTGGTTGTAACAACAAAGATTACAACACTATCGAACTCAATGAAGTTACTCACAGCATCTTCTATGCTCCGCTGTATGTTGCAATAAATAATGGTTATTTCAAAGATGAAGGCTTGACCGTAAACTTAACAAATGGTGGAGGTTCAAATGTGTCAATGAGTGCACTTTTGACAGGTTCAGCAGACATAATTTTGGCTGGACCGGAAACTGTGGTTTACACACAGCAGGAAGGTGCAAGTGACAAACCTGTTGTATTTGGTCAACTGACCCATTGTGATGGTTCATTTATTGTTTCAAAAGAAGCAAATGACGATTTCAAACTTGATGACCTTGTTGGAGAGACTATTATTGGAGGCAGAAAAGGCGGACTTCCTGCAATGACACTTCAATATATCATTGAAAGTAACGGCTATGAAATAGGCACTGATTCAGACAAAATCAATTTACGAACTGATGTCGAATTCAACTTGACTGCAAGCGTTTGGGACGGCGATGCAAGTGTGAAATATTGCACACTTTTTGAACCAACAGCAACAAATGTGGCAAATCAAAGCAATGGTCATATTGTTGCAAGTTTAGGAGAATTATCTGGAAGTATTCCATACACTTGCTTTGCAACAAAACAGAGTTATCTTCGTGACCACAAAGAACAAGCAGAGAAATTTCTGAAAGCAGTAGCAAAAGGTTATGAATATATCGCATCACACGATGCCACAACAGTTGCACAAGCGCTAAAACCATCTTTTACAGGAAACACTGTTGAAGAGCTTGCAGTGGCAGTAAGACAATATGTTGCCATAAATGCTTGGAGTGGAGATATGGTGCTCAGTGAAGAAAGTTTCACGAATCTTATGAATGTCATGCTCAACGCTGGCGTTATCACAACCACTTCAAAATGGGAAAATATTGTTGACAACACTCTTGCAACAGCACTCAAAAAATAAAGTGTTAACAAAAAGAAAAAGTTTGCCAAATCAGCAAACTTTTTTTATTAAAGTGATTTTAATAATACATATTTTTATATGATTTTTTACTAAAACCGCCACCGCCCATGCGTCCACCGCTTCTACTCTTAATCACAATAACCAAAATGACAATTAATCCAATTACAAAAGCGCCACCAATCGTGCCTACCAAAATCCAAATCCAATTATTGTCTTTTTGTGTCACTTGTTGAGTTGAAACTTCAACATTGAAAGCACTGGCAAAGTCATTTCCAAGATAATCCATATTCAAACTAAATTGATAATAAGTTTCACCATTTTCTTGAACATTAGAAGTCACAAATTCACAAAATTGTGCAGTCGAATCACTTGAAGTATATGTATTTAAAAAGGTCTTTAAATTCTCAATATCAAATTCATAACCTTCCCTAATATAAAGTTCAAGTTTGATAACAGGTTTATCTTTTGAAAGAGCAACTTTTTGTCCGTTTTGTTCAACAATAATATTTCCACTGTCAAGTCCAACACGCGAAACGCCATCGTCCAACTTAAATGTCACTACACGAGCATTGTTTTGATATTTTGCATAAATAACGCAATTGTCTGTAATACTTCCTTGTCCAAAAGTGAAAGCCAAAACAACATTTGAGCCAATGGCAACATCGTTACCATCTTCATTTTTCAAGTACCAACCCACAAACGCATTAGCAAGGTCAGGTTTTGCTTTTGTCTCAACACGATATGTCTGTCCGTATGTCATTTTTGAAAGTGTTAAATTTTCTGTTGAGGTGTTTGTTCCTTCGGCATAGAAAACATAACCCGGAACTTTCCCCTCTTGCAAAACATTTTTTTCGTCATACAAAACAGATGAAATTTGCGCTTTAAAACTCTTTGCCGTGCTTGAAATGGAGTAATATCCAGAGGTAAATGAACTTATGGAACGCACAATCAACTTAAATCCGCCAGTTGTTGCTTCAATTTCATAATTGTTCAAAACTTTTGTATCAGCCGAAGAAAGTCTGTATGTTGTTTCTCCATTCTCCACCGTTGTGACAATTTTTGCTTTTTCAACACCATTCAAAAGAACAGATGACAAACTATAAAAATTGCTCAGATCAACATCATTTGTGTTGTTAAAAGCAAATTCCATTTCCACTCTGTCACCATAGCGATAGCCAGCAGAGAGTTCACTCTTTGACAATAATATGTCCGAATTAGTTGCGGAAACAATGAAATTTCCATAAAAACTTTGCAAATAAATTGTTGAAGAAGCAAAATACCAAACGGTATCGAAATCCCACACACCCAAAAAGTCGTGCCATTTTTTGTTTTGAAAATAATCTTTTCCTGTCATAAGGTCTGTTGTAGACAAGATGAAATCATAGTTGTCCGCATCATCATATGTATATCCGCCCATACTTCCGAAACGCGCTATTCCAGAACTTTCCTTATAATAAATATAAGCCAAATTTTTGCTTTCTGGTGCAGGAACGGACACACTTCCAACAACTTGTCCAACATTTATGATAGTATCGACATTCGTGTTGTTGTTTGTTATGGCAAAAGTGTTTTCCATGGCAACATTAAAGACTGAACTTCCACCTTGAATCACCTGTCCAACAGCACCACCAATGGAAACATCTCCCACAAAATCTTCTGAAAATATGGCATCAAATTTAACACCAACAACAGCAAAAGAAAGATGCGAATTATCCAAGTTGCCAACAACTCCACCAAAACGCATAACTTGATTGTCAATGGTGGAAAAAGTCCAAGTTCCAAACCCTTGGGAACGGCAAACAACATAAGAGATATCGCTGTCGATTGCATAACCAACAAGCGAGCCAAAATTGATGTTATTGTCAAGATTGTTGAAATTTATCTTTGCAGTGGTTTGGCAATTTTTTATTGTTGTGCTGATTGCTCGTGAAACAAGTCCACCAACATAAGCATTAACACAATCCCCCGCTGTCAAGTTGACCGTTCCAGAGAGAGCAACATTTGAAATTGTTGCACCATTCGTTACACCAAAAAGTCCAACATATGCGTTGCTTAAAGTTTCAGTTTGAGAAACATCAACATTCAAGTTGGAAATTGTGTATCCTCTGCCATCAAAAGTGCCAGCAAACGGAATTTCTTGTGTTCCAATAGTCGAATTTAAAACAATACTCGACATATTGATATTTGCGCCAAGCACAATTTTGTCATTCGCATTTGCAACATCATAATTTGTGACATAATTCTTTAATTCAGTTTCAGTTGAAATTGTAATTGTGTCATCAACAGCAAGTGCTTTCGCTGTTGGAAATAAGTATGTGCACAAAAATATAGCACACAAGCATGACAAAAACACAGCAAAGTAAAAACTTTTCTTTATATTTTCTCTCATAAAGATAATTTACCACAAAATTCTATAAATTTCCAAACAGATTTAAAAATATTTTTTATATTTCAACTTTCTTGCCATTTTTTCTTTATCTTTTTGGATTTCTGTCTTAATTTGAGGTTCTTTGTTCAATGGTTTTGTCATAAGATAATATCTCATCTCGTCAAGACTGTGGTCATCTTTTTTAATTGGAACATCGTCTTTTCCCCACCAATAACTCTTTATTTCCCTTATCAAATTGACGCAATTTTTGAAAATGAAAAGTCGGTTACGCCCATCAGAAGTTTTAAGATATGATTTAACGACAGAAATTCCTGCAAAAAGGTCTTTGTTGACATTTGGATTTGTCAAAATGCCGTTTTCATAAAAAAGTTCCACCACATTTTTTTGACTTGAAAGCGTTTTTTGTGTGGCAGCAGAATCAATAAGTGCATGCAAATATCCTTGTCTATCTGTTTTCCAATTCAATTCGCGTGCAATTTGCTTTATCTTTTCTGCGTGATACTCCACCGTCTGTTCCGCTTGATAATGCTCTGCCACCACATAAACATTTCCATCATAATCGACGGCATAGAAATGTGCAGAAAGCGGATTGTGAAGTCCAGGGTCGATGGAAATTGTGTCTTGCCAATCTTTTGGCACAACAAAAGGGTCAATGACATGGATTTGCTCGTCAAACTCGCTGTAAACCATTCCACCGTTTTGCATAAATTTTCCGTAGCGTCGACTTTCAAGTTCCTCCGCCGAAAGGCACTTTGTCATTGCTGAAATTTCTTTTTTTGACAAATAAGGATTGTCCGCCCATTCCATTGTCTCACACCAAACTTCGCTGTCATTATTTTCGTTTAAATAAATGGTATTATAAACCCAAGTTAGTCCTTTGAGTGGTGTCATTGTTCCAAAAATATCTCCGCATTTGTCAAGCACACGCATCTTGCATTCATTGTAGATATCTTGCGGAGGCTCTTCATCAAACCAAACATAATCGAGCGATGTCCCTTGAAATTTTTCTCTCCCTTGGTCGCAACTCTTAAAACCGATTCGACTTGTTCCACCAACATTAGAACGAACCAAAATAAAATCAATGATGCCATTTTCTGCAAAAGATTGTTCACCACTGACCATAACAATTTTTTCTATGGAAGAAACTGGCAAATACTGCAATATCTTTCGCTGTGCAACATCTCTTTGAACTTGTCTAGAAAGACTGACCACCCAGCCCTCCGTAATTTTATTTTTACGATATGGATGCACACCACAAGCCATATACACAACTTCAACCGCACCACATTCAGTCTTTCCGGAACGATTTCCGCCAAACACCCAACGATTGCGTTTTTTACACTTATGAAAAAGCACTTGTTTCTTGTGAACTTTGCCTTTTTTGTTGTAAAAGTTCAATTTATTTGAGTTGTATCTTAGTGAAATAGTTTTTTCCAACTTCAAAATTTTTTTAATTAAATTCGTATCCATAAAAACTCCGTTATACAAAATTAAATAAAAAGGACAACAAAAAGACAAAAATCTTTTATTATCCACGCAACCAATCATTTTAAAATATTGCTATGAAAAAATTAGTTTTATTTTTGGGATTTGTTTTCATACTTTCAATGTCTCCAATCAAAGTTGCAAGTGCAGAGACCTCTTATTTTGCCAAAGTGCAAGCAACCTCGGTATATCTGTGCTCGACACCAAGTGAAAGCAGTGCAATGTTTGAGATTCCATACTCATATTTTGTCAAAGTCGAATATAGTGTGGACGATTATTTCAAAGTGACATATAAGGATATAACTGGATATGTAAAGCAAGACAAAGTGTCGCTTATGAAAGGCACTCCAACGCAGGCTTATGCTAATGCATCATATAAAATTTTTGTTCCATATTCTCTTTATGAAAGTCCAAATCAAAATAGCGTGACCGTAACCCAACTCCCCGCAAATTCTACACTAACTTACTATGGCACAAAAACTGGTCAACAAGTGACCAGTACAAACTCTCTTTGGTATTTTTCCAGCGTTGATATAAATGGAACAACACAATTTGGATATGTGTTTTCTGGCGTGAGTGACGCACTAACAAACATAGGCATCAACAATGAAAGTTTTGAAATTGTAAGTTCCGATGTCCTAAACACCCCTGCTCAAACAGAATTTAAATCGCTTTCCACTGGCACAAAAATAATTTTGATTGTGGCAATCAGTGTGCCAAGCGTTTTAATCTTATATTTTTTAATCAAACCGTCAAAAATAATGCAAATAACAAAAACTCGTAATGAGAGCAAAAAACAAAGCAAAATCAAACGACATGGAGATTATTTTGAGTTTGACGAAAGTCAACTATGACCCCAAAAGTGTCTCTCACATTGAAACCGCCTTCTTCAAACCAACACCAGAAATTTGAAAACCCTCGTCGCCATTATTTTCAATAGCAAGATAGGCATTTTTTATCCATAGTTCATTTTTTAACCATTCCTGCATCTTGAAAGCGTCATAGCCTTTGAAACGCATTTTTTTGACAAACGCCTGCTCAGCATGGTCAATTTTTCGATAAACAGTTCGAAGTCCGATATCAAATTTTTCTGCCATTTCCCGTCTTTTGATGCCTTCAACATATCTTTCAATCAAGATTTTTGCATCATTTGGAGCAATCTCTTTCAAAATATCTTCAATCAAGATTTTCAAATTGATAAGAGTGATTTTTCTTTCTGAATAATCAATTATTTTTTGTGAAATAGAATAAACATTGTTAAAAGAATAGTCCTGCCCAACAATATTGTAACTACCTAGTGCACTCTTCATGACAATATTATCAATAGCGTCACAAATACGCTCCAAATAGCGATAAACAGAAAGTATTGTCTTTGCCCAAACCATGTCGTTTTTCATGAAAATTATCTCCTTTTTTTATACAAGAAATTTTATGAGAAAACTTTTTCATAGTCAATTTTTTGTGTCAAAAATTTTTGTACATTTTACAAAATTTTACAAAATTAGTCTTTTCTGACATCATTTTTGTGTCAATATGACACTATTTGACACCATTTTTCGACATAATTAGACGATTTTAAACATAAACAACAAATATTCGTCACAAATTAAAATAATAAAAATCCACGGGTAAAACCCGTGGTTTTTCAAAGTGGGGTAAAACCCCA
>JBJFCL010000015.1:0-16615 GCA_051888935.1 Candidatus Caccovivens sp. | reverse complement strand
ATAACATTTTTGCAAACAATAACAGTAGGAGGGAAACAAATGAAAGAAATTTGTATGATAGTCGGTTTTGGCGCAGGACTTGTGACTGGTGCTCTTTTGTATAAACATTCCCAAGAAGCAAAACAACTCGTAAATAAAGGCGAAAAAGCAATCAAAAAAGAAGTTGAAAACTTGAAAGAGACTGTCAAAAAAGAACAAAAACAGCCGAAAAAACAGACTCAAAAACAATAATATAAAAACAAAAAAGTGAGGTAATTGCCTCACTTTTTTCATGACTGGGCGGAAGCGTTGTTGCACTTTGACCGACTGCCTCACAAGTTGCAAACTCCACCAAAGTTTCCTCATGGCACATCTGCCGTTCTCCTTAATGATGCTTCCGTCAGGACCTGACATGGTTCGAAGGAGCAAATTGCATAAGACCTTAATTTCAACGCCTGCAAATTGTGCTCATTTTCAACCAAAATGCATCTAAACAACTGTTCAATCCTGCTATAGCGGATTGCAGGTTACAGGGCACCGCTAACTCCCCATCTAGCCCAGTATCAACATTATATTCAGAAAAAACGCTTTTGTCAAGTCAAATTAAAAAGTTACAAACCTTTCTTGCAAAAAGAGACAAATATTGTCATCTTTTTTTGTTATCACGCGCAAGGAGTCTCATACAATGCGTTAAGGGAGGGAATTGGAGTATGTTGGAGAAGATTTTGCCAGACAAATTTTACAAAGTCTTGGCAGATAAGGTCAATCTTAAAGCAGTAAATGAAATAAGGCTAAGAGCAGACAGACCTGTTGTTGTTAATGTCAGCGGAAAAAATTATTATCTCTCTGAAAACGGCGTCACTTCAAGCGTGACAAACGCACTTTATGCCAGCAAAATTATGATTGAAGATGTTATTTTTCGAGCAAGTGAATGTTCCATTTACTCTGTCAACGAACAAATCAAAAAGGGGTTTATTGTCACTGATGAAGCAGTGCGTATTGGAATTGGTGGAAACTTGATTGAAGAGAACGGGCACATCAAAACCATGACCAATTTTTCCAGTTGCAACATTCGAGTCCCTCATGTCATCAAAAATTGCAGTTTGACCGCTTATTCATATATAGTCGATGAAGATGGCGTAAAAAACACGCTCGTCATATCTCCGCCAGCGTGCGGAAAGACGACTTTTTTAAGGGATTTTGTTTATCAACTTTCCGAGAGACATTTTGCTTATAATGTTTTGCTTTTGGACGAGCGCGGAGAATTGGACTGCGGAATAAATTCGTTTTATACAGATAAAATTGCTTTTTCCAGCAAAAAGATTGGTTTTGAAAATGGTATAAGAGCACTTTCTCCTGACATCATCGTCACTGACGAACTTGGACAAGAAGAAGATATTGAGGCAATACGCTATGCCAGTTCTTGTGGAGTGAAAGTTCTTGCTTCCACGCATGCAGACAGCATGGAAGTTTTCTGCAAAAAACCTCTCTTTGAAAAGTTGATAAAAGAAAAAATTTTCAAGCGTTATATTCTTCTTTCAAAAAGAAATGGACCTGGGACTTATGAAGGCGTTTACGATGAAAATTTGAGCAGAATATATCGTTAAGGAGGCGAATGTGAAGTATTTGTTTATTGTGTTTCTCTTTTGTATTTGCACTTTTGTTGGATATATGTTTTCACGAAAATACATGAGAAGAAAAAAATTTTTTGCTTCGCTTATTGCTCTTGCAGACAAACTATCTTTGGAAATCAATTTCTCTCGTGAACGACTTAAAGTTTTGCTCTTGAATTTTGATGAAGCAAGCAAAAAAGACCTACTTGGGATTGATGAGAGATTTATTGATTATCTTGACAAAAAATGCGAACTTTCCAGCGAAGAAATTTTCAAAAAGAACGATATTTTGAAGCAGGAAGAAAAAGATTTGATTTTGTTGTTTTTCAAAACTTTGGGAAGAAGTGATGTTGAAAATCAAACCAAAGAAATAAGTTCTTTCGTAGCAAGATTTTCAGAAATTAAAGAGTTGTGCGACCAAGAACAGAAAAAATATGGTGCGCTGTCGCTTAAACTTGGAGTTGTTGCTGGTCTGTTTTTGGCAGTTATTCTCATTTAGGAAGGTGAGTTATGGATGTGGAAATTATCTTTAAAATCGCTGGCATAGGAATTTTGACAGCGGTCATCGGTCAAATTCTCAAAAACAGTGGAAAAGATGACATATCCACTTTGGCGACACTTGCTGGTGTTGTCATTGTGCTATTCATGGTTATAGGCATGATTTCCGAACTTTTTACCAGCATCAAAACACTCTTTAATTTTGCAAGTTTCTTTCTTTAAGATTTTAGTTCAATTTATGAAATATTATAAATCTACAATTCAAGAAAAGGAGAGAGAATGGACACGCTTTACAAAATATTGGCAGTGGCAATAATAACTTGCATTGCTTGCCTTATCGTCAAGCCAGTGCGTTCTGATTTCGCGATTTTTATTTCTATTGTCGGCGGAATTATTGTCATTTTTTATACTCTCTCATATCTTTCAAACATTTTTGATGTCTTTAATCAAATCTTCCAAACCTCAGGAATCAATTCCTCTTTATATGGTGTGGTGTTTAAAATTATCGGGATTGGCTATTTGACAGAGTTTACTGCGGGCTTATGTAATGATACAGGAAATTCCAGTCTTGCCGACAAAGTTTTACTTGGTGGAAAAATTGTGATTTTGGCTATGGCACTTCCGATTGTTACCAGCATTTTGGACATCGTCATGGAGTTGTTGCCAAAATGAAAAAGAGAATTAAAAAGAAAAAATATGTCTGGTTTTTGATTGCCTTTATCTTTTTGAGTTGTTTTTATGGAAGATTTGACATCGCAAATGGATTTACTTGCAACATCGCACTTGCAGACTCTTCACAAGAGCAGAGTGACCTTGAAAAAGAACTTACAGAAGAAGTTGACAAACAACTTTCCAATTTGGATTTTTCTGAACTTGACCTGATTGTCAAACAATTAAGCACAAAGGCGCAGGGGCTTTTTGCTTCTCAAAGTTTTGTGGAAAAAGTGGAGTATGTAATTTCTGGGGAATACGCTGACGAGTCACAAAACTTCTTTTCAGCAGTTGGTTCAATTTTTTGGTCGAGTTTAAAGGCGTATCTTCCAATTATTGCCAGCATTATCTCCATCGCAATTTTGGGTGGAATGGTCTCCGCTCTTAAACCGATTTCAAACGGAAAAGGAATTGGAAATATCGTCCATTTTGTAACTTATGGCATTGTCATAGTGTTTTTGGGGACAACAGTTGTGCAAATTATGAAACTGACCACCACAACGCTGTCCAGCATAAAGTCAATGTTTGATGCGATTTTTCCAATATTACTGACGCTTATGACTGCGGTTGGAGGAACTGTCTCAGTTGGAATTTATCAGCCTGCTATCGCACTGCTTGGAAATTTGTTTGTGTCATTAAACACCTATGTACTTTTGCCAATCTTTATCTTCTCAATGGTCTTTTCCATTGTTGGAAATTTGTCAAACAATGTCAAACTTGGACATTTTGTTAGTTTCTTGCAAGGCACTTTCAAATGGCTTATGGGACTTTGTTTCACATTATTCTTGGGCTTTGTAAGTATCCAAGGAATAATGGCTGGGACAGTCGATGGACTTTCAATTCGTACAGCAAAATATGCCATAAAAAGTTATGTCCCAATTGTGGGAGGATATGTGTCAGATGGACTTTCCATCATCATGGCAAGTAGCGTCTTAATCAAAAACGCAGTAGGTGGAGTTGGACTTTTCTTGCTATTATCGACAATCGTTGCACCTGTTTTAAGCATTGTGATATTCATGTTGGCACTAAGATTTATGGCGGGAATAATAGAGCCTATTGGCGACAAAAAGATTGCAAGTTTTATCAGCGAAATATCAAAAAGTATGTCCATGTTGATTGCTCTCATTGTTGCTGTTGCGTTTATGTATTTGGTTCTTACAGGACTCATTATGCTTAGTGCAAATTTGATTTAGGAGGCGGTATGAACGGAGTTTCGTCTTGGCTACTTTCAATTGCAGGGGTGATTATTTTGAGTGTTTTGGCAGAATTTATCTTGCCAGAAGGACAAATCAACAAATATACCAAAGTGATTTTTTCCTTTGTGATATTGCTTGTGATAATCTTGCCTCTTCCACAAGTTTTTGGAAAAGATTTCGACCTTTCAAAATTTTTTTATCAAAGTGAAAGCAGTTTGCAAACAGAATATTTGGAACAGTTCAATCTTGACAAACTTAATGCTCTTTCCGAAGATTTAAGCACGAAAATTGAAGACTTGGGTTTAAAGAAAGTCAAGGTTGCAATAAATGCAAACATATTTGACAAAACTTTGAAAATTTATGGAATTTATGTCGATTTACGCGATTTAGAATATACCGAAAACTTTGGCAGTAAGGATATATCGAAAGCAAAATATAAGATTAGAGAACTGATTGATAGTTTTTCAGATTTTCAAGATGTGGAGGTAAAGTTTGATGAGTAAGATTAAAGATGCTTGGTTAAAAATTAAAAATATTAAACATATCCAAATATATTTGGCGATTTTTATCGGGATTATTGTTTGTGCAATTTGTTTTTCTGGTCTGCAAATTTCCAAAAATGACAAATCGAGTGACCTTTCGACAGAAAACTCCTCTACGACACAGGAATATGTGCAAGACTTAGAGAATAGATTATGTAATGTATTGTCCAAGATTTCAGGTGTCGGTCATGTGAATGTCGTAATCACTTTGCAGAGCGGGTTTTCTTATGAGTACGCCACAGACACAGAAACAAAAACAATGTTATCAGACGGAATACAGACCACAACAACGACTGAAAACATAATTCTGGTGTCTGGACAACCTGTGGTGGTCAAAGAACTTTATCCTGTTGTAAAGGGGGTGGTCGTTGTAGCCGAAGGGGCAGAAGATGTCAAAGTCAAGATGGCAATATTAGAAGCCGTTGAAACAGTTTTGCAAGTAAGTCAAAACGAAATAACAATTTTAGCGTAAAAGGAGACATATATGAAAAAAAGAACAAAAATCATCATCTTATCAGTTATGGTAGTCTTGCTTGGAGTGACTGGCTACCTCAATATCGTGCTCAACAACCAAGTTAAAGAAACTGGCACAACCGTTGCCACAACAAGTTACTTCACATCTTATAGAAACAACAGAGAAAGCACTCGTGACCAAGAAATTTTGTATTATGATGCCATCATCGACAGTGCTTCTTCCACAGAGGCAGCAATCAAGAGTGCAGAAGATGCCAAACTTGCACTTATTGCAACCATGGAAAAAGAACTTGCCGTTGAAGGTTTGATTAAAGCCCAAGGTTTTTCTGACTGCGTAATTTCAGTTGGAAACAAAGTTAATGTTGTTGTCAAAGGAACAAGTCTCACTGAAAACGAAGTTGCTCAAATAACCACCATTGTTAAAGAACAACTTGGCACAGAACTTAGAAATATTGTTGTAATTTCCGCAGAATAGTTTGCAAAAATCAATAACATATGATAAAATACTTTCGTATTACACAAGGAGTAAATTATGGCAGAAAAAATTCAACCTGCAAACAATGGCAAAATTACACTTGACAGAAAAATTCTTGTTTCCATAATCAATTTGGCGGCAAAGGAAATCAACGGCGTGGAAAGCGTAACAAATTCCACTCGTCCATGGATAAAGAAACTTTTCAATCGTTATGATGATGGTGTGGAAATTAAATTTGAAAAAAATGGTGCTTTGACCATCGATGTTTATATCAATATTTACATTGGATACAGCGTTCCAGATATTGCTTACAGAGTTCAAGAAAACATCAGAAATTCGCTGTCAACCATGGTTGCACTCAAACCACTCAAAATCAATATTCATGTCATAAATGTTGAATGTGACAAAGAGGTTGAAAATGCGTAAACAAGCAAGAGAAAATGCCTTTAAATTGATTTTTGAAGGACTGTTTCATGAATGTGAAAAAGAATTGTCAAAGGAAAACTTGACGCCACTTAAAAAAGAAGAAGATGTTAAATTTTTTGAAGATATCATGTCTGGTTTTGAAGCAAACAAAGACACATTGAAAACTCAAATTGAAGCCAACTTGAAAAATTATGAATATTCCAGACTTTTCAAGATTGACCTCGCGCTCGTGTATTTGGCACTCACTGAAATTGAATTTTGTGGCACAAGCGTTGCAGTTGCCATCAACGAGGCACTGGAACTTGCCAAAAAATACAGCACAGAAAAATCTTCAAAATTTATAAATGGTCTAATTTCTGCCATCATCAAAAGTCTATGACACAAGCATACACCCTAACGGTTACAAAATTTAACAACATCATAAAGTCTATTTTTAATAGCGAGGAACTTCTCCACAACATTAAAATCGTTGGAGAAGTTTTTGGCATTTCAAGAGCAAAAAATCAAATATATTTTTCTCTTAAAGACGAGGAGAGTTCGCTCTCTTGCGTCTCTTTTTATGCCGATGTGCTTGAAAATGTTTGTGAAGGCGATATGGTGGAAGTGGTGGGCTCTCCAAACTATTACACCAAAACTGGAAGATTCAACTTTTTGGTGACCAAAGTTCAACCGTTTGGATTGGGACTTTTGTATCAGCGATTTTTGGAACTTAAAAACAAACTGGAATCAGAAGGTCTGTTTGCTCAGGAACATAAGAAACCTGTTCCAGAATGCATCAAGCGTATTGGTGTTGTAACTTCCAAAGATGGAGCGGTCATTCAAGATATCAAAAATGTGACTTGGAGACGAAATAGAGCAATTGATATCGTGCTTTATTCTTGTAAAGTGCAAGGCATTGGAGCGGAAAATGAAATTGCCAAAGGAATTGAATTCTTTTCCAATTATGACAAAGTTGATGTGGTGATTGTGGCACGCGGTGGTGGAAGTTTGGAGGATTTGTCTGCGTATAACACAGAGGTTGTGGCAAGAGCAACATACAATTGCCAAAAGCCTATCGTCTCAGCAGTCGGACATGAAACAGATTTCACTATTGTCGATTTTGTAAGCGATTTGAGAGCACCAACTCCAAGTGCAGCAGCAGAACTTTTGACAAAAGATACAAAACAATCCAAAGCAGGTCTTATCAAAGATTTGTCCAGACTTTCAAGACAACTTGACAACTTTATTGCCGACAAAACAATGACCTTGGCAAACGATAAGAACAAGTTCGTTGTGCTTGCAGAGGACTACATTACAAACAAAAAATTATTTTTGGACAAACTGGTGGTGCGCACATCAAACAGAATTGAAAATATGCTCAAAAACATGGATTTTGACCTAAAACTTAAATGTGCACACTTAAACAAACACAATCCACTTGACATTTTGGCACTTGGATATGCTAAAATAGAGCAAGATGGAAAGTGCGTGAAGACTGTTTCCGATGTTGATAAACAAAAACCTATTGAAATCAACTTTATGGACGGAAAAGTGCTTGCAGATGTCCGCTTGGAACAATAACTTTGATTGGTTGTAATTTAAATTTGGGAGAAAAAAAGATGAGTTATGAAGAAGCAATAAAAGAATTGGAAGATATTATAAACAAACTTGAACGCGAACAACTTCCGCTCAAAGAGGCACAAGAACTTTTTGAGAGAGCAAGTGTTTTGGCTAAATTCGCACAAGAGGAACTAGCAAAAACGACAGGGAAATTGTTTGTAATCAAAAAAGAATTGGATTCAATCACGGAGGAAGAAGAATAATCATGAAAATCAGCAAATTGGTCGGAAAACGCGTTAAAGAAACTCCAAACGGAGCAAGTTTAAAAAGTCATATATTGCTTTTAAGAGCAGGTTACATCAAACAAGTTGGAACGGGTATTTTTTCTTTGCTTCCACCTGCACAAAGAGTAAGTCTCAAAATCCAAAACATCATAAGAGAGGAAATGAACGCTCTTGGCGGACAAGAAGTGTTGTTTCCTGTCGTTATGCCTCGTGAACTTTGGGATATGAGCGGACGATATTCCTCAATCAAGGACGAAATGGTGCGTTTTAAAGACCGCACAGGGCACGATATGCTTCTTGGAATGACACACGAGGAGGCGGCTGTTCATATGCTTTTGAACACCGTTACAAGTCCCGAAGATTTGCCATGTATGATATATCAAATTCAAACCAAGTTTCGTGATGAGGCAAGAGCAAGAGGTGGGCTTATCAGAGTGCGTGAGTTCACAATGAAAGACGCTTATTCTTTCCACACCAGTCAAGAAGATTTGGACGCATACTATAAAAAAGTTTATGATGCATACATCAGAATTTACAAACGCATAGGTTTCAAAAATTTTGTCGTTGTTGAAGGTGACAACGGCATGATGGGTGGAAAAATTTCACATGAATATATGGCTGTGACAGATGCTGGCGAAGATAGACTCGTAATTTGTCCACATTGCGGTTACGCAAGCAATATGGAAGTTGCAAAATCCATAAAGGAAGAAAATGACCACACTGTGAAAGGCGAAATGGAAGAAGTGTTCACTGGAAATGCTCATACAATTGAAGAAGTTTGTGCTTTTCTTGAAACAGATGCTAGACACACAGCAAAAGCTGTTTGTTATCAAACTCTTGACGAAAAATTGGTGGTTGCTTTTGTCCGTGGTGACTGTGATGTAAACGAAACAAAACTTCAAAAACTCGTTTTGAGTGAACTCTATCCAGTCGATGTTGAAAAATACGGACTTTGTGCAGGAAATATTGGTTGCGTAAATCTAAACTTGCCAGAAGGCAGTTTTGTGTTCTATGATGAAACATTAAAAGGATTGGAGAATTTTGTTACAGGTGCAAACAAATCAGATTTTCACCTTAAAAATGTCAGCATGACAAGAGACTTAAAAGATGTCACTTTCTATGACTTTTCACTGGCAAGAGAGGGAGATTTGTGCCCAAAATGTCAAGAAAAACTGACTCTTACACGTGGAATTGAAATTGGAAACATCTTCCAACTTGGCACAAAATACACAAAGCCAATGGGAATGAAAATCAACATGTCTGATGGAACAGCAAAAGAAGCGATTATGGGGTGCTATGGCATAGGTGTTGGCAGAGCGCTTGCAAGTATAATTGAAGAAAAAGCGGACGACAAGGGTATTGTTTGGCCAATGACTATTGCTCCATGGCAAGTATATTTCTGCCCAATAAGAATTGATGACGAAAATGTCAGTGCTGTGGCAGAGGAACTCTACAAAAAAATGGAATCTGCGGGAATTGAAGTGCTGTTTGATGACAGAAATGCTTCTGCCGGGGTCAAACTTAACGACAGTGAACTTATGGGTGTTCCTATTAGAGTCGTAATAAGTCCAAAAACTATGGCGAATTCAGAAGCGGAAGTGACAATCAGGGCAACAGGTGAAAAATTGTTTATTCCTATTGCTGAACTTATTCCAGAACTCAAAGTTATGATTGCTGACGAAATAGAAGAAATTGAAAAGGGGCTGTAAAAAGTCTCTTTTTTGATTATCTGTGCCACTTTTGTTGTCCTAAATCTTGTCCAAAAACAATATAATATATCATGAAAAAATCCAATTTAAGATGGGCATATAAGACTTTTGTCCTGTCCATTTCTTTATCGATAGTGTTGAGCGTGCTTTCACAAAGTCTGTTTCCAAACCTCTCAATTTTTTGGTCTATGTTTGTAATTGTTTTTTTTATCATACTTGCAGTAATTTTCGATATGATAGGAATTGCTGTGGCTTCTCTGAACGAAAAAGTGTTGGAAAAATATCGCGAGCAAACAGGTTACAAAACTGCGATGTTGCTCTGCAAAAACACTGAAAAAGTCTCGTCTTTTTGCGGAGATGTTGTCGGAGATATTTGTGGAATTTTGAGCGGTGCAGGTGGCGTGAGTTTGGTGCTAAATATGCGCATATTTGAACCAAGTGTATATTTTATTGTGACTTGCCTTGTAAGTTCACTTATCGCAGGACTAACCATCTTCGGAAAAGCAATTATGAAAGGTTATGCTGTGGAGCATTGTGATTTGGTGGTCATAAAAACTGGACAAATTTTGGAATCTTCACCATTAAAATGGTTTAAATTTAGAAAAAAGAAAACTAACAACAAAAAGAAAATAAAACAAGATAAATAAAATAAGAAAAAATATTGAAAAAATAGTTGACAAAGGCATTTTGTATGTGTTAATATATGTCAGTAAGAAAGCAGAAGTCCACCTTCTCACCTGTCGAATTTCGTTTTGATATGGTCCAAAACTTGAATACTTTTATTCGTTTTTGGTTTGGTAGGATATTTTGCGTCCTACCAATTTTTTGTTAAAGGAGATTACGACAATTTTCAAGGAACTTTTAATCAACGAACAAATCACAGCAAAAGAAGTTAGACTAATTGGAGCAGAAGGAGAACAACTTGGAATCCTTTCAAAACAAGAAGCACAAAATGTTGCTGACCAAGATGGTCTTGACCTTGTGCTTATGAATCCAAACGGCAATCCACCTGTTTGCAAACTTATGGATTATGGCAAATACAAGTTCGACACTGTAAAAAAGGAAAAAGAACTTCGCAAAAATCAAAAAATCAGCGAAGTTAAGGAAATCCAACTTACAATGCGTATTGATGAATATCACACAAGTTTCAAGCTTAAAAACGCTCAAAAAATTCTTCAAGATGGCGACAAAGTCAAAGTCTCACTCCGTATGAGAGGAAGGGAACAAGCATATTCCAAAAATGCTGTTGAAGATGTCAAAAAGTTTGTGGCAGATTTGTCTGAATATGGTTTTATTGAAAAAGAACCTGTTGTTATGGGCAGAAATGTCTCAGTTGTAATCAATCCGAAAAAAACTAAATAAAGGAGAAAGGGAAAATGCCAAAAATGAAAACACATAGTGGCGTAAAAAAGAGATTTTCACTCACAGCCACAGGAAAAGTTAAGTATGCAAGACCAAACAAAGGTCACTTCTTGACAAACAAATCAAAAAGTCGTAAAAGAAAACTCAGAAAAGGTTCTTATATTGCTGGAAAGAATGCAAGCAATATCAAGACACTGCTCTGCAAGTAATTAGGAGGGAAAAATGAGAATTAAAAGAGGAGTAAACGCCGTTAAAAAGCGTAGAAAAATTTTAAAACAAGCCAAAGGTTACTTTGGAGCAAAGAGCAAACTTTACAGAACTGCTCGTGAACAAGTTATGAAGAGCGGACAATATGCTTATATTGGAAGAAAACAAAAGAAGAGAGATTTCCGTGCTCTTTGGATTACAAGAATTAATGCTGCTTGCAGACTTAACGATATTTCATATTCAAGATTTATCGCTGGACTCAAAAAAGCTAATGTAAGTTTGAATCGTAAGGTACTTGCAGACCTTGCAGTAAGAGAACCAGAGGCTTTTGCAAGCCTTGTTGAAACAGCAAAGAAGGCTTAACTTGGAGAAGGCAAGTAAAAACTTTATACAGAACCTTAAAAAGCAAAAACGCGAAAATATGTCTTTGCTTTTTTTAGATAATGTCAAAATAATAAAAGATGCACTTGCAAAAGAGGTGATTGTTCCAAAATGCATTTTGACAAGCATGGAGATATTGCCATTTGACCCAAAAACGAAAGAAGTGTATCTCGTCGACGACAAAACAATCGAGCAACTTGCTGACACTAAAACACCACAGAAGGTATTATGCATTGCATACCTCTCACAATATGTTGTGGAAAAGCCAAAAACAAACTTTCTTGTTTTGGACGGTCTTCAAGACCCAGGAAATGTTGGAACACTGATTCGAACAGCATTTGCCAGCGGTTTTGAATATGTGTTTTTGGTTAACTCTGTCAAAAGAAACAACAGCAAACTTATAAGAAGCAGTGTTGGAGCGGTGTTTGACAGCAAAGTTTTTGAGATGACAAGAAAAGATTTTGTCGAGTTTGCAAAACAGCACAATTTAAAACTTATTTGCTGTGATATGAATGGCGAAAATATATTTGATTTCAAGCCAAACACGGACCAAATTCTTGGAGTGGTTGTTGGAAATGAAGGGCAAGGGGTTAGTGATGAAATTGCAAATATTTGTTACAAAACCATCAAAATTCCTATGAAAGCAGGGATTGAAAGTCTAAATGCCGGAGTTTCTGGGTCAATTATCATGTATGAAATCAACAAAAGAAGAATTTAATTGACAAATTTACATCAAATGGATTATCATTATAAAAATTAAGGAGAATAAAAATGTCTGGACATTCAAAATGGCATAATATACAAGCCAAAAAAGGAAAAACTGATGCCGCAAGAGGCAAAATATTCACAAAAATCGGCAGAGAAATCGCTGTTTGCGTAAAGGCAGGCGGTCCAGACCCTAATGTCAACAGCAAACTCAAAGATATCATTGCCAAAGCAAAAGAAAACAATATGCCAAATGACAATATTGAACGCTCAATCAAAAAAGCATCTGGTGAACTTTCAGGTGTAAACTACGAAGCAATAACTTATGAAGGTTATGGTGTTGGTGGCTCAGCAGTCATCGTTGAATGTCTTACAGACAACAAAAACCGTACCGCAGGCGATGTTCGACACTCATTTGATAAACATGGCGGAAGTTTAGGTTCAACAAACTGCGTTTCATATCTTTTTAAAAGCAAAGGAATCGTCGTTGTTGTTGATGTTAAAGATGTTGAAACTCTTATGCTTGACGCAATTGAAGAAGGTGCCGTTGATGTGATTGAAGACGAAGATAGCGTTGAAATCATAACTGAACCAAATCAACATGGACATATGCGTGACGCACTTGAAAAGAAAGGATACAATGTTGTTTCTGCTGAGACAAGTCTTGTTCCAGATTTGTATGTAGATTTGGACGAAACACAACTTCCAAAATTCCAACGCATGCTTGACGCACTTGAAGATTTGGATGATGTTCAAGAAGTTTATCACAACGTAAACCTTCCTGATGAAGAATAGTTTGAATTAGGCCTTGTTTTGTTTGACAAAATGAGGCTTTTTTATTACAATAAAGTCATGAGAATTTTAGGAATTGACCCAGGATATGGAATTGTTGGATTTGGAATTATTGACACACATCGAAATAATGCAGTTGTGGACTATGGCGTGATTGAAACTCCAAAAGAAGAAACATTTCCAGTCAGACTTTTGAGGATTGAAGAGTCACTGCGTGTGCTTATTGAAAGATACAAACCAGATGAAATAGCCATAGAGGAATTGTTCTATTTTCATAACCAAACAACAGTAATTCCTGTTGCTGAGGCGCGAGGTGTAATTGTTCTGACATGTGAAAAATATTGTGAACGCATTTTTGAATACACTCCAATGCAAGTTAAACAAGCACTCACAGGAAATGGTCGAGCAGACAAAAAGCAGATGCAATTTATGGTCAAAGCAGTGCTTGGTTTGGAGAAAATTCCAAAACCTGATGATGCGGCAGACGCACTTGCGATTGCACTATGTCACAGTCAAATCAATCCAAGATTAAACAACAATATGATATAAAATCAAAATACATAAATCACAAAATTTTTTAAGGAGAAAAAATGATAGGATTTTTAATCGGAACGGTCGAAGAGAAATATGAAAACACATGCATTTTGAATGTCGGAGGGGTAGGCTACGAACTGACGATTTCAAACAACACACTTGTCGCTCTGCCAATGGAAGGAGAGACCGCCAAAGTTTTGACATATTTGCAAGTCAGTGAAAACACAGGAGTATGTCTCTATGGATTTGCCACAGTGGAAGAAAAATCAATGTTTTTGAAACTTATAACGGTGTCAGGAATTGGGCCAAAAATGGCAATAACAATATTATCTGGAATAAAGTTATCAGATTTACTTGTTGCTATTGTGAGCGAAGATGCAAATTTGCTTTCAAAAATCAAAGGGCTTGGAAAAAAGAGTGCTGAGAGAATTTGTTTGGAACTCAAAGATAAACTTTCAGCAACTGGACTACCTCTTCTTGATGGAAACAATAATTTTGAGGCGAATTACAATGAAAATGCACTCAATGATGCTGTTGAAACACTCATCAATCTTGGCGTAAACAAAAACGAGGCTTATCGATTAGCAAGAAGCAAGGCGACCGCAGACATCACAGCAGAAGAAATCATCTTGAAAGTTTTGAAAGACTTGGGGCGTTGAGATGTAATTTGCATACCACTACAATATATTGTGTAGTATGTTAATCATGTATCGAATAATACGCAATATGTTTTAATAAAAAACAAAAAAGGAAACGCTTATGGAAGATAGATTTATAACAAGCACAAAAAATTGGACTGATGCAGAAATTGAAAATTCTCTAAGACCAACCAAACTGGACGATTATGTCGGACAAGACAAGGTCAAAGAGAGTTTAAAGGTTTATATTCAAGCAGCAAAATCAAGAAAAGATGCTTTGGACCATGTACTTTTGTATGGGCCTCCGGGACTAGGCAAGACCACTCTTTCTCATATCATTGCAAACGAAATGGGGTCACAATTTAAAATTACTTCTGGCCCAGCCATTGAACATGCTGCCGACCTTGCGGCGATACTCACCAATCTAAACAAAGGCGATGTGCTTTTCATAGATGAAATCCACAGACTTAACAAGACGGTGGAAGAAATTTTATATCCTGCCATGGAGGATTTCGCGTTAGATTTCATTGTTGGAAAAGGTCCTTCTGCCAAGAATATGCGCCTTAAAATACAACCATTTACCCTCATTGGCGCAACAACCAGAGCAGGCATGCTGACAAGTCCTCTCCGCGACAGATTTGGCGTAATCTGCCGTTTGGAACTCTATGCTGACCACGAATTGCAGGTCATTGTAAAGCGTTCAGCAAAGATTTTGAAGATTGAAATAGACGACCAAGCAAGTCTTGATATCGCAAAACGCTCGCGTGGAACTCCAAGAATTGCCAACAGACTCTTGAAGCGTGTGAGAGATTATGCCGAAGTGCTTGGAACTGGCAAAATTACCAAAGAAATTACTGACCAAGCACTTGCAAAGATGGAAATTGATGAACTTGGGCTAGACTTTATCGACCGCAAGATTTTGGAGAGCATTATCCACAAATTTGGCGGTGGTCCAGTTGGGCTTGAAACGCTTTCTGCAACAATCAGTGAAGATGCCAGCACAATTGAAGATGTCTATGAACCTTATCTTTTACAACTTGGCTTTATTGCACGAACTCCGCGTGGACGTGTGGCACTTGAAAACGCATACAAACATTTAGGGATTGAATACACAGCAAAATAGTTTTGACAAAATTTTGCGCCAACATTTTTAACAAATTAAAATTTTTGAAAATATTAAACTATAAGGATTTATTATGCAGAGAGAATTGTTGCGTTCAACATACGCATATGATTTGCCACAGGAACAAATCGCTCAAACTCCAATTGGACCTCGGGACCATTCGAGGCTTCTTTGCTATGACAAAAAAACGGACAAAATACAACACAAGCATTTTTATGATATCATTGATTTTCTAAAAAGGGGAGATGTGCTTGTTGTCAACAACAGCAAAGTGCTTCCAGCTAGGCTTTTTGGCTACAAAAACACTGGCGCAAAGATAGAAATACTTCTCCAAAAACGCCACAATTTAACTGAATGGGAGGTCATTGCAAAACCTCAAAAAAGGCTAGATATTGGCACAGAACTTGTCTTCAACGAAAATATTAAATGTCGTGTGTTAGAAAAGAGCGAATATGGCGCATGTTTGGTCAAGTTTGAATATGATAAAAATAAAACTTTTGAAGAACATCTCATGGAAATTGGTTCGATGCCACTTCCACCATATATAAAAGAAAAGTTGAAAGACAAAGACCGTTATCAGACCGTCTATGCAAAGGTAGACGGTTCAAGTGCAGCACCAACAGCTGGACTTCATTTTACACCTGAACTTTTGGAAAAAATAAAAGCGAAAGGGGTGGAAGTTTTGGAAGTGCTTTTGCATGTTGGTTTGGGAACTTTCCGTCCTGTCAAAGAAGATAATATTTTAAACCATGAAATGCACAGCGAATATTTTGAAATAACAGAAGATGTTGCAAACAAAATCAACAAAGCAAAGGCTGAGGGGCGTAGGATAATTGCAGTTGGAACAACATCTGTGCGAACGCTTGAAAGTGGCGTAAACGAAGAAGGGAAATTAATCCCACAGAGACGAGAAACCAAAATTTTTATTTATCCTCCATATAAATTTAAGGTTGTTGATGCATTGATTACAAATTTTCATTTGCCAGAAAGCACACTGATTATGCTTGTGTCAGCATTTATTGGGGATATCGACAAAACATTGGCTATTTACAAAACTGCGGTCGATGAAAAATATCGTTTTTTCAGTTTTGGCGATGCGATGTTTATTCAATAATAAATTTTTACTAAATGAAAGGAACCTTATGAAAGACGAATTTTATAGTTATGAAATAATAAAAGAATGTCCTAAAACTGGCGCACGCGCTGGAATTTTTCATACGCCACGCGGAGACATAAAGACTCCTGTTTTTATGCCAGTTGGAACACAAGGCACTGTCAAGGGGCTTAGGCGAGAAGATTTGGACGATATGGGCGCTCAAATCATATTGTCAAACACCTATCATTTGTTTTTGCGTCCAGGACACGAAATAGTCAAAAAAGCGGGTGGATTGCATAAATTCATGAATTGGGACAAGCCAATTCTCACA
>JBJFCL010000014.1:0-3423 GCA_051888935.1 Candidatus Caccovivens sp. | reverse complement strand
CACTTATGAGTAAACTTATCAATGCCATAAGCCATAATCTCAGGTTTGCCGTTAAGTCCCAATTCTTTTTCGACATTAACTTCCACCCAAAGGCCTTGTCCATCAAAACCATTTTGATATTGTGCGTCCTTGCCTTTAAGAGCGTTGTATCTCAATGTCATATCTTTGAGAGTTCTGCCCCAAAAGTGATGAATTCCAAGACGATTGTTTGCAGTTGCGGGGCCGTCCAAAAACTTGAAACGCTCATGTCCTTCATTTTTCTTTTTTAGTTTTTCAAAACAAGCGTTATCCTTCCAAAATTTCAAAATGCCATGTTCAAGTTCCACAAAATTTGGCACTGTCTGTTCTTTTTTCATAATTCCTCCTAAACAAAAAAGTCTTGAAAGTTACAAGAACCTTCAAGGCTTTATAAACCACTTGTAAACTTTCAGCGTGCCAACACACGCCTTGCTTGCTTTCGGGAAGCCGCCGTCTTTCCTACTCTTAAAAATTTCAAAAAGCGACATCGAAAAGTGATAATTTTGCCTGTTTCATATTGCCTTTCAGCGTACGGCAACTCTCTGAAAATCCACCAAACAAAACCTTGTCTTTTCTCAAACGTCTTAATTATTAAATTTTTTAGTCATAAACTGAGTTTATTTTATCATTCACAATAATTTTTGTCAATTATTTTAATAACTCTCCAAAATTTTGTTCATTTTCACCACATCAGCACCAGTCATAATGCCAAGAGGTTTTTCTTTTGCACCGCCATTTGTGGTAATAAGAATTGCAAGCAATTTCGAATTCTCATGAAACAAAAGTAGTGCTTGCTCAACTGTAATATCACTGCTTGCAAAAGCGTAATAGTGACTGTTTTCAATTTTTGAAAGCATATCCTCAATTTTGACGGAATCCAAGAAAGTTTCGCAGTTTCCACCAGTAATCAAATATTTTCCAAAAGAATCCAAAATTTTCTGACCATTTGCAATGCCAATAATTTCGTTGTCATCATTAAAGACAGGAATATTTGAATAACCAGAAGATGCAATCAGCATAATAACATCACGCATTGATTTTCCAGAATGAACGGTCAAAACATCACGCCTTGCAACAACATCAAGAGCCTTTGGAGGAGTGGTCAAAAGTCTTTCAATCTTCTCAATTTTCTCGACAACTTCAATATGAGGTTCAGCGATACAAAAATCGTCATTTCCATGAACAATAGCGTTTCTTAGACGTCCATAATCGGTTAAATCGTCCTCATATTTTCTAATTATATAATTGAAAGCCACAGTTTTTCTTACTGCCTCAGAAAATCCCATACTACGATTTAAGTTGTATCTCGTTTTTATGGTGTATTCAATGTTGTTAAACGCTGACAAAAATCGTGTCGAATTTGGTTTTATGGTTTGTTCAATATCATTTTCTTTTTTAAGTTTTTCCATAATTTCCTCTAACTAAAATGATTATACAATAAAACTAATGAAAAACAAAAAGAAATTGCAACAAAAAGGAAAAATAAAAAATAAGTTATTTCAAAAATAAAACCACTTTTTTAATTAGGTGTAAAATTTAAAGAAGAATTGCCACTCAAATACACCTGTGGAATTTTTCCCACAATAACACTTTCTGCCACAAGCATTTCTGTGACACTGTCAATGGTTGCAGTGTATGCGGGAAGAACCATACTAACACTGGCATACAAATGAATATAAACAGAGTGATTTGTTTGATTTATCCCCGCACTTTTAAATGAACTTTGAAAAGTTGAAGTCATTGCCCCAATGGAAACCAATTTTAAATTTATTGTTGGGCCAACTCCTGACAGGAAAGGCAATCCTGTGAATGTTCCAAGTGCAACATCAATGCCTTGTCTTCCCATATTGTCAAGATACACTTGTGCCACTTGATAAAATTTTCGAGCCATGAGATTCAATCTTATTGTTTGAAGTGAAATGAGAGCCACATTGCCCTCGTCATCATATTCCACTTTCACAAGGTCATCATAAGAAATATTTTCCTCGTTGAGCACATCATAAACAGCATCACTTACCGCTGATGTTGAAAGAGAAAAAACCGCATGACGAGTTGCTTCAACAACAACAGGATTAACCACGCAAAGTGTATAAACAATTCCAAGAGTAATAAACAAAACAAAAAGACACAAAAGCAATCTTGCTTTTCTGCGCCTTTTCTTTTTGTATTTTTCTTGATAATACTTCATTTCAAAGTATATATATGAGCGAAGTTTTAAAAACTTTCTTAAACAATATGTTGTGTATTATGCATTGCATATCACACAACAAAAAGTGTATTATATCATTTTTTTGTATGAGACTTGAAAATCATTGCAAAGATAAATGCAAAGCCAATCGCTGCTGCAATTCCACCAGCCGTAGCACCAAGTCCGCCAGTAAAAGCCCCCAAAAGTCCATGGGTCTTAACTGCACCAATCGCACCTCTTGCCAATGACGCTCCAAATCCAACAATCGGCACATTAACGCCTGCACCTGCAAAGTCAGAAATATAATCATAAACGCCTATCGCTTCCAAAAACAATCCAACCAGTTCAAATGTCACCAAGATTCTTGCAGAGGTTATGTTTGTGGTGATAATCAAAATTTCACCAATCATACATATCGCTCCACCTATTAAAAACACCCACAAATACTGCAAAAATATATCCATTTTTCATCTCCTTAAAATCTCTTACGCTTCAATCACAATAGCGTGGCAAACAGCAGGAACTGTGTCCCCCTGTTGACTTGAAGTGGTGCTAAGCAGTGCTCCTGTTGGCATGAATAAAATTTTTTTATATTGACCTTCTCTAAACTTTGCCATAATGTAAGAATTAAAAACTGTGGCACAACAGCCCGCCCCAGAGCCTCCACATAGAGTCTCTTGTTCACGCTTGAAATACATCTGTCCACAGTCACCATAGTTAACTCCCAAAGTATAACCCTCATCTTCCATTAAATCAATCAAGATTTCACTTCCAAGTTTGCCCAAATCGCCAGTCAAAATCAAATCATAATCGTCTGGTTTTGTGCCAGTGTTAACAAAATGGTTTAACATCGTATCGCGTGCCGCTGGTGCCATTGCAGCCCCCATATTATTCACATCGTTTATCCCCCAATCAATCACTCGTCCAAAAGTTACACTAGTGACCCTTGGTCCGTTTCCTTCAAGAGACAAGACACAACTTCCTGCACCTGTAACCGTCCATTGAGAAGTTGGAGGACGCTGGTTGCCAAGTTCAAGTGGAAAACGATATTGCCTTTCTGCTGTCGAGAAATGAGAACCCGTACAACAAACAATATTTTTGCAATATCCACCATCAA
Source organism: Candidatus Caccovivens sp. (assembly GCA_051888935.1). GTDB lineage: Bacteria > Bacillota > Clostridia > Christensenellales > UBA1242 > Caccovivens. The sequence goes on along the minus strand of JBJFCL010000014.1, from coordinate 100 downwards.
CGAGCACCGAAGCCACTGCCATGCTCTCCGCCATTGTTGAGCAAGCACCATAAACGCCCAAAAAAGGAAATTCAAAAGCACGGGCAGCATACGATGAACT
>JBJFCL010000013.1:0-17044 GCA_051888935.1 Candidatus Caccovivens sp. | reverse complement strand
CCTGGTCTGCGCGGGTGACTATTCCATCGGCTGGGGCAAGGGAGACGGCAGCGTGTGTTTTGTTTTATCGTTTGGGCGACTTCTATGAACTTTTTTATGAGGACGCAGTGGAAATTTCCAAAGTTTTGGAATTGACTCTCACTGGCAAAAACTGTGGACTTGATGAACGCGCTCCAATGTGCGGAGTGCCTTATCATGCTGCGGAAGGTTACATTGCAAAACTTGTCAATCTTGGTTATAAAGTTGCAGTTTGTGAACAACTTACAGAGCCAAAGAAAGGCGTAAAAATTGTTGAGCGTGATGTTGTGCGTGTGGTCACAGCAGGGACAGTCGTCGATGACAGTATGCTGGAAGAGAGAAAAAACAACTATATTATGTGTGTTTATTTGAACGACAACGCAAACAAACTTTCAGCAGTTTATTGTGACATTACCACTGGACAAACCAACCTCTGCTTTTATAGCGAAAATTTGGAAAATAATTTTTCCGACCTTTTGACGAGAATTATGCCGTCCGAAATTATTGGAAATGCCAAGGCAAAAGAATTTTACAATTCGTTGGCGATTTTGAGACTGGGAGTCTATCCAAAATTTCAAGAGTATTTTGACTACGCTTTTGAAAAGAACAAGGCAACAGCAAATGTTCAAAAACAATTTGGCGACAATGCCGTGAAAGTTTTTGAACTGTCTCAAATTGAAGTTTGTGTTCTTGGTGGACTTTTGGAGTATTTGCAAGACACGCAAAAGCGTTCGCTTAAAAATATTGCCAAGATTGAAAAAGTCAAAAACGATGAATACATGACCATTGACATGAACACAAGACGCAATTTGGAACTTGTGGAGTCGATTAGGGAACGCAAAAAATATGGCTCTTTGTTGTGGCTTATGGACAAAACAAAGACCAGCATGGGTGCGAGACATTTCCGCGCTATGTTTGAACAGCCTTTGCAAAACACAACAATAATCAATGACCGACTTGACGGAGTTGAAGAACTGACCAAGAGTTTGATTATGCGAGACCGACTTGTTGAAAGTCTTTCAAATATCAACGACATTGAGCGTATCACAGGAAAAATTGCCTATGGAAATGTAACGCCAAGGGATTTTGTTTCTCTTAGAAAATCACTGGCAGAAATTCCAAATATTAAAGAACTTTTGAAGAATGTTAAATCAAAAATCTTGTGTAATGACCGCGACAAACTGCAAGATTTTGGCGAAATTGTCAAACTTTTGAACAGTGCCATCGTTGATGAACCGCCAGCACTCATGCGAGAAGGGGGTTACATCAAAAATGGATTCAACGAAGAACTTGACCTTTTGCGTGATTCGAAAAAATTGGCAACTGTTGAATGTGAAAAACTGGAAGAATTGGAAAAGAAAGCAACTGGAATCAAAAATTTGAAAATCAAATCAAACAATGTTTTTGGTTATTATATTGAAGTTCCAAAGGGACAGACTGAACTTGTTCCATTGAGATATATCCGAAGACAGACGATTGCAAACGGGGAGCGATACACGACCGAAGATTTGCAAAAAATTGAGGACAAAATTTTCAATTCTTCGGACAACGCCATTAAACTTGAAGAAAAACTTTACAAAATGCTTCTTGACTACTTTTCAAACTATTTGTCAGCATTTTTGGATTGTGCAAAAGTGGTGGCTGAAATTGATGCTCTTCTGTCACTTGCACAATGTGCAGTTAAATACAATTTCTGCAAACCAACAATAAACAGAAATATAAAGAAGATTGAAATTGAACAAGGCAGACACCCAATTGTTGAGCATTTTGCAAAAGAGGGAGCGTTTATCTCAAATGACACGCTTCTTGACTGCGAAGACAACAAAATGATGATTATAACTGGTCCAAATATGGCAGGAAAGAGCACTTATATGAGACAGGTGGCAATCATCACTTTCTTGGCTCATATTGGCAGTTTTGTGCCAGCAAAGAGTGCGACAATTTCTCTGACCGACCGCATTTTTACTCGTGTGGGGGCAAGTGATGACCTTGCTTTTGGACAATCGACATTCATGGTGGAAATGAGTGAAGTTGCAAACATCTTGGCAAATGCCACAGACAAGAGTTTGGTTGTGTTGGACGAAATTGGCAGAGGAACTTCCACTTTTGATGGTCTTTCTATTGCTTGGGCTGTTGTGGAATATATCTGCAAAAATTTGAACTGCAAGACACTTTTTGCAACACACTATCACGAACTTTCTGAACTTGAAGGTGTGCTTGCAGGCGTGAAGAACTATAAAATCACAGTCAAAGAGGTTGGAGACACAATCGTCTTCTTGCACAAAATCATTCGAGGAGCTGCAAATCGCAGTTTTGGTGTGGAAGTTGCCGAACTTGCAGGTGTTCCTGCAAAGGTTATTGAACGAGCAAAGGAAATTAGTGTCAATCTTGAAAAGGTCAATCAAAAACTGGATATGAATCTTTTTGGAGAAGACGAAGAGCGTTCAAAACAAGAAAGACTCAACAAAATCGGACAAAAAATTGTCTCTATTTTGAAGGATATTGACATAAACAGAATGTCTCCAATCGAAAGTTTTGAAGTTTTAAATGACCTTGTGTCAAAAGTAAAAGAATAAGGAGGTTGTCATGGCAATCAATGTGTTGTCGCCAAAAATTTACAACCGCATCGCCGCAGGCGAAGTGGTGGAGCGTCCTGCTTCGGTGGTTAAAGAACTTGTGGAAAACAGCTTTGACGCTGGTGCAAGCAAAATTAAAGTGGAAATAGAAGAAGGGGGAATCAAAAAGATTTCTGTCTCCGACAATGGTTGTGGAATTGCCAAAGATGACCTTCCACTTGCTTTTTTGCCTCACGCGACCAGCAAGATTGCCGACCTTGATGACCTTGATTCCATTGCCACACTTGGATTTCGTGGAGAGGCTCTTGCCAGCATTGCATCGGTGTCTATGATAACTCTTTCCACCAAAAAAGCGGACTGCGAAACGGGATATTCAATTGAGGCAAATGGTGGAGAAATTTCAAAAGTTACAGAAGTTGCACGCCTCGATGGAACAACTGTTGTCATGAAAAATTTGTTTTACAACACTCCTGTTCGTGCCAAGTTTTTGAAAAAGCCAAAGACTGAGGAAGGCGAAATCAAACATTTGATTGAAAAGTTTATGCTTTCTCATCCAGAAATTGATTTTGAGTTTGTTGTGGACGGCAAAAATGTTTACAGCCATGCTTCTGGGACATTGGACGAAGTTATTTATTTGATATATGGAAGGGAAGTGTTTGACAGCCTTGTTTCTGTAAATTATTTTGAAGATGGAGTGACAGTGTCGGGTTATGTTGTTTCTCCAAAATTGTCGCGGCCGAACCGCACATATCAAACTTTGTTCGTCAATGATAGATATGTGGAAAATTACATGATTTCTGCTTGTATTCAAGGGGCTTATGAACCTCTCCTTATGAAAGGACGATATCCAATTTACACGCTTAATATTGCCATTCCATATGATAGGGTTGATGTCAATGTTCACCCAAACAAGCGAGAGGTTAAGTTTGATGACCAAAATCGAATTTTTGGGATTGTAAGGCGTGCAGTTGAAAAGGCTCTTGTGTCCACAAATTTGATTGCTGATTTTGAATTTACAAGCAAAGAAATTGAAGAGTGGAGCAAATTTGATATTAAAAATGAAAGTGAACCTGCTCGCACCACTTTTAATGCTCAAATGAAGAGCAATGTTGACAAACTTTCAAGTGATGAGGGGGCAAGTTATCAAGTCAAAGTTGACACTGACAAACTTGAAGAAAGACTTGTTTCTCCAAAGGAATTACAACAAAAAGGCATTGAAATTATCAATATGCCAGATTTTTCGACTGTTAAATCAGACGATAGAAACAAAAATCGTCCAGGTGGAAATATCTTTTTTGACCAATCTGGCGACAGTTTGATGCATGAAGTGACAGTTTCGGCTCGCAAACAATTTGAAGAAGAAAAACACCTTCAAAAGCAAGCAGTGGAAGAAAAATTTTTGACTTCAAAAGTGGAAGAAATCAAGGTTGTTGGCGTGGTGTTCAAGACTTATATTATCACCGAATTTGAGGATAGTTTGTATGTGATCGACCAGCACGCTATGCATGAAAGACAGCTCTATGACAAACTGAAAAAACAAATTGACAATCACAGTGTGGCAAAACAAGATTTGCTTGTTCCATACACATTGTCTTTGCAATCAAAAGATGCCAACCTATTTGCTCAAAAATTACAAAATTTGAGAGAAATTGGCTTTGAAATTTCTCAAAATGGACAAACTTTTGATATAATGTCCGTTCCTTTTGTTTTGAGCGGATTTGATATAGGCAAATTTATTGATGAAATTTTGACAAGCGATGAGTTTAACAGCACATCTGCAAGCGGGCTTATCAATGACAAACTTTGCCAAACAGCGTGCAAGCACGCTATACGCGCCGGAGATAATGTGTCAAAAGAGGAGATTGTCTATCTGATTGACCAAATCAAGAATGGCGTTCCACTTTGCCCACATGGCAGACCTATCATTGTGAAAATGACGCGTAAAGAACTTGAAAAGATGTTTAAAAGGACACTTTAATATGAAATGTGTGTTTCTGCTTGGACCAACCGGAGTTGGCAAGACTTATATGAGTGTGAGGTTGGCAAAGGTCGTTGGTGGAGAGATTATTTCAGCAGACTCTGTGCAGATTTATAAGGGGCTTGATATTGGGTCTGCAAAAGTCACAAAAGAGGAAATGGACGGCGTTGTGCATCACGCTATTGATATCTTGGAGCCCGAAGAAGAATTTTCTGTGTACGATTTTGTTGAACTGACAAAGCGAAAAATCAAAGAAATCACTTTGCGTGGAAAAGTTCCAATTGTTGTTGGTGGGACAGGACTTTATGTCAAAGCACTTGTGGAAGGCTATAACTTTGGTGGAACAGCAAAGGACGAAAAATTGCGTGCCAAATTTGAGGAGATGGCTCGCATTCAAGGAAATGATGCTCTTTTTGAACTCTTAAAAGAAAAGAATCCACATTTGGCAGAGAAAACAGACAAACATAACACTGTAAGGCTTATTAGAGCACTTGAAATTGCCCTTGCAGACGGCGAAAAGAGTAAAAGTGATGTGGAAGTTGAACCACTTATTTTTGCACTTCAAAGGGAAAGAAATTTGCTTTATGACACCATCAACAAGCGCGTGGACATAATGCTGGAAAACGGATTGGTAAATGAAGTGATTTCATTAAAAAATCGCGGACTAACAAAGGAATCTCAATCAATGCGTGCCATAGGTTACAAAGAAGTGCTTGCCTATTTGGACGGAGAAATTTCATATGAGAGAATGGTGGAACTTATTAAACAGCATAGTCGAAATTATGCAAAGAGGCAGTTGACATTTTTGCGAGGAATGGATAATATTAAGATTATTGATGTGGAAGATAAAGACCAAGCATTTGAAGAAATTTTACAAGCAGTAAAAACTTTTCTATAATTTATCAATTTAAATATAAAATCGAAATGAACTGACATCGCTCATGTTGGTTCTTTTTTTTGTCACTAAATAATAGAATTATTGTATGAAAAAATCTTACAGAACACATTCTTTCTTAAATGGTTTGAGATTTTCATGTTTGGGAGCAATTAAAGAGAATAAAGGAAAGATTCTCTTGTCTTTCGCACTCATTTTTGTTGCAATCTGCACAGGGATTTTTATTGCTATCAAAAGTCACACCAATTATTCTTTGGGCTGTTTGCAAGAAATAAATTTAGGCGATTTCTACACAGGTTTTGTGGCATCGTCATCTGCTTTTTTCTCACGAAGTATTTCACTGACAATAAACATCATCGTTTTGACCGGACTGTCGTTTAGTTTGTTTCTTTTCCCGCTTGCACAAGTGCTGTTTATCTATCGTGGTTATCTATTTGGTTTGAACTTTGCTCTTATGTTTATTTTTTACGGATTTGGTGGGGTTTTCACTGCTGTTATCATTGTTTTGCCTTGTCAACTTTTGACTTTTTTTGTTTTGGTTATGTTTTATATTATCTTTTGTAAATTAAATCATAATTGTAAAAGATTTGGAAATTGTGATTGTAATCGTTTTATTTTTGTTTTGCTTGCAATTTTATTGGTGATTTTAATCAACCTTTTAGAAACACTTTTATTATTGATTTTGAATGGAAGGGTTATTTTGGTTATCTAGGTTCTGAATAAAAACCGCTCTTTTGCAAAAAACTATGTGCAAAGGAGCATTTTTTATGAACAAAATGTTTAAATGTGGTTTATGCTTGATTTTGGCTTTTGCACTACTTTTGATTGGCACGCAATCAATGTGTCTCACAGCAAGTGCAACAACAGATGTTGATATTTCAAGCAAGAGTGCACTTTTGATGGAAGCGGAGAGTGGAGATATTTTGTTTGCGAAAGATGAAAATAAACATCTTCCTGTTGCCAGTATGGTCAAAATGATGACAATTCTTATTTCTTTGGAAGAATTGGATGCAGGGAATATCACTCTTGACACAAAAATAACCACCACTGAGAACGCATCTAGCATGGGTGGTTCGCAAGTATTTTTGGATCCATATGTTGATTACACTTTTGAGGACTTGCTGAAATCTGTGATTATGGCATCGGCAAATGACGCCAGCGTGGCACTTGCAGAATACTTTAACGGCAATGAAAAAGCGTTCACAAATCGCATGAACAAGCGTGCCAAAGAACTCGGCATGAACGACACACATTACGCAAATTGCACAGGGCTTCCTGCACCAGAACAATATTCTTCTGCCAAAGACACAGCAATTTTGTTAAAAGAAATCTTGAAACATGAAATATATCACAAATACAGCACTATTTGGATGGATACACTCACTCACCCTTCTGGACGCGAAACTGAACTTGTCAACACCAACAGACTAATTCGTTATTATCAAGGTTGTGATGGCGGAAAAACTGGCTCAACAAATGAGGCAGGTTGCTGTTTGGGTGCATCAGCAAAGAGAGGTGACATGCGACTTATTTCTGTTGTCATTGGAGCAGAGAACAGCAAAACGCGTTTTAATGAAAGTGCAACACTTTTAAATTATGGCTTTTCCAATTTTGAAAATGAAAGAATTGTGGACAGCGATGTTGTGTTGAGCGAACTTGCGGTTTTGAAAGGAAAGTGCGAAAGCGTCCCTGTGTATGCCAAAGAATCTTTCTGTGCCGTGGTCAAAAAAGGAACAAAATCTGGATATGAAACCGCAATTGAGATAAAAACCAATGCGAAAGCACCATTAAAAAAAGGCGATTCTGTGGGAACAGTGTCAATCAGCAAAAACGGAAATATCATCAAAAAAATCCCTATTATTGTAACTGAGGACATTAAAGGCTTGACTTTGATTGAAACAATTCAAAAAGTCGTGAATAAATGGTAAATGTTTGATAGTGTATATTAAAAAAAGAGGAAAAAGTCCTCTTTTTTTCATATATACATATTGACACCATAAAAAGAATGTGTTAGAATATACACGCTTTTAGGAGAAGAATATGATGGATAAAGATGCTACATTTTATATTGATAAAGAATATGACGAAGAGTCAAAAATGACTTTGTATAAATTGGTTGACAAAGAAAGCAACATGGTTTTCTTGGATAAACTCGTTGGTGTCAATTATGACAAGGATTACAACTTATATGTTATTGATGATGAGATTCAAAACGATTTGATTATCATGAACAATGAAGGCAAAGTTTTGGCAGCTGATGATGCTTTTAATAGCGAAAAAAGAGAGACCCTTTTGCAAGAAGCAGCAGTGAAGGATATTGCTAGAAGAGTGAATTTGATTTGTTCTCATGAATATCCTGTTGAATTTTTAATACAAAAAACAAAGAAATCTGTAAAACACATGAAGAATTTTATAAAGAAGATTTGAAACTGGCTGAGGGAAATCCAAAATTTCAAGCAGGAATTAAGGTAATATATGACCTTGAAAAAGAAGTGTTAAATAAAGGAATAGTCAATGCTTATGAAAGATATTATGACATAGTTAAGACAGAGGAAGAAAAAGAAATTGAAAAGATTATTCCAAAAGCGTCAGCAAAAAACAAAGTAGCATCTGCTGAAAATAAGAAAATAAACAATGCAAAAAGATTGGAAAAAACAAAAAAGATAAGCAATCTAGTTAGAGAAAAATAACAAAGAGAAAAATGCCAGACGGCATTTTTTTTATTCCATTTTTTGTCTTTTACTTGCCAAAATAACTATTGTTTGATATAATGTCGTTAGAGGAGTTTTGACTATGGCAGAAACAGAAGAAATCACCGATGTTCAACAAAGCACAGATATGCTTTTGTCTTCTGACGCCTATCGTTTTAAACTGGACAATTTCGAAGGTCCTCTTGACCTTTTGTTGCATCTTATCAAAGACGCAAAACTTGATATTGCCACAGTTAAACTTGCAGATATCACAGAACAATATCTCGAATATATGCAAGACATCAAAAATGTGGACATGGAAAAGGCAGGGGAATTTATCACTGTGGCAGCAACTCTTATTGAAATCAAATCCAAGAGTATTTTGCCGGTTGAACAAGAAGAAACTCCTGACGAAGACGACGATGAAGCATTGCTTTTGAAGCGTTTGAAAGAGTATGAACTCTTCAAAGAGACAGGAAAAAAACTCAAAGATATTGAAGATATAGGAAAATTGTATCGCGCTCCTGGCAAGGAGACTGAAAAAGTGAAAGTTGTCATGAAAGATATGGTGCTTGACCAACTTTTGGACGCTTTTGCAAAACTTTTGACACGAGAAGAACTCAAAAAAATTGCCACAGATGAACAACCGAAGAAAATCATGAAAGACCGCTTTACTGTGGCGGAAAAAATAATTTCCATAAGGAATTTTGCCAAAGAGCGTAAGCGTTTTGAGTTTGAAGAACTATTTGACGAGGATATGACAAAAAGTGAACTTATCAACACTTTTTTGGCTCTTTTGGAACTTCTAAAATTGCAAACAGTCAAAGTTATTCAAAGCGGGACATTTGGAAATATTGTCATTACGGCAAATGAGGTGTAAAAATGAATGTAGAGAACAAAAAACAACTTAAAGATATTGTTTTGTCCATACTTTTTGTGGCAGGCGAGGGCTTGGAAAGGTCTTTTATATTGGAAAAACTCAACATCACAGAGAAAGAACTTGATGATGCAATTGAACAGTTGCAAAAAACTTATTCTGGCGACAATGGGATTCATTTAATAACCTATAAAAACAAAGTGCAGTTGGCGTCAAATCCTGCTTATGCTGACTATATCAGCGAGGTTTTGAATCCTATTCGAGAAAAAGCTTTGACGCGTGCAGCACTTGAAACTTTGGCAATTATCGCTTACAAACAACCAATAACAAAGTTGGAAATTGAAGATATTAGACGCGTAAATTGTGATTATGCAGTTCAGGTGCTTTCCGACCAAAACATGATTGAGGTTGTGGGAAGAAAAGACGCAGTTGGAAAGCCATTGCTTTTTGCCACCACGGAAAATTTTTTGAAGCGTTTCAATTTGAGAGATTTGGCTGACCTCCCAGACTATGATGGACTTTTGGAAAGAATTAAAGTTATTGAAGAAGACCAACCAGAGAAGAGTGACAGTCTTTACAACGAGTTTAAATTGCCAGAAGAAGAGGAAATCCCAGACTTTTTAAAGGAAGAAGAGGGGGTTGAGTCAGTTGGTGCTGACCAAATTGCTTAAACAAAAAAACTTGTCATTAATGGCAAGTTTTTTTGTTTTTAATATTTTGACCACATATTAAACTTTCACAAAACAAAAGAATTATTTTGTGTTATTTTTGTGCTCTTTTTAACATAAAATATTGCATGTACAAGCAAAAGTCGTATGGAAATAATTATCAAAATGTCAATTTGAAGCACAAATTTTCTGCAAAATTTTTTGGTTGGACAATTTTTTGTGGACTTGTTTGCATCGGCGTGGCGACTATTTTGCTTGAATTATTTTTATGAAAAAATTCCATATACACCCAACAAGCGTGCTTATTTGGGTGTGGCTTTTTGTGTTTTTGGGCGTAGGAAGTGCGATAAGTTACTTACTTGCCATTCTTTTGCATGAATATGGACACTATTTTATGGCAAAGAGGTTGGGATATAAACTTTCAAGGTTTTCTATCTCGCCATATGGTGCAGAACTTGCCTATTCTGGACAAAATTTTGATTTTCGTGATGAACTTAAAATTGCGTTGGCAGGGCCTATTGTCAATTTGCTTTCTTCTCTTTTGGTAGTTGGCATTTGGTGGGTGTTTCCCATTTTTAATTATTTTAGCGAAAGTTTTGTCTATATAAGTTTGCTCTTAGCACTCTTTAATCTTTTACCGGCTTACCCACTTGACGGTGGAAGGGTGTTTATTTGTTTATTTTCTTATTTCACAGAGAAGAAATTGGCAAAACGCATCACAATCATATGTAATATCATTTTGAGTGTCTTTTTCTTTGCGACATTTTTTGTTTGTTGTTTTATAAATTTCAATCCAAGTCTTTTGCTGTTTGGTGTGTTTTTAGTTCTTGGGTGTATTGATTTGTCTCAAAGCACAAAGTTTGAAAAAGTGAATATTTTCCAAAAAGAAATAAAAAAAATTGTGAGACCTGTTGTTTTGTGCGTAAACAAAGAGGCAACATTAAAGGAACTTGTTAAATGCATACAAACTTCAAAAACTCATCTTTTTTGCTATATTGCCGAGAGTGGAAAAACATTTTTTTTAAGTGAAAAATTGGTGCTTAAATTATTGGAAAATTATAATATGGAAACTTATTTGAAAGACATTATAAAAAATTAATAAAAAATATCTAAAAATGTAGAAAAATGATTAAATTTGTTTTTTTTAAATTATTTTTAAATCATTTTTTTCTCTTTATTTTAGATATTTTCTAATTATTTGTTTATTTTTTATTTTTAAAATTTAAAAAAATATTTTTTATTTATTTTCTTTTGTTAAAAATGGCAAAAGTCTGTCTATATTATTCCTTTCGAAATTATATAATTTATCAATAATTTCATCGAGTTCTGTGGAAATATTTTTGTGGTCCTCTTTGTCCTTTATGCAAGTGATTATTCCCATGAATGTTCCAAGAAGCATAAGTTCTGCGATATTGCGTGTGCTTTTGTCCATCATCGTTCCCATGTTTATGCTTGTCCATAGGCGAGTTTTTTCAAACCAGTTGTTATCTTTCAAATCTTCAATTCGTTCACCCTTGGCAAAATTTTCACACTCTTTTGCAAGACAGGAATATTCATCTTGCTCTTTTGATAATTCACTTATAAGTTCGTTGTCTTGCACTTTTGTGATAATGTCATCAATCGACTGCATTGCGGTTTTGGTGTTTTGATAGATGGCATTTAGATATTTTGTCTGCATTTCTTTTTCTTCCATATTCACTCCTTGTAAATATTGTGAACCGTTTAATGAAAAGATATTCCAAAAATTTTGTTTTTTCGACAAATTTTTTCTGCATACAACTGCAAATTTTCCTCAAAATAATCGCATGAGAACATCAACAAAAGTTTTTATCATTTTGGCAATCGTGACCTTTATTCCAGGAATCTTTTTGTCTAAATATCTCTTGCAAGCTGTCGTGCCAACGGGTGATGGGTTTACTTTCAACTTTACTCCACTGGCGTGGGTGGCTCTTTCTCTGCAAATTTTGTCCAATGTTTTTTTTGGAATATTGTTTTTTAGATTTTTAAAAACTCAAAGATTGACCAATGCTATTTTTTTCTCAGTTGCACCACTCACTTTGACTTATGCAGTTTTTATGGTTTATATCACTGCTGTAAAGAATATGAGTGGAACGCTGGCGTCATCAATAAGGGCAACTCTTAACATTACCACGCAAGAGGCATCTTATAATAATTATCTTTGGGCAGGGCTTGCAACTCTTGTCTATTTGATTGCTTTGTTTGTTATTGTCTTATTTGCGTGTCGTCCACTTTCAAAAGTTGAAAAAATCACACAAAAACTTGGCGATGGGCGAATGAAATTTGATGACTTTAAGGTGGGTGGCGGAAAACAATTCAAAGAGATTGAACATTCGCTAAACAAAATAAATTATAACTACAAAGAAAAGGAAAACAAAATAAGACAAACCAATTTGGAAGCACAAAAGTTTATACCGAAGCAATTCTTCAAATTTTTGGGTAAAAACAATATCGCAGAACTAGAACTTGGAAATCAAGTAAAAAAGACGGCGACAACCCTATTTTGTGACTTAAAAAGTGCGACAAATATTTCTCGAACACTGAGTTTGGAGGAGAATTTTAATTATATCAACTCCTATCTCAAAGTTGTTGCACCACTTATTCGCCGATTTGACGGATTTATTGACAAATACCTAGGCGATGGCGTACTGGCTGTGTTTTCAAAGTCACAAGATGCCATTGAGTGTGCTCACGCGATACTCCGTGCCATTGATGTAAAAAACAAAAGTCAAAAAGAACTTCCAGACATTGATGCACGCCTTGCAATAAACACAGGTGACATTATTTTCGGTATTGTTGGCGATGAGGAGCGCAAAAGTCCCACTATCATTTCAGATGTTGTCAATCTTGCTTCAAAAATGGAAGAAATCAACCTCTATATTGGCACGAAACTTTTGATTTCCAAGCAGTCGCTTAATGCTTTGCCTCAAAACTTTGATTTTGATTATCGTTACACTGGTGCACTGTCGCTTGAAGGTTCAGCACAAATCTCTTTATTTGAGAGTCTTAATTATTATCCAAAGAACAAAAAAGAAAAATTGAAAAAACTTAAAAACAAGTTTGAAAGTGGTGTGCGTGCTTACAACGAGAAAAAATTTCAAGAAGCAAAAGAAATTTTTGAGTATGTTTTGCATTATGTTCCAGATGACAAACCTTCCTTTGTCTATTTCAATAAGGCTAGTGAGAAATTGGCAGAAGCAGCTTAAAAATTTCGCCTTTTTGTGTACAAAAATGAAGAAGATAAATTGCTTGACTTAACGAGCAATTTATTTTAAAATATTATTCATGAAGTTTGGAAAACAAAAACAATACAAAAAATGTCCTCGTTGTGGAAACAAATGCCTTGCAAGGCAAGAACAATGTGAAGAGTGCGGGCTTATTTTTTCACGCTTGGAGTTTGCTTCAAACAAGGCTGCAAAGAAAAAAATCTTGCACTTTGACAAAGATTTTGTAATATACACCAATCAACTTCCAAAAGATGTGAGTTGGTGGAAACTTGTTCTTTTCACTTTTTTGTTTGGACTAATGGGCGGTCATTATTATTATGTTGGCAAATATGCAAAAGGCGGGCTTATGACGGCTGGCTTTGTGTATTTGGTTTTTTGTGCTTTTTTTAGTGACCAAATCTATTCTTTTTTGGATGCGGGTGCATATCTTCCCATTGGAATATTGGGCTTTTCATGGATTGTTAGTTTGATTTATGTTTGCTGTAAAAAATTTAAAGTTCCTATTATCGTGGAGATGCCAAAAAACCAAGCTGAATATGATAGAGCAGATTTTGAAAAAACTAGAAATGAACTCAAAAATGAAAATGCTAAATTGAAAGAACAAAAATCTAGTAAACAACTAAAAAATAATCAAAATACAAAAAATAATGTTAAATCGAGGAATGAATAATGAGAGTTGTTGTTGGAATTTCTGGCGGTGTGGATTCGTCGGTGGCGGCATATCTTTTGAAAAAACAAGGTCATGATGTAATCGGACTTTTTATGATAAATTGGGACGAACATGATGGCCAGTGTACTGCTGAGGACGATTATGAAGATGTTAAACGAGTATGCACAAAATTGGACATACCTTATTTTTCTGTCAATTATGCTAAGGAATATTATGAACGCGTATTTCAGTACTTTTTGGACGAATATAAGGCAGGACGCACTCCAAATCCAGATGTACTTTGTAATCGTGAAATAAAATTTGGACCTTTTTTGCAGAAAGCAAGGGCATTGGGTGCTGATATGATTGCAACAGGGCATTATGCCAAAACATATGTTAAAGATGGAAAAACTTACCTTGCAAAAGCAAAAGATTTGTCGAAAGACCAGTCATATTTTCTAAATCAACTTTCTCAACAGCAACTTTCTTCTGTTCTTTTTCCACTTGCAGATATAGAAAAAAAAGAAGTGCGCGAAATAGCCAAAGAATTGGGTTTATCAACTGCTGAGAAAAAAGATAGCACGGGAATTTGTTTTATTGGGGAAAGAAATTTCCGTAAATTTTTGAAACAATATCTTCCTGCAAAAGCAGGAAATATATGCACACTTGATGGCACTATTGTCGGGCGTCATGAAGGGTTGATGTATTATACAATCGGTCAACGCCGTGGACTTAACATTGGCGGAAAACACAACGGCAATGGCGAACGCTGGTTTGTGCTTAAAAAAGACCTTGAAAATAACATTTTGTATGTCTCGCAAGGGGAGTGTGAAGAACTTTTTTCCTCAGGACTTGAAGCGTCCAATTTTAACTGGATTCCAGAAATTCCAAACGAAAAAGAATTTGATTGTTTCGCAAAATTTCGCTACCGTCAACCTGACCAAAAAGTGCATGTAAAGGTTTTGGATAATACTCATATCAAAGTGGATTTTGCTGAACCAGAGCGTGCAATTACAGAGGGGCAATTTGTTGTGCTTTACACTGAAAATGGTACTTGTCTTGGTGGTGGAATTATTGATAAAAAATATTAAGCAACAAATTTGCTTACTTTTTTTGATAAATAATTGCAATTTTATTTTTTTTGTGCTATATTGTTAAGGTCGCACAACAAAATTCAATAAAAAATCCTAATAAAACCATATGAGAGGTGTCCGAGTGGTTTGCGTTCGAAATCTCGCTGTTGGCTCACTTTTAAAGGATTAAAAGTGTCGCGAAGTTGCTCGTTTCTCACTTTTCCCCTAAAAATAATAATATTTTTTGGGGACCCCAATGCACCTTAAACCACAAAAATTGTTTAAGGTCGCAAAAATAACTTAATAAAAAAACCTAATTAAACCATATGCAGAGGTGTCCGAGTGGTTTAAGGTGCAGCCCTGGAAAGGCTGTGTGCGAGAAATTGCACCAAGAGTTCGAATCTCTTCCTCTGCGCCACATTGCACTTTTGTTCCTTTGAGATAAAAGTGCTTTTTTATAAGTATTGATTTTTTTAGGAATAATGTGTTATATTAGATAATAATCAATTAAAAGATAAGAAGAGGATTATGAACAAAGAAATTGCTTATGTTACACCTGATAAGACTTCTGTTGAAGAAAAAGTAAAGAAAACACTTAACTTAGGTTATCATAAAAAATATAGATGGCAAGATAACCAACGCATACTTGTGATTTCCGGAGATTATGATAAATATATCACGATGTCAAAAAATTTGTTGTATGAACAAACTGAGAAGGATGACAATCTTAATAAAATAATACATACTGAGTTTTTTAAATACAAAAAGAATAATGCGCTGTATACCACAATTTCTGTTGTGCCAAAAGAAATTCCACAAGACAATTTAACTCAAAATGCCGTTTTTAATCAAAAGAATTTTGAATGTTTTACTGCTTCAAATATTTTGTTGAATTTATACACAAGAAAATGTAAAAGAAATGGCTATACAACCGAAATTTTAGATTATATGCAACTTTATAGATATGAGCCTTTTGGTGAACATTTTCATTTGAATAATTTTTCATTCATAAATAAAGATGTGTTGAAAATTTATAGAAATTATTTTCCGGAGGAGGTTGGATTTCCTCATTTTCATTTTATGTCTGCGGTTGAGTCCATCAAACTTGGAGAAACAGCGAAATCGAATGCGATTGACCTTAAAAATCTTATAAAATATGTAATAGACTTAATTAAAGATGATGATGAAAAAAGTGTCTTGAACACAAATTCCTTTGGAATGCCATTTTTGGCGTTTAAAAAATCATCTTACCTTTATAAATCTACTCTAAATGATGATAATATCGCTCAGTCGCACAATGTTGACACAGTACTCAAATCTATTAACAATTCTTTGGACACGACCAGTACGGCTATTCAAGAAAAAGAAGGTTTGGATGCGGTATTGTCTGATTTGTTGGCTTTGGAAAAATTGCATAATTGTAAGGATTATAGCAAAAACAAACTTCTTGTTGAATTGAAACTTGTTAACAAAATTTGTGGCAGATGCGCTGGAAAACCTATTGTTTTGGAGGGACCTAAACATGAAAAGTAGTTTTATTGAAATGTTGAAAAAAATCGGTTTTGTTGAAGAAAATGCTGAGTTTTTTAGGCTTTCACTTCCTTTGATTTATTTTGAAGATAATAAAAGAGTGGAAATTTATTGCTTTGAAAAAGATGAAAATGTGTTTCTTTCTGATGGAGGAAGTTTGCTCTTTTATTACGATGTCCCAAGTATTGATTTTGACACCGAATTAGATAACATACAAAAAATATTTTTCAATAAAAATGATTTCTTGAAGAATGGACATATTTTGAAACAGTTGACCGCAGACCCATTTACTTTGGAAAAAGAAGTCAGCGATTTTGTCAAGTTGATTGTTAGAATAGAATACTATTTTGAAGAATTATAGAGATTCTTTCCATATGCAAAATAATCACTCGCATTGAGTGATTTTTTCTTTGCCTATTTTTTCTTGTTGTGTTATAATGCAAAACATGAAAGATATAAAAGAAATTGCAAAAAAATTTAATATTGAAGAAATTGTTCCTTATGGCAAATACATGGCAAAGTTGAATAATGTTAAAGGAGGCAAAAATGGCAAATTGGTGCTTGTGACTGCCATGACCTCAAACAAGACTGGAATTGGCAAAACGACAATTTCCATTGGGCTCGCTGATGCACTTAACAGTTTGCAAGCGAATACTATTTTGGCACTTCGCGAACCTTCCATGGGCCCAGTTTTTGGCATTAAAGGTGGGGCGACAGGCGGAGGACGAGCGAGTATTGTTCCATCTGACGAAATAAATTTGCACTTTACTGGCGATTTTCATGCAGTTGCACAGGCGAACAATCTTTTGTCGTCTATTATTGACAACCATATTTTTCAAGGGAAC
>JBJFCL010000012.1:0-3490 GCA_051888935.1 Candidatus Caccovivens sp. | reverse complement strand
TTTTAAGGATATTTTTTCTTTTTTATCTTCTTCTCTATATAAATTCATCATAATTTCAGTTCCTCCATGTATATGATAACATTTTGAATGCGTTGTGTCAAGATTTGGAATTCAAAAGTGTAATATTTTATAAAATAATAACTGATATTTTTTTGTTTAGTTTTAACAAAAAAACAAAAATTTGAAATTTTCCAAAAAAAATTTAAAAAAATGTGAAAAATTCGGCAAAAAAATTGCTATTATTCAAAATATTTATTAAAATATAAATATATGAAGAAAAAATCAATTCTTTTAATTTTTTCATGTTTGTTCTTTATCTGCCTTTGTGGTGGAGGCGTTTTTCTTACAGTCGGCTCTTCACCAGTAGACCAAATTCAAAATGGTCAAGAAGATATCAAAGACAATGTGGTGTCGAATTATACGGCCTTGTTAGCTTTTAGCAGTAATACCTCCGACACAGTTTCAAATATGCCATCAGCAGTAAGCAAGTCATCGTCAATGGTTGTGATAGGTGGCACTGATAGTTGGGTTATGAGTCTTACAATTCCATCAAATGTTCCGACGCGTTCAGGCTATACTTTCAAGTGTTGGAACGACAATTCAAGTGGAACTGGCACAAACTATAATCCTGGTGATTCATGTTCCGTTGAAAGCACATCAAGCACTGCCACCTCTGCATCAAAAACTTTGTTTGCCATTTGGACTGGATCTTCTTACACACACACTATTAAGTTCTATTCATCGAATTGTACAAACTCCACCGAAATTGGTGTGACTCCATCTGGTGGTTATGCTTCTGCCATTCTTTCTTCGGGAGGGAGTATGTCTTTCACCTCATCACCTTCAACCTCATCAACTATTTCTATAACAGTTTCGCGTCGAAACACTTCTTATAATTATTACATAGGCGTAAATGGAACGCCGACCACTTCTTCAAGTGTAAATACCAAGACTTTTTCGATTACAAGCAATGCATCGCAAACAACAAACATTTATATTTATCAACGATTCTCGATTAATCTTTATCGAAATAATGACGGCTCTTCTTCTGGCGTTGGGGTCAATCCTTATACTCAATATAAGATATATGGATCTGCGTACACTATTCCTTCACCTACTTCTTCTACATTGGGGTGGTGGCAACAGGGAACTTTTGAATATTGGTGTACAAATAGTTCAGGGACAGGAACCGCTTATAATCCAGGGGCCTCCTATACAACTAATGCAGACCTAAACCTGTATGGCATTGGAATTAGAAAAACTTATAAGATTGTCGCGAATGTGAATGGTGGAAGTTTTGGCTCGTGTGCAACGATGAGAGTGGCCACAGTTGGTGCTTATGGTGGTTTTAATTTGGGAGATGATGGCTATTACAAGAGTGCAAATGCGGGAGCTAGTTCTTCATATGCTATTTGTATAGCTACAATCAATGTTCCTACTACCATGGATTTAACTTTCTCTGTTATTAGTTTCGGTGAAAGCAGTTATGACTATGGGATTTTTAGTAATTTGGATACCTCATTAGAAGTTAATAGTGCTGCTGATACAACCAATGTTTATAAAAGTTTCAAAGGCTTGGCATCTTGTCTTGAACAGACTGTCACATATTCAAGTGTTTCAGCGGGTGAACACACCATTTGGATTAAGTATATAAAGGACAGTTCTGTCAATAAATATGACGATTGTCTAAGATGGCGTTGCAATGAAGTGTGGTACACTGAAAGTTCCAGTGTAAAATACAAATACGGCACACTTGGAAAAGCGGTGGGAGCACTCCCAGAAGTTAATTCTCGTGTTGGTTACACAAACAATGGTTGGGTGTACACATCAAATATGTCCACTGCTGTCACATCATCCACAAATGTGTTAGAAACTCCATCTAGTTCAGACGAAATGAGAATCTCTGTCAAATGGACACCAAACACATACACGCTTTCATTTAATGCAAATGGTGGAAGTGTAAGCACGACGAGTAAGTCAGTGACTTATGGCACCACATACACAAATTTGCCAACACCAACAAGGACAGGGTACACATTCGGTGGTTGGTACGCATCAACTGCTTCAACGGCCATAAACTACGGAAGAGATTATATGTATACAGATAAAATTAGTATTCATCTTTCTGCATACATGAGCGACTGGTCGCAATATTCGTCAAGACTAATTTCATGTACAGAGGGTGGAGGTTGGAATATCGAACCATTAAACGGATGCATAAACTTTGCTTGTTATGATTCCGGAAATGGTTATAAATCGGCAACATCAACAACAACATTTGCGTCACTAGCGTCAGGGTGGCATGACTTTGATTTGATTTTTGATGGCACTTATGCTTATGGATATTTGGATGGCGTAAAAATTGCCACTTCATCGTCGTATTCCAGTGGAAAAATAGGTTACAATTCAACCAACTCAATCTTCATAGGTTCTGAGGCAACAAGCAGTGCAACTTCATCTGATGGAAGCCATTTCAATGGTTATGTTGGAAATATTGTCATTTCAAACAACACAACACGCCTGTCAGGGGCTACAACAACATTCACAACACCTGCTCAAAATGTCACTCTCTATGCAAAATGGACACCAAATACATACACGGTGACCGCCAATGCAAACGGAGGAAGTATTTCTTCTGCGACAGGTTGGTCAGTGGCATCAAATAAGCAAACTGCGACAAAAACCGTTACATATGATGCGCAATATGGCACTCTTCCAACTGTATCAAGAACATATTATGATTTCAATGGTTGGTGGACTGCAACTTCTGGTGGAACTCAAATCACAAGCACAAGCACAGTTTCCACTGCATCAAATCATAGTTTGTATGCACATTGGAGTATTCAAACTGCAACTGTAAACATCAAATTTATCAAAGAATCAAAAAATGGCACGACCACAGAATCGAATGCAGGAGGAAGCACTGCAATTAGTTACACAGGAACAAGCAATAGCACTGTAAATGAAACATTGACAGGGGCAAAAACACTCACCGTGCGCGTTTCAAGCACAATAACCTTTACGCCTACTGCTGTTGCGGGTTATGTTTTTACTGGGGTTACGGAGTCTGACACAACACTTGCAACAAATGAAAACAAAACTTTTGATGTAAGTAGCACAAAAGGAGCAACATACACACTCTATGTGCATTTCAAAGAATTTAGTGAAAATGTCGTATATTACAATAGTGAATTGAAATATTATTATTTTATAAATGGTGAATGCCCGCAAGATTATGCTGGCTCGCTCAGTATATCTGGCTCTCCTTCATATACTTTGACATATGGCAATAACAACTCAATGGGTGTTTATGAATATAATGGCAAGAAATATGCAAAAGTTAAAGCACCATCGACTTGCACGATAAATTTGAATGGCACAAGTGTTAATTTCACTGCTAATTCATATTATTGGTTTGAAGTTAAACCAATTATTTGGAGAATAACAGACTATGGCGTGGATAAATTGCCGTCCAATTGGAGTACAGTTG
>JBJFCL010000011.1:0-19036 GCA_051888935.1 Candidatus Caccovivens sp. | reverse complement strand
ATATGTTGTGGTCTCACCCTCAGTTGAAGCAACTTGATAAACAATTATGCTTGCATTTTGGATTTCACCATTGCGAGAGATTGTCATTTCAAAAGAATAATTTCCGCCATCATAACTTTCGCTCTCATAAAAATTCTTTGCTTTTGCTCTTTCTCTTTGCATCAAAGTCACATAATTCTCTCCAAAAGCAAAATCAATTTTTTGCCCATCGATATGAGTGATAACATCGCCTTCCATAAAGACATTTTCGTTGTAAGTCACATCTCTTGCCACCTGCGGAACATCATATCCAATGGTGGAAAGAAGCACCCATGAAAAAATTATTGCGGTCAAAAAATTGGCAGTAACGCCCGCAAGAAAGACAATTATTCTTTTCCAAGGTTTTTGGTTGTTAAACGCTGTTGGAGAAGCGGATTCTTTGTCATCATCTTCACCTTCAAAAGCGCAATATCCACCCAACGGAAAAATGCGGAGAGAAAACTTTTCCCCTGTTTTTTTGTTGGTCTTTGAAAATATAGGAAAGCCAAATCCTACCGAAAATTCTGTTATTTTAAATTTCAAAATTTTGCCAGCAACATAATGGCCAAATTCATGTATAAGCACCATGAAAAGCAAAATCACCACTGCAAGCAAAATATACAAAACAATCATACAAAAAATTCCTTCAAAATCTTATTGGTCTTTTGTTTAAACGGCAAAAATCAAGAAAGCAAGGAAAATATATGGTGCCATAAAGATATGTGAGTCAATTCTGTCCAATAGTCCGCCATGACCTGGCAAAAACTTTCCACTATCCGAAACTCCTGCTCTGCGTTTAACAATAGATTCCAAAAGGTCTCCACATTGAGCTATAACACTGCCAAGTAAAGCAATAATCAAATACATCCAAATAGGGAAAATGCTCATAAGTGGTTTAAAACTTTCAATACAACCAAAAATGAGATAGATGCAAGCACTGAAAAGAACGCACCAAAGAACCCCACCAACTGAACCAGAAATAGTTTTGTTTGGGCTGACCTTTGGACACAATTTTTTGCCACCAATCACACTGCCAGTAAGCATCGCAAAAGTGTCAGTAAACATTGGAATTAAAAGTGCTGACAAAAGCACGAACAATGATGTATTGCTGGAAATTACTGAAAGTTTTTCAAGAGGCAAACCGTTTAAGTGGTTGATAAAAATAAAGAACAGGAAAACAAATGATGGATAAACAAAAGTAATAAGTGTGTTCAATGCCTTTTTAAACGAAAATTTTACAATTGACATATTGCTAATGTTTCGAACTTCCATTTCATGCAAAACATTCTTTTTCTTTCGCAAGAGGTTGTACAAAAATGCTCCAAGTGCAACCAAAAGCATAAGACCAATATCAATCAACAAAGTGTACAATACCCAGTAGAAGTCTTGTGTGGCGTGACAAACATAAACACCAACCAAATTACTTGCAAGTAGCAGTGCTGGGAAGAAAATTGCCAACACTTGATAGTTGTAAAGTCCAATTTTTCCTAAAAGTTTTGACATTTCATATGCACCTATGCAAGCCAAAACAGCGAAAAATGCGTCGAAGAAATAATCGCTGACAAAAACTTTAAGCACAAAAAGTAGTACCAATGTCAAAACAATAGCAATAGACGAATAAATGCGTTTTTTCATTATTTACCCCCAAATCTTCTGTTTCGTTTGGAAAAAGCTTTGAGTGCTCTTTCCAGTTCTCTTCTGTTAAATGCTGGCCAACAAGTTTTTGTAAAATAAAGTTCACTATACGCCAGTTGGAAAAGCATAAAGTTAGAAAGCCTCATTTCACCGCTTGTTCTGACCAAAAGGTCAATGTCTGGACACGGACTGCTGTACAAATTTGCTTGCACATCTTGCACAGTAATCGTTTTTACTCCGCTTTCAAGTGCCTTGTTTACTGCGTGCACAATGTCGTCGCGACCACCATAGTTCATGCCAATATTGACAACAAGTCCAGTGTTATTTTCGGTTTCTTTCATAACTTTTAAAAGTATATTTCTCAAATTTTCAGGAAATCTTGAAACATCACCCATACTGACAAATTTGATATTCTTTTTTATGAGAGTTTCTTCGTTTTCCTTGACCAAATTGTATGCCAAATCAAAGAGATAGTCAATTTCCTCTTTGCTACGATTCCAATTTTCAGTCGAAAATCCAAAGAAAGACACATATTTGATTTCTGGATAATCTGGCATGATTTTTATCAAGTTTTTAAGTGCCACTCCACCTTGTTTATGCCCTATCATTTTGTTTAATCCACGCCTAACTGCCCAACGGCGATTTCCGTCCATGATAAAAGCGATGTGTGTTGGCATATTTTTAAATTTCTTTTTCAAATTTTTAACCTTTAAAATTCAGTATCGTTCTTATGTTAAACTTTCATAACTTCGGCTTCTTTTGCATCTGACTCTTTGTCTGCAAGGTCAGTGTATTTGTCAACAAGTTTTTGAACTTCTTTTTCAGATACAGCAAACTCATCTTCTGAAATTTCACCATCTTTTTTGAGGTCTTTGAGCATATCAAGTGCATCGCGTCTTGAATTTCTCATGGCAATTTTAGTTTCTTCGCAGATTTTTTTGACGCTCTTAACAATCTCGCGTCTGCGTTCTTCGGTCAGCATTGGAAAAACAAGTCTGATTGTCTTTCCATCGTTCGTTGGAGTGATTCCAATGTCAGATGCTGAAATTGCTTTTTCAACATTTTTGATTTGTGACATATCCCAAACATTGATATTCAAAATGCGTGCCTCAGAAACGGTCACAGTCCCCATTTGCACGATTGGCGTTGGAACGCCATAGTATTCCACCATAACTTTGTCCAAGATATGAGGATTTGCCCTGCCTGCTCTAATTACAAGATATTCATTTTGCTGGTGCAAATATGCTTTTTCGAGGTCTTGCTTGCAAGTGGACAAAATTTCATCAATAATTTCGTTCATATATTCTCCTTTAAATATTTCCTAGTATAACTTAAAACAATAATTTTTGCAAACAAAAAACAGCAGAAAAGAAAGATTGCACATTATTTTGTGCAATCTTTTTTGCTGTTGTTTGAATTATTTTTGTTAATTTTGTTGTCTTCTGTTGTATTCACACTTTTTTTTGTCACAAAATTATAATTGTCCAAATTGGAATTTTGAGTAAACATAATGCTGTCTGTCAAAGATTGCAAAGGCTTTTTCAACAATGCATTAACTTCAACGGTTACATTTTCGCCAAATAAGTTTTGTTCTGAATGACCCAATTCTTTCATATTTTTTGAGAAAGGTTCAACAATTTCTTGATAGAAAAGGTCATCTATTGCTTTTTTATCGTCAAAGATTTCATCCAAATAATTCATAGTATTTTCAAAAAGTTCATCAGTATTTGAATATCTTTTGGCAACATGGAAACGCTTTTGATTGAACACATCGCGCAACTTATTGAGTTCACTCTCAATATCTTTGCTAATACTTTTTTCAAATTCTTTTGCCTTAGATAAGTTGTCAGTATTTGCCAATTTGAGTCTCATATTACTAATAGACCACACATTGTTAGCAAGTGACAAAATCTCGTCTTTCTTGTTTTTAACAGAGTTTGTGTCTTCTTTTAATATGCTCTTCAAATTTGACACATATTCGCCAACTTTTCTTATATTTTCTCTAATTTGATGTTCTCCCATGTCATCAAGTAAATATTTCGTCCCAATTAGATACTCCAATCTATATTCCAAATCATTGTCATCACAGAAAATGTCCAAAAATTTATAAAAACAATCTTCTGGGGTCATATTTTCAATATTAATCTCTTCGACTGCGCCATGTTGAAGTTTGCTAAGCACTTTTTCTTTTTCAATAATAGATGTGTTTTTGAATAAAGAGCGACCCAATTTTAAGAATTTTTCAAGATATTGTTCATCAGGATTTTCTTTGTCAAGTGCAATAATTTCTTTCGTTAAATCTGCAAAATCTACACTATCCATTGCCAACATAAACGGATTTTTCTCAATATATTCTGAAATTTGCTGATTTGAAAGTCCATTATTCTCCAAAACATTAAGGTTTTTAATCGCGAAATTGTAAATATCATTGATTTTAATAACATTCATAAGACCAATATTAATTGGGTCTCTGAACAAATTTGAAATTGCTTTACCATATTTTGAAACCATTCTGTTGTTGAATCTATCATAGTAACAAGTTTTGGTTTTTAAGAAATCTTCTTTTTCTTGCATAATCTCAGAATTTAGTTTCAAAAGAGATGGATTATTTTTGAAAATTTTACGCAAAACTTGCAAATGTTTTTGCCAAGGTTTCATGTCCTCATTTTGTTCAACAACAACTTTTATTTTGTTGTTGATATAATTAAAAGAAGAATACAATTGCTGTTCATTCGAATCAAAAAGAGATGGAGTATTTTTCAAAATATCCCTAACCTCTTGTTCACTTAATATGTATTGTTTATATGATTTTGACCCATCTTCACTTAATCTTAAAAAGCCGAAAGATTTTATTGCATTATAAACATTATACATTTGTTTTGTATCACATTTTCCAATAAGCGTTGCGCCACATTTTTCAAAAATTTCAACAGTCTCTTCATTGGTCGTTTTCAAAAGATTCTGGATTGTTGAAAAAATATTTTGAAAATCTCTCGTTCCATCATTATTTTTCTGCTTATAAAAATAATCATTGTTATAGTTGTCAACGCAGTGAGTTTTGTAAACATTTCCATCAGTCAAAACGGTGCAATAAATTATTTTGTAAGTGTTGATTCCCTTTGCAGAAGTTTGACTAAAAAGATTATTCAATCGCTGATTTATGTTATAGTCAGTTTCCCATTCTGGAAAATTAGAAAAATTTAGTTTGCTCAAAATAACATTTCCTGCTTTTCGTTTAAGTTTTTCGTCAACAACCAGTTTTCCATTTTTATCTGTTGCAGAAAGCCATTCTGTGCAATAAGGGACAATTGCTTTAACAATGGAATTTAATGTCGATATATTGAAATGTTTTTTTCTCATATTTTCAATATAATCTTCAAATTCCTGTTTAGAAATTGAAAAATATTTTTCCATTATTTCTTGAAGAGTTAAACCAACCATATTTCACCTCTTGTTTTTATAGTATCATAATTCGACATTTTTGTCAATACAAAAAAGACACACCAAATAGTATGTCTTTTTTTCAAAAACTTTATTTGCCTGCCATTTGTTTTGCAACTTCTTCGGCCAAGTTGTCGCTTCTCTTTTCCATTCCTTCGCCAAGTTCATAACGAACAAATCTACGAATAGAAATCTTTTCGCCAATTTTAAGAGTTGCCTCTGTCAAAAGGTCTTTTATTGTCATGTCTGGGTTTTTAACAAAATGTTGATTGAGAAGGCAAACATCTTCATAGAATTTCTTAACTCTTCCTTCAACCATTTTCTCAACGATTTGAGCAGGTTTTCCTTCATTGAGTGCTTGCGCACGCAAAATTTCTTTTTCGCTTTCAAGTTCTGCTGGATTAACCTCTGTTTCGCTTACATATTTTGGGCTTGCAGCAGCAATATGCATAGCAATGTCCTTAACCAAGTTTTGGAAATCAGCACTCTTTGCAACAAAGTCTGTTTCGCAGTTAACTTCAAGCAAAACGCCAATTCTGCCTCCCATATGAATATAAGAAGCAACCAAGCCCTCAGAAGCGATTCTTCCTTGTTTCTTGTCAACAGCTTTGAGTCCTCTTTCTCTCAAAAGAACAACTGCCTTTTCGAAATCTCCGTTGGCGTCGGTAAGTGCCTTTTTACATTCCATCATGCCAACTCCTGTTTGTGCTCTAAGACGAGCAACATCTTGTGCGGTAAAACTCATAATTTTCTTCTCCTTTTTCAGTGATTACTCAGCAGTTTCTTCTGCGTTTTCAGTTTTAACTTCGGCATTTTCAGTGTTTGTTTCTTTTTTTACTGCGGTTTTTTTCTTAGGCTTTCTTGCAGTTTTCTTAACTTCTTCGCCTGCTTCGGCGTCCTCAGCAGTAGGTTTTGCCAATTGTAAGAGACTTTCAAGGTCAACTTTTTCTTCTTCAACATTTTCTTCGTCGTCTTTCTTCATGGAAACGCCTTCTCTTGCCTCAATAACAGCATCAGCAATTGCACCAGCAATCAATTTAACTGAACGGATTGCATCGTCATTTCCAGGAATTACGATATCAACACCAGATGGGTCGCAGTTTGTGTCAACCAAACTTACAACTGGGATTCTCAAAATGTTTGCTTCATGAACGCAAATTTTTTCGTTGCTTGGGTCAACAACAAAAATAACGCCTGGAAGTTCTCTCATATCCTTGATTCCGCCAAGGTTTTTTTCAAGTTTGTCTCTTTCTTGTTTGAGAAGAGCAACTTCTTTCTTTGGCAAAAGGTCAAATTCTCCAACCTTTTCCATATTGTTAAGTTTGTTGAGTCTCTCGATTCTGTTTCTGATAGTTTTGAAGTTTGTGAGAGTGCCACCAAGCCAACGAGTGTTGACATAATACATTCCACATCTTTCAGCTTCTTCCTTAACAGCTTCTTGTGCTTGTTTCTTTGTTCCAACAAACAAAACACTCTTTCCGCTAGCAACAATATCGCGAACAAATGTATAAGCCTTATCAACTTGTTCTGATGTAAGTTCCAAATTTACGATGTGAATATCATTTCTAGCGGTGAAAATGTATTCTTTCATCTTTGGATTCCACTTTCTTGACTGGTGACCAAAGTGAACACCTGCCTCCAAAAGTTGTTTCATTGAAATAACTGACATAATTTTTTAACCTCCCTTTGTTTTTTGTCTTCCTTCGGATTTCAAACTTTTTCTCTCACCCAAGTACACTGACTTTTACAAGCAAACAGTTTCAAAGTAAAAAGGCAAAATTTCAAATGTTTGCAAGCGTTTAGGCACAAATGCGAAAAATACTTCCGAAGTGCTATTTGTCTCAATGACTGTGGCAGTATAACACAAACAAAAATAAAAAGCAAGCGTTTTTCGAACAGACTTGCAAAAATTTTATAAATAATTATGTAGTTTTATAAACACAAAAACTTTTTGAATATAAAAGTTATTTATGATAGGATTTGCCATTCAAAATTGTAAATGCACGATAAATTTGCTCCAAAAGCATGATTCGAAATAGGTTATGCGGAAAAGTCATTGGAGAAAAAGAAATTCTTTCATTTGCGAGTGCCGTCACTTTTTGACTAACGCCATAAGACCCGCCAATCACAAAGTTTAAGGTGGAATTTTCTTGCATTAAATTTTGTATTTTTTGAGCAAATTTTTCGCTAGAAATTTCCGAACCTTTAATATCACACAAAATTGAGTAACCTTTCAGTCTTTTGACAATATCCTCCCCCTCTTTTTCCACAATCAAATTGATATTTTCCAATTGGTTTTGCTCTTTGAGTTCCACAATATTGATTTTACAAAAAGCGGACAATCGTTTGATATATTCATCTTGCTCATCGCGTGAAAATTTTTCTTTTAAATTTCCAACACAAATGATGTTAATCGTCATCACAAAATCCCCCAAATAAATGTCATAATCGTCACAATCACACCCAAAGCAATTGCACCATACAAGAAAATTTTGCTTCTGTTTTGCATTTTCACTTTTTCTTGACTGGTGTCCAAGCCGTCCGTTTTATGCATGATTGAATGAATATTTTTTCTAACAAATGCCAAAAAGTCATTTACATCAACAACAAACATTGAATCCTGCGACGCAGATTCGCGCGTTTTGTTGCCCTTAATCTCTTCAATTTGCCTGAAATAATCTTCACGAATAGCCATTCCAGCGAGTTCTTTCTGACGCTTTTTAAAATTATAATTAAATGACTCCAAAATCAAAAAACGAGTCAATTCCAAAGCCACAAAAACCAAAAGAGCAAGCACCAATAGGAAAAGAACAAAACCTAGCACTTGATTTTGCGTCAAAAAATATGAAATTTTTTCAAAAAATCTGCCAATAGCCCACCCTCTCGCACTTGCAAATGAGAAGAAAACGCTCATAGCATTATTCATAAAGTGAATTATAATACATGGATAGATGCTGTTGCACCCCCAACATAAATAGCCCAAAAAGAGTCCTATGATTGTGGCATAGAAAAATTGTTCAATATTCAAATGCAACAGTCCAAACAAAAAACCAGAAATGATTATGCTTTTTTTCATGCCAAGCATGGAATTGCCATTCATCAAAAGTCCGCGATGCAATGTTTCTTCACAAAAGGCTGGCAAAACAGCGGTGCAAAGCAAATTCAACAAAAATCCCCACCAAGTGCCTGAAATGGCAGAGCCAGCAGAAGAAGTATGCTTGTAGCCAAAAAGTGCAATAAGATTGTTGAAGAAATTTGAAACAAAGACATTCAAAAAAAAGACAACAAACCCCAAAACGAAGCAAATTAAAACTGTTTTCCATGACACTTTTTTATAGCAACAAAATTGAAAGACATCTTTCGTCTTTGATTTTGTAAAAATTTGCAACAAGATTAGAGGCAACAGAAAAATTATGCCTATCTGCACAAAAGCGTTAAGAATATATGAACCGTAATCACCCAAAAAGGCAAAAATTCCAAAATGTCCACAAATCCTAAACAACACCAGCAAAACTAGCACAACAAAATATATAAAATTTGTATAAAAATTTACTTTTTTCTCTTCCACAAATATCCTGCCTACTAATATTGTACTTTTAACCGACCGCATTTATAACAATAATTACAACAGCAATCAAAATTCCAAAGATGAGAGTGAGTGGAAATTTTCCAATTCCGATTGTCGAGCCAAGGTCTGCCTCACCCGTTTTTTCAACTTCCAATTTTTGTTGTTTTGAAAGGTAAAATTTGTAAATAACAAACAAAATCGCACAAGTTGCAAGAGCCACAACGATTGAAATGAGAACAAGCCACCAATTCATGCTTGCAAAAGGAAGGGTAATCGCTCCAATTGCTTGAAGAAAACTTACAAAAACTGTTGTGAGATTGTTAAAAATATGGATAAGCATTGAATAAAGAATGTTGTTCGTCTTTTCATATACCACAGCCAAAACACAGCCCAAAATAAATGGATAAACAAACTGCTCCACGCTTTGATGCATAAGAGCAAACAGCAATGCGCTCAAAAGGACGCTGGCAACAGGTGAAAACTTTTCACGAAGTCCACCAAAAATCATTCCCCTAAACAAAAGTTCTTCGCAAATGCCAGGCAATATTGCACTTATGAAGATATGCACAAACAACCACCCGACTGTGTTTATCGGAAGAGACATAGAACTTTCAGGTTTAAACAATCCCAAATTTCGTCCCAAACTTCCAATTGAACCTTCAATCAAAAGCATAAATCCAAGCACGCAGACCATTCCAACAAACATACACAAAAGTGCTGTCCATATGTTTGCTTTTTTAAAGGATAAATTGCAAGATTTTTGACTTATGCGATTGACACCATTATAGCCAAAATATATGCACAAAAACATCATTTGAGAAATCAAGACGCATGGGATACTAAACCAAAGGTAACTATTAAACATCGCCTCAACAATGTTTGTCCCTTCTGCGAACTCAATTCCACTTCCTCTCAAAATTGCCATTGAGATATAGCAAAAAATAAGACTGGTGACAAATGGCAACAAAAGTGCGTATAGATAGATTTTTCCAACATCTCTTACAGTATAAAAATTTCGTTTATCAAAAACTTTTTTAATTTCTTGTGTAGCGTTCATATTTTGATATAATAGCACAATATTTTCAAAAACACAACAAATATGCTAGACAAACCAAAGTTTTTGTTTTAAAATAGCAATATGAATAGATTTATGGAAGAAGCAATCAAGGAAGCAAACAAAGCAAAATTGGAAGAGGAAGTTCCAATTGGGGCTGTGATTGTAAAAGATGGGAAAATAATCGCAAAAGCACACAACAAAAGAGAAAAAACTCAAAATGCCATCATGCACGCAGAACTTATTGCCATTGACAAGGCGTGCAAAAAACTCAAAAGTTGGAGATTGGAAGATTGTCACCTCTATGTCACACTTGAACCATGCCCAATGTGTGCAGGAGCAATTTTAAATGCACGCATCAGCAAAATATTTTATGGAGCAGAGGACAAAACCTCTTGCGACCATATCTTTGAAACAATAATACAAAGTCAACGCCTAAATCACACTTGTGAGTTTGAAAAACTGGAAGAATATTCCAAAATTTGTGCATCTCTTTTAACAGATTTTTTTAAAACAAAAAGAAAATAAAAAATATAAAAATAATTTTTTTAGATTTTTTAATAAAAAAATGTAATAAAATAAAAAATATTCCACAAAAATAGACATAAAATTTAAAACTTCCGAAAAATCGGACAAAAAATTCTATTTAAAATTCAAAATAAAAATAAAAAATATGCTTTTTTTGCATATTTTTATGATTTTTTTATATTTTTTATTATTTATAAAATTTCAAATAATTTTTGTTTATATTCTTCTTCTGAAATCAAACCATTGTCACGCATACGTTTTAAATCTTCAATTTGTTTCTTTTTATCCTCATACTCTCTTTCTTCCATTTTTTCTTCTTTTTTCACTTCACGAGCATTGTTCATAACAATAATGTCTGGAACGAAAAGCGAAACAAACAAAAGAAGCCATGACAAAAATCCGCCAAATAAAATTATGATAATAAAACCTGCAACAAAAACACCTTGTGAAGTTCTAAAATATTTTCCTTTTTGTCTAACTGAATAAATAAGCAAAATGCTTCCAACAAGTCCAATAACAAAAGATATTATTGCATAAACTATATCAGGCGAAAGACTTACAAAATAATAATAAGCAAGATACTCTTGCATTGCCTCAGCATTAACTATAAGCAAAATTGACAAAATAAGACTTAAAGTGATTGTTATCAAATTGACAATTGCTGATACCAAAATAAGTCCCCTTTTGGTTTTATTCATATACATCATGACACCCCCAGCAAAAATTTTAGTTTTATTTTATCATTATGCTGTAAAGTTGTCAAATTATTTTGAAAATTTAAAAGTTTATATTAAAATATTTAAAGAGGTATTTATATGAGAATTGAAAAACGCACTATTGTCATAACTGGTGCTTCCAGTGGAATCGGAAAAGGTTTGAAAGAGAAATTTGAAGCAAAAGGGGATTTTGTGATTGATATTTCGCTCAACGGAAGTGACTATTCTTGTGATGTGTCTGACCACAAAAAATTAAAAGCAATTTTTGATGAAATATACAAAGAATATGGACAAATTGACATGCTCATAACTTGTGCTGGCTATGGTCTTTCTGGTGCCATTGAATTACTTTCAGAAAACGACGCAAAAAAAGAATTTGATGTCAATTTCTTCGGCACTTCAAATGCTTGTAAATACGCCATTCCAATGATGAAGAAAAATGGAAAAATTATCGTCATA
The DNA here is from genome assembly GCA_051888935.1 of Candidatus Caccovivens sp. Lineage (GTDB taxonomy): Bacteria > Bacillota > Clostridia > Christensenellales > UBA1242 > Caccovivens. The sequence continues at coordinate 7,617 of JBJFCL010000011.1, read as the reverse complement.
GCTTCTGCCACTGCCCTTTTCCCATTGCCATTTAAGGCATATTATTGTTCCAGCAAAGCGGCTGTTGACAGTTTTGCGCAAAGTCTTAGAATGGAACTTTCAAAAACAGACATTCAAGTGACTTCCATTTGCCCTGGTGATATAAGAACCAACTTTTCCAATAATAGAGTAAAAATTTATGACACCAACGAACGATATGGCAATTCTATTGAACTTTCCACAAAACCAACAGAAAAAACAGAAAAACGCCGTATGTCACCAGAATATGCCACCCAAAAAATCTTTAACATTTGTGAAAAAAGAAATTTAAAGCCTAGATATATCGTTGGCAAACAATACAAATTCTTCAATTTCTGCCGAAAAATTTTCACAACCTCAACACTCAACAAAATTCTAACAAAAATGTTTTACAAAAAAGAGAGTTAGTCACTCTCTTTCTTTTTTAACCATATCAAGAACTCTGTGTTTCCATCTCCACCCTTTATTGGAGATTCAATAAGTCCAAATTTTTCAAACCCACAATTTTCAAAAGTTGAAGTTATGTTGTCAATAATTTTTTTGTGCATTTTTTCATCTTTGACAATTCCTTTATGCTTTTTTGCATAATCCAGACCGCACTCGAATTGTGGCTTAATAAGAGCGACAATTTCAATGCTTTTGTTCTCAAAATCACTTGCAAGTTTGGGTGCAAATTTGGTCAAACTTACAAATGACACATCAATACAAACAAAATCCACATCTTTTGGTGTCTGCATGGAAAGATAATTGGTCTTTTCATAGTTTAAAACACGCGGGTCGAATTTGATTTTCGCAATTAGTTGCCCTTCGCCGGTGTCAACTGCATAAACTTTGCTTGCACCTGCTTGCAAACAAACATCAGAAAAGCCACCTGTCGAAGCACCAATGTCAAGGACGACCTTGTTTGACAGGTCAATATTGAATGTTTCCAATGCTTTTTGAAGTTTGAAACCACCTCGTGACACAAACTCAAATGGCAAGCCTTGCAAAATAGTGTTTTCCTCACAAACAAAAGCAGGTTTTGTGACAACCTTTCCATTAACCAGAACTCTGCCCATTTCCACCGCCTGTTTTGCTTTTGCACGCGTTGGATAGACACCTTTTTCCACCAACAATAAATCCAATCTCATGAGTTTATTATATCACAAAACAGTTTTTCACACAAACAAACTTTGCACATATGCTGATAATGGAGGCAAAATATGAATTACACAACAAGATATTGTCCCGGTTGTTATCAAGATTTGCGTCCTTGTGGCTGTAACCCTCCATGCCCATGCAGACCACATTGCAGACCCCCTAGATGTGATTTTGGATGTGGGCAAACAAACGAATTGCTGTTTTTTGCCATTGGATATTTGTTTGCAAAAAACTGCAAATGAGGTTTAAGTCCTCAAAATGTGCATAAACAACAAAATTGAATATAAGTTCTATATTCAATAAAAAAGGCGGAACTCTTTTTCCGCTTTTTTTTGTAATTATTCAATAATTTGCATATTTATTCATTTTAGAATTGTCTTCCAATTTTCAATAAAGTCTCTGCAAACTGCAAATGCGTCATCATACACTTTTTCGCTTCCTAAATCACAATCAGCAATTTTTAAAAGAGAAATAGGGTCTTGTGTGCAACCTGATGACAAGAATTTAATGTATTTTTTTGCAAAGTTTTCGTCAGATAAAATATGATTGGAAATTTCAATAGCGGATATCATACCAGTTGCATATTTATACACATAAAAACTATCAAAGAAATGAGGAATTCTCGCCCATTCATACTTCATCTCTGGAATTTGCACAACCTTTTTGCCATGATAAAAATTGTTGAGTTCTTGATATTTTTCGCACAACAATTCACTTGACAACGGCTCTTCTTTTTCGTAAGTTTCGTGTGCAAACTGCTCAAACTCTGCAAACATTGTTTGACGGAAAATGGTACTTCGAACCTCTCTTAGAAAATAATCATACAAGGACATCTTTTCTTGATTGTTTTTCGCTTTCTTCAAAAGCAAATTCAAAAGCAACATTTCATTTGTTATGCTTGCCACTTCTGCGACAAAAATGACATAATCTGCCGTTTGACTTGGTTGATTTTGATTGGAATGATAGGAATGCATGGCATGACCAAGTTCATGCGCCAAAGTGAACACACTGCCAATATCTCCCTCAAAGTTGAGCAGAACGACTGGCGTGACTCCATAGTTTCCGCTTGAAAATGCTCCACTATATTTGTTTTTGTTTGGCATAACATCTATCCAACGCTCTTTGACTGCTTTGTCCACAAGAGAAACATAATCTTTTCCCAAAACAGTAACCGCCTCTTTGACAAGTTCAACAGCCTGCTCATAAGAATATTTTTTTGTGTCCTCTTTGACAATTGGAGCAAATGTGTCATAAACTGCAATTTTATCCAAGTTCAACATTTTGCGTTTTATCTCAAAATATTCTTCCACAACAGAGACATTTTCTCGAACTTTTTTCACCAACATATTATAAACTTTTGCATCAACTTCTTCGCCATAAAGAGAGGCAGAAAGAGCACTTTTATATTTTCTAATCTTGGCAAAAGTACAATTTTCTTTTACTTCACTGATATAATTTGTTGCCAAGAAATTTATAAATTCTCCGCGTTTTCCATTCACCTCTTTAAAGGCATTTTTACGCAGTGTCCTATCCTCACTTTGTGCATAAAGAGTGTAATTTGAATGGTTGAGTTCATGCTTTTTACCTTTGCTATCTTTGATAGAAGAAAATTTCAAGTCGGCATCATTAAATTTGTCAAAATTGTCAGAATAGCCACCTGTAAACTCGCCCAAGCATGAAAGCAAAACTTCCTCTTTTTTTGATAAAGAATGTGCTTTGTGTCTTATGGTTGTCTCAAAAAATCGTTTATAATTTTTAAATCGTTCTTCATTTGCAAGTCGTTTGAGTTTTTGAACACTAAATTTATCAATTTCCACCTCAATAGGTGTGAAAATCTTGACAATCTTGTTCATTACAATAGAACGCTTTTCCATCATCTCGTTCGCACTGCGATTTGTGGCGTCTTCACATTGGCGATAAAAAGCATAACTTGTAAAATTCAAGTCTTTGTCCAAAAACTCTGTTTTCTTTTCCAAAAATTCAAACAAGACATCGTCATTTGCAAGTTTTCCTTCAAAAACTTTAAACGATTCCGCTTTTTTTGCAACAGAATCAAGTTTGCTATAAAATTCTTCGTCACTTTTGCAAAATTTTGACAAATCCCACTTGTATTTTTCTTCTATTTCACTTCTTTCTTTCACAACAACCTCACTTGAACAATTATATTCCAACTATCTTGTCAAATATTTCGATAAATTAAAATTTTTCCAAGGTTCGCTCGTTTCGTCTGGGCACGCCAAAAACACCATACGCTCTTTTGTGGTTGGGTGATTGAAAGCGAGTTTTCCTGCCCAAAGACCAAGATTTGCTGTTCTTCCCTTTGTCTTTCCATATTTCACATCGCCATAAAGAGAATGTCCGATATTTGCCAATTGCACTCTGATTTGATGGCTTCTTCCAGTCATAATTTGAACTTGCAATAGGCTGTTTTTTCCATTATCGTCCAAAACAGTATAGACAAGTTCTGCCTTTTTTGCACCAGTTTCAGACATTGGAACAATCTTAACGACATTTTCCTTTTCATCTTTTTTGAGATAATTGACGAGTTTTTGCGACTTAACTTTGACAACTCCATTTGTCACAGCATAATATGTCTTTTCAACTTCATGCGACTTAAATGCCTCTGAAAGACGCTTTGCCGATTTTGAGTTTCGAGCAAAGACCATAATTCCGCCTGTTGGACGGTCAAGTCTATGAACAAGACCAATAAACGCCTCACCCTCTTTGTTGTATTTTTCTTTGATGTACGCTTTGACCATCGACAACATATCTTCGTCATTGCTGTCATCACTTTGAGTAGGAACATTTTGTGGTTTGATTACCACAACAATTTGATTGTCCTCATAAAGCACATTTAATTTTTCCATATCTTAACCCCACTCGCTCCGCAAGGAAGCACCAATCCTTCATTTGTTGGAAGTCCAATTTCGTCTGCCTCAACACCATCATTTCCAAACACACTTTTCAAGATGTTCGCCACGACCGTTGGTTGCAATCCAGTCGTATAAGAATTTATCAGCACAAAAAGAGGATTTTTTGAAAGGACTTTCTTGGTCAGTTCCACAAAATCTGCAAGATTATCTTCGAGTTTCCACATCTCGCCATTTGGTCCTCTCCCATAGCTTGGTGGGTCCATGATAATCGCGTCATATGTGTTGCCTCGGCGAACTTCTCGCTCAATAAATTTCGCACAATCGTCCACAATAAAACGAATATTTGAAATTCCGTTTAATTTGGCATTTTCTTTCGCTCTTTCAACCATACCTTTGCTGGCGTCAACGTGCGTCACTTGCGCTCCTGCACGACTGCAAGCCACCGATGCTCCTCCGGTGTAAGCAAAAAGGTTGAGTACTTTGATTTCTCTGTTTTGTTTCTTGATTAAGTCGCCCATCATCTGCCAATTTGTCGCTTGTTCTGGAAAAATTCCAGTGTGCTTAAACCCCATTGGTTTGACGATAAATTTCAACCCTTGCCAAGAAATTATCCATTGCTCAGGAATTTTTTTATTAAAATGCCAAAGACCTCCGCCCTCTTTTCGTTCATAAAAAGCATCTGCTTGCTTTTTTAGGTCAGATTTTTTGTGCCAAATAACTTGTGGGTCTGGTCGCAATAATTTCACACCTGCCCAATCTTCCAATTTTTCGCCATCGCCTGTTGCCAAAACTTTGTAGTCTGTCCAACCTTGTGCAATTCTCATTCTTAGTCCACCTTTTTAAATTTTACAATGATAAAGCTATCTCCAACTTCAATATTTCTTTCAATTGCTGGATTATCTATTCCCTCAACTGCACGAACAATCAAAACTTCTTGTTTAATTTTGTCCATAAAGTTGTAAAGCATGGTGGCAAGTTGTTCGTCAGCAGTCTCAAAATATGCATAAAGTCTGTCATCAATAGCAAAATCTGCTTCTTTTCGGAGAACTTGAAGTCCGCGAACAAACTCACGATACAATCCTTCCAAAACAAGTTCTTCGTCCAAAGTAATATCAAGCACAACCGTGTTGCCATTTTCATGAGCAATGACAAAATCGCTCTTTGGTTTCTTTTCAAGATTGAACAAGTCACTATCCAAATCTTTAAACTCGCCAACAGTCACTTTTCCTGCCCTGTAACCTGCCATAACGGTCTGAATTTCTTCGGCAGACAGAGATGCAAGTGCCGTTTTTAGTTTTTGAACATCGCCCTTCAATACTGCTCCGGCTTTTTTGAAATTTACGGACAAATATTCATCATTAAACTTGCTGTCGTCATGCACAACTTCCAATTCTTTGATGTTGAGTTCGTCTTTTATGACATCTCCCATTTCATCAAGCACTTTTTCAATGTTTTCTGCTCCCGCAACATACATTTTTTTAAGTGGTTGTTTAACCTTTAATTGATTTTCATTTCTAAGGCGTTGAGCAGTGGACATGATATTTCTTGCAACATCAACAACTTGCAAAACATCATCAAAATGTTTGTCATAAATTTTTTGTGGATAACCCGCAAGCATAATGCACTCCGCTTCATTTTTCTCCACTTCGCGAACCATGTTTTGCCAAATGTATTCTGTGAGAAATGGAACAATTGGAGTCATTACACTGCAAAGTGCTTTGATAGAATGATACAAACACCAATAAGCAGTCATTTGGTCAGTCTTGTTTTCACTCTTCCAGAATCTCTTACGATTGCTACGAATATAGAAATTGGAAATGTCGTCCACCAATTTTTCAAAATCCTTAACTACCAAGAAAGGTTTGTCGTCTGCGTAATATTTGTCGCTATCCATAATGAATTTATTGACACTTTCCAACAGCCATTTGTCAGCAAATTTGAGGTCGTTCTCAGAGATTTCAAAGTTTGCAATATCAGGTTGGTCAATGCAAGCATAAGTGTTAAAGAATGTGTAAATATTCCAGAATGCCAAAATTTTTCTGCGAGCCTCATCTGTCAAGTTGTAGCCAAAACGCATATCGTTTGCCACACTGGACGAACAATAGAGATATCTCACAACATCTGCTCCCACTTTGTCCGCAACATGGTCTGCTTCCAAAGAATTTCCACCGCTCTTGTGGAATTCTCCACCATTTTCATCCTTTACATAACCATATGTTACGACCTTTTTGTATGGAGCACGACCTGTGAGCACCACACTCATAATCAAAATGGAATAGAACCAAAGTTTGACTTGTTCAACCATTTCGCAAACATAGTCATTTGGAAAGTTTTCTTCAAAGAATTTTTTGTCAGTGAAATATTTTTTTGTTGAGAAAGGAGTAATTCCCGCGTCAAGCCACACATCACCAACTTCTGGCACGCGTTTTGCTTCCGCTCCACATTCGCATTTGATTTTGATATCATCAATCCATGGTCTATGAATATTTGGCAAGTTGTCAACAAGTTTTGGGTCAACAGCCTTCTTTTTCAATTCTTCCAACGAACCAATCACATGAACCTTGCCACACTTTTCGCAAACATAGAAAGGAAGAGGAAGTCCATAAAAACGACTTCTTGAAATGTTCCAATCGCCCATGTTGTTGAGCCAGTCCACCATTCTCTTTTTTGCAAAGTCTGGTTTAAATTCCACATCTTCAATTGCTTTGAGAGCAAGTGGTCGAATTTCGTCAGTTTTGATAAACCATGCAGAGATAAGTTTGTAAACAAGGTCGGTCTTACAACGCCAGCAGAAAGGATAAGAGTGTTTATATTTGTGAGCATAGAGAAGTTTGCCATCTGCTTGCAAACGATTGACCACAAGGTCCACAACATCTGTGGTCTTCTTTCCAGCCAAAAAACCAGTGTTGTCAAGCATAACACCTTGTTCGTTGATTGGACAAATTTCAGGCAATCCAAGGGAAACACCAAGTTCAAAGTCCTCAGCACCACAGCCTGGCGCAATGTGCACAACGCAAGAACCTTCCGCGCTGTCAACCATATCCCAAGCCACAATCTTATGTGCAAAGTTTTGTTCTGGAAGTTCTGGGAAACAAGTTTCATATTCCAAACCAACAAGGTCGGAACCCTTAAACTCTTGCAAAATCTTCACTTCTTCCTTCAAGACTTTGAGACGATCTTTTCCAAGCACAATTTTGTCACCATGGAAGTCCACCAAAACATAGTCAAAATCAGGATTTACAGCAAGTGCCACATTGGCAGATAGAGTCCAAGGAGTTGTCGTCCAAGCAACCAATTTAAAATCCTTGTCTTTCACTGGAAGTTTAACAAAGACAGCAGTATGTTCCACCTCATGATAAGAAGATGACATTTCGTGTTCGGAAAGACTTGTCCCACATCTTGGACACCAAGCCATTGGACGATTTTTCTTGACAATCCAACCATGCTTGTCACATTCCTTCAAAAAATGCCAAATGGAAGTTATGTTTTCATCTGTGTTTGTGAAATAACTGTGCTCCCAGTCCATCCACTGCCCCATGCGAACGGATTGATTGGTGATTTCGTTTGCAAAATAATTAACACGCTC
>JBJFCL010000010.1:0-4207 GCA_051888935.1 Candidatus Caccovivens sp. | reverse complement strand
CAAATTATTATGGCGTAAGATATTCCATGATATTCAATGAAGGTTCAAGCAGAGGGGCAAGCAATTATTAATAAAAAAATGCTCAGACGATGAGCATTTTTTTATTAAAAAAACCACACAAGGTGGTTTGGCAGTTGGTCTATAAGCCGAGTTCTGTTTTGGACGGTCATCTTTCCAGACTTGTTGTCACCAACAAGTTCAAGCGGTATTATTGCTTTCGCGTGAAAGAACGCACATTTGCGAAAGACTTAACCTTGCATCGAGTGGGGTTTACAGAGCGACGATTGTTACCAACCGTCCGGTAGGCTCTTGCCCTACCTTTCCACCTTTGCCTCAAATTTTTGAGGTAGTCTATTTCTGTTGCACTTTCCTTAAAGTCGCCTTCACCAGCCGTTAACTGGCACTCCGTTCTTTTGATGCTCGGACTTTCCTCTCTGTGCTCACTACAAGCACACAGCGACCATCTGGCCAACTGACCTTATTATTATATCATACTTTTCTTTTTTTTGCAAGTGACTTGTTTAGAGTTTGTGGTTTGTTTTTGGTTTGTTTGGCAATAATGCTCTCTATGAGAAAGCAAGAATATATTCAAAGAGCAAAGCAAGCGATAATCAACAGGGTGAGATTTCACGCACCAATCGTCTATGACGACAATATTGACAAGCGTGTTTTGTTTGAAAATGGCGTGGATTTGTCTTTGCCTATTTTCAAGTTTGACAAAATTCTAAACAAACGACTGGCAAAAGCCTTCGAACTTGCTCAAAACGAAGAAAAGTTCAATCTAGTTTTGTCTACATCTTCACTTGGAAATGGGCGTTTGAAAGTGCCAAACGCCATTGTTTACAGTCCGCAAAACAGTTCTACAAGTTTCGTGGAAATGATAAACAAACTCAATATAAATTACAGTGCTTCAACAAACTATCAACTCTTGTTTAAAGACAAATTTATGAAAATAAATGAGGAGATTATCAATCCACAATATGACGAGTTTGTTCTAAAAACTTGTTTGGTTAAAGATGATATTTGGATCTCTTATGACGAATTTGTGCTCAATGGGAGCAATTTTTTTGTCAAAATAAAAAATATGGGGGACAAGGATAAAAAAGTGTCCTTGGAACTTAATATTCCACTTGAAAAAGGTTATTATTATTTCAAAAAATTGAATCGTAGCATTTTGGTGGAAAATTTGCTTTCAAAACAAAAGTTGTTTTTGAATTTTGTTTGCAGAAATGCAAAATTCAGTTTTTCAAATGTCAATGGTCTGGAAAATTCGACTTATTGTTGTATCAATATAAGACTGAGCATAAATCTTTGTGCTGGCGAAGAGAAATTTGTTTTCTTTAATTTGTCGCAAGCAAAATTTACACTTTCCAACAAAAAAGAAGTGGAAAGATTTAAAGAACTTGCAAAAGTCAAGTCATGTGAAATTTTTGATGTAAAAGTCAAAACGAAAAATCCTAAGTTCGACTTGTTTTTCAATAAAACTTTGCCACAAAAAATTTGGCTGAATTGGTTGAATGGTCAGTTTGATGAAAAATTGGAAGAAAAATATTTGACTTTTAAGAGAATGTTTATCAAAGGAAGTGAGCAACTCACTTTTGTGCCTTTTCATGAAATCGGTCTTAAAGAAATCGCTATTTTTAATGGCGAGTATTACAAAAAAATTTACTATATTAATGGTTCTCAAAAATTTTTAAAGGTTGGAAAAACTTGTTTTTACAATGTCAATTCGCTAACGCAAGTCTCACTTAAATCAAAAGAACCTATTTGCGTTTGCTTTGGAGAATAAGAATAAATTTGTTTATGTTATAAAACGCTGTTAGCCTTTTTTTGTAATAAATAATTCAATATTTTTAAGTAAATTGCTTGCAGAAACAGTTTTTTGTTTGTTATAATTCAAAATATGGAAAGTAACACGCGTATCCCTCTCGCTGAAAGAATGAGGGCGACAAGTTTTGATGAGTTTGTTGGACAACAGCATATTGTTGGAAAAAATAAGTTGTTATTCAGAGCAATCTCCACAGGAAGCGTGGGGAGTTGTATCTTTTACGGCCCACCAGGAACTGGCAAAACAACCTTGGCTGGTATTATAGCAAAAAGTCTCAATGCAAACATTGAAAAATTAAATGCTGTTTCAAGTGGCGTTGCCGATGCCAAGGCAGTCATAGAAAGAGCACGAACACAAAAGCAAATGTTTGGACAGGATACATATTTGCTTTTGGATGAATGTCACAGATGGAGCAAAGCACAAAGCGATTGCGTTTTGCAGGCAATTGAAGAGGGAAGCATTTACTTCATTGGTTCAACGACTGAAAATCCTTACACCAGCATGACAAGAGCGATTGTGTCGCGTTGCAGTGTGTTTGAATTTAAGAAAGTTAGCACCGAAGATGTCAAAAAAGTTCTTGTTCGAGCACTCTCTGACAAAGAAAAAGGACTTGGTCAATACAAGACAAAAGTTGACGATGATGCACTTTCATATTTGGCTTTTGCTTGCAATGGTGATGTGCGAAATGCTCTCAATAGTTTGGAACTTGCAGTGCTCTCCACAAAAGTTGGAAAAGACAAATACATTCATATCGACAAAGAAACCATGGCAGAATGTTTGAATCAAAGACCGCTTTCCATTGACGAAAATATGTATTATGACTATCTTTCCGCTTTTTGTAAGAGTCTGAGAGGGTCTGATGCGGAGGCAGGATTATACTATGCTCACAGACTTCTCAAAGCGGGAATTGCACCTGAAATTATTGCCAGACGAATGATTGCTCATGCGTCAGAAGATATTGGAATGGCGGACAGCAACGCTTTACTTCTTGCAATCAGCGCATTGATTTCCTGTGAGAAAGTTGGCCCGCCAGAGTGCTATTTGACATTGTCACACGCAATCATATATTTGTGCGAAGCGGAAAAATCTAACAGCGTTTATAAGGCGATGCACCAAGCAATGGAAGATGCAGAAAATGAGCGAGAGGACAATGTTCCAAACCACTTAAAAAATCACCCGAGCACAAACAGTGATGGGCATGGAAGATATAAATATCCTCATGATTATGGCGGTTATGTCAATCAACAATATATGCCAGATAAGTTGAAAGACAGAATTTACTATGAACCAAGTGCAAATGGAAAAGAAAAAAATCTGGTTCGAAAAAAATTTAGACAAAACAAAAAAGATTAGGAGAAAAGATTATGTTTGGAAAAAGAGCGGACGGAGTTAAAGTCAAAGGTATGCAAATTATTGAAAAAGCAATGCCATATTTTATGCCACAGAGAATTGATGCTGTCAATCTCTATGAGCAAGCATTAAATTGTGAAAACATCGACAAATTTATTTTGGAAGAAAAGAAAAACACAGGGGTACACTATACTTACACAGACATTATGATTGCTGCATGTGTGAGAATGTTGCATGAAAGACCAAAGACAAACAGATTTATCAACAATTGTGTTGTGTATCAAAGAAAATGGATTTCAATCTCAATCAGCGTAAAGAAAAAATTGTCTGACGATGGCGAAGAAATCACTCTGAAAATGTATTTCACAGGTCGTGAAAGTTTGGAAGATGTGAAACGCATTTTTGATGAAGAACTTGCAAAAGCAATTCCTTCTGATGCCGAAACTCACAAAACAACCAAAGTTGCAGGATTTTTATGTAAATTGCCAAACTGGATGTTTAAAACAGCAATGGCAATTATTCGCTGGGCAGATAAACATAATCTTCTTCCAAAAAAACTCATTGATGCCAGTCCTTTCCACACAAGTGTTTATGTTGCAGACCTTAGAAGCATTAAACTTGATGCTGTTTACCATCATCTTTACAATTTTGGAAATACCACCATCTTTGGAGTTATGGGCAAAGAATTTTATGCTCCGATTTCTAATCGTGCGGGCGAGGTGGAGACAAAAAAACAAATGAATATGAGATTTTCTTTGGACGAGCGTGTTTGTGATGGACTCTATTACAGAAATAGTCTCAAATTGTTGATGAATTTGTTGGAAAATCCAGAGTTGTTGAAAGAAAGACTTCCAGAACCAGAACTTACAGGCAAAGCACTTAAAAAGAAGTTAAAACAGGACAAGAAAGAAGCAAAAAGACAAAAGAAATTGGAAAAGAAAAACAAGAACAAGAAAGCGTAATGGCTTTCTTTATTTTGTTACAGAAAACCACGGGATAGTCCCGTGGTTCCATGGCGGTTTACCTGTG
>JBJFCL010000009.1:0-21737 GCA_051888935.1 Candidatus Caccovivens sp. | reverse complement strand
CAAAACGGACTCTGCCACTGCGCTTGGGTCACTGCCTAAACCAATTTCAAATTGCAAACTCAAATGTTTTTCAGGGTCACAACGAACAATTTTATTTTCTCCGTCTGCACTCTCTGTAACAACTTTAACCGCATCTAATGTTGTAATTTGAGAATTGTGCTCAATATTCATCATAAAGTCTTGAAGAACATTGCTTCCAAGTTCCAAATTTAAAGTTGCTTCATTTACATAATTGAACTTGCCTACATTAGTAAGCGTAATATATTTGTCTGTGGATTGATTCGAATAACTTGCGCCTGAAATTGTGGCTACTGTGAGACCATTAAAACTGTTTCCATTGTTAAAGAAATCAGTGAGTTTGTAAACTTTATACATATCAGAAAGAGAATATGTATTCAGTTTTTGCAAATCAACAAAAGGATTTGTTTCCAAATTTGAGATTTGGTTTACGATAAAGTTTGGATTTACATAGAAGTTGATGGTCTTTGAGAAAGCATATGAAGATTTTACTCCATAGTATATTGTCACTTCCAACAATTCATATTTATAAACCTCATCGATTTTTAAATTGATGGCGGTAATTTCATCGTTTGTATCTTTTGCTTTTTCAAGAGTGGCAACGCCTTTCGTTTCTGTGAAAATATCCAAAGTTGAAGTCAAATCAACATTTTTCAAAGCATTTAACCATGAATAATTTGCACCTGTTACAGAAGTAAATTTCAAATATTGGTCAAGGTCGTAACTTTGTCCTGCTACCAAAGTAACAGCATCTCCGCTCTTGACAAGATAATCTTTGTGTGATTCATAGTAATTTTCAAAATTGGAGGACATTCCGATATCTGATTTGAATGTTATAACCAACGAAATGTTAAACAGAGATTCGTTTTCGTCTCGAACGACAAAGGCAATTTGTGTGTCCGCTTTAAAAGGATTGAGAACTTTGATGCTCTTTAATGCAAGATTTTTGTAGTCGTCAATTGATTTGATGGCATCATTGTCATATTGAGGTTGTTGCGATTCATCTTGTGTTGTTATGTTCAACATCTTCATAATGTCAGTCTTGTTGTCTGAGTTCCAGTTGGAAAGACTGTTGTTGTCAAGTTTGAACACAACATTGTTTGTTACGGTCTCGTCTCCGTTTTCGTCTGTTGTAAGAATTTTGATTAAGTCGTTCAAAACAATTTCACTGTTGTTTGAAACATATTTTTCAATATGGACTGTATCAATATTAAGAGAGCCGTCTTTATTCTTGTTCTCTACATAGTCGCTGTCCGTCAGAGTTTTGATTGTGTCATAAGGGTCTTTCAAAACTTTTGACACACCTTCGCTGGAAATACTGAAAGTTAGTTCTTGTGAAACAAGTTTGTTGGAATTCCCCTGTTCGTCAACCGTTACATTTCCATTCTCGTCAAAGGCAGGAACAGCATTCCCATCGGCATCAACTATATGTAATTTTAGGGTCGTAGACTTTGTTGAACCTTGTGTTGAAACAAAACTTGTTATTTTTGAAAGAGTGGTGTCAAAGTTGATAAGTGGAGAATTGCCCGCTTGTGGAGTTTCAACCATTTTCACCCTGTAAATTCCTGTTGACAAATCTATTGTTTTTCCAAATTGGTCAGTCAGTTTTACAGCAAACAGTTCATTAAGGTCAGAAATTATTTCTTCTGAGGTTCCATTGAATTGTCTGCCTCCCCATGTTATTTTAATTCCATTTGTTGCTGTGATATTGACTTGAATCTCATCAACAATTCCGTCTCCATTGAAATCAAGGTCGTTTTGACTTTCAAATTCCACACTCATTGAAACTGGTTGTTGATAATATACATAAAAATGGTCAGCGTTGTCTGCATTCTTTACTGTCATCGTGTGAATTGTTTTTCCATCATCATATTGCAATTGAAGTTTTACATAAGTTCCGACATCAGTATTATTTGCGCCAGCAACAAAGAGTTGTTCGTTTATGGCAAGAGAGCCCTCAAATGTAATCTCATCATTTTGAATTTCTTTTTGTGCCAGACCTTGAAGAGTAACATATTCTTTGTCTGACTCATTGCCAAATTTGTCAAGACAAACCAATTTAAGTTTCTTGTTTGTGTAAGCAGTGATAAGTTTCTCTGCATCTGATGTGGTATCTTCACTGTTTTTCAAAACAAGATTGAATGTTATAACAGATTTTTGTGCATTGCTATCATTTCTGTTGACAGCAGGAATGTAATATTCTCCACTTGCATTTGGAGTTATCCCCGCATCAACAATAAATGTCGGCTCCATGTTGGAAATTGAAAGTGTGCTCTCCACAATTACTTCCTTTGCTCGACTGGTTTTGATAATAATGTATTTTCCATCTATTACATAAGGTTTTTTGTCAGCATCAGTTTTTATCAGTGCAGCAATAACTTTGACTTTTCCAGCATAACTTTTGAGTGCAGTAAGCACCGTTCCGTCCAAAGTGTAAAGTTTGTATGTATTTTCTCCTGTTATGCCAGGAATTTCCAATGTGTAAGACAAACCATTGGAACAAGCAAAAACTTCTTGCATATTTATGTTTTGAGCATAACCCGCCTCGTTGGTGTCAACAAACAAGAAGTACTTGACAGTTTTGTAAATGTTTTCACTGTTGATTTCGTTGAGTTCATTAGACAAATCAATATGTGCTGGGTCAATACTTCCATCTTCTTTGTAGTTTATTTGAAGTTTGATTTGATTGTTGTTTGACCAAGCAGGGTCTTCTTCATAATCGTGCTCAATTATAGACAAACTGAAACTGTTTTCATTGTCAAAAGCGAAGAAATTTTGCCAACTACCACTTTCGTCTTCATAGAAAAAGTTGACAGAAAAATTTTGTTCCTGTGCTTCTGATGCGGAAAAACGCCAAAAATAATTTGAATAATCAGCAGGGGTTGTGTTTGGAAGCAAATAATATTCTGTGCCTGTTGGAGCATTGAAATAGTCTGTTCCTGCATTATATTGCTCTTGAATGATAGTTGTAACTTCTCCGTTTACAGTCACTTTCATCAAGTTCCCGCCCAAAATATTGAGGCCTTGTGTTCCTTTTACAAGTTTGATTCCAACATTTCTAAAAAGTGCTGGCAAAGGATTGTTTTTGCTGTCTTTTATGCTCAATCCCAAAGAAGCATCACCAGCAAAAGATGATGTTGTAATTGTGAAGTACTTGTCTACATATGCAGACAATGTGCTTCCTTGTGCGGTCATTTCCACGCTGTCAACATCAACATCCAACACCTTTATTTGCAAGTCAGTTGAGACAGCATGGGTTGGATTTTCTCTGAAATAAATTCTAAGCAAGTCATACAAATCAGGTGCATTTTCGTTCTGACTCATAAATTGCTTTTGATAGTAAGAGTTGGCAAAAGTATACGCCGTTATTGTTGGAAGTTGTGAAACTCCATCTGTTTTTTGTTCAGCATAAAACACGCCATCGTTTTCATTGTATCGTATGTAAGGCTCAGCAGTGGCACTAAAAACAACCATTTTTTTGTTTACATCATCGACATCAGAAAACAAGTATTCACTATTTGATGGCAAAAAGGTGGTGTCAATTGTAAAAGCAGAACCAACAACAATTTCTTGGACATTTCCTCTTTGTGAGGAGCCATGAATTGTTGCAGAAATTTCTTGTACTGGCACATCAACAAAGATTCTAACCGATTTTCTTGGCAAAACCACATTCTCAGAGGTGGCAGTCAAAAGTGAACTTCCACCAACAACCCAATTTTCAAAAACATCTTGATTGTAAAGAGTGTTGAGTTGGACAGTGAACGCTTGATTGAGTTTTACAGTCTGTGGAACGGTGATAACATCATCAGTTATCATTGCGTTTTGTCCCTGCATTACTTTTCTTCCACCATCAAGAGAGAGTGTTACAACATCTTCTGTAACCCCTTCGGTTGTTGAAATGATGGTCATCTTGAAATCAGATGACACTTCATATCTTCCCGTTATTCCCTTTTTGGCATCTTCTTCACTGCGATAGTCAGGATTGTAACTTCCCAGTCCGTCATCTAAAATTTGAGAAAAACTCATATCAAGTGGTTCGATATGTTTTTCATCAAAACTTCCTGCTAGATACAGCGATAATGCAGTTGCACCAGCAACTCCAACAAACCCTACAATTACGAGTAAAATCGCTTTCCAAAGACTGAGAACTCCTCTCTTTTTCATATAATCTCCAAATGTTTGTGTTTATGTTTTTTAAGCAAAATCTAAACAGATTAAAAATAAAAATTTTATAAAATAAAATCTGCTCAAATTTATTGTTTGCTTTTTCGACAAAATAATTATACATTTTTTGACCTTTAAGTGCAAGTGTTTGAGGAGAAAAAGTTGATTTTATATATAAAATATATAATTTAGACATAGAAATATTGTTGTTTCAAAGGTTGACACGGCGTGTTTATTTGTTTATAATGACAATATGAACACAAATTTTGACATTTTAAATTATCTAAATTTAACAAATTCCAGGCTAGGAAAGCTCTACAAACTGACAGGCTATAATCCGTTGCCAGAAGGTTTTGTCTTGACCAAAAAAATAATCAAAGATAAATTGATTTTAAATCAACTCCAATGCAACAAAATTCCAGAATTTGTCTTTGAATCAAAAAAAGAACTTAAAACTCGATTCAAAAACTCTGTCAAAAACATCAAAAAGATTCAAAAGACCACAACAAACAATTTAAATCCCGAATTTGAACAAAAGATAGATCTTTATTTGAATGTAAGACGAGAAGTTACTGAATCAGTTTTGAAAGATTTTGGAAAAGTGAATTTTGACGAATGTGACGCATATTTGGAAATTTATGCTCTCGACCCCATCTTCGCTGAGTTGTTGCCCGATTTGTTTGAGGAAAACTTTTCCATGCCAAAACTGTCCCGAGAACTGGAACAAAAATATGAAATTCTCAAAAATGAAAGAATAAAAACTTTGGAGAAAAAAATAACTCAAAAGCGCAAAAACGCAGTAATTCAAGAAGAGTTGGTTCGCAGTAATATAAACATAGCAGAAAAGTCAAACAAAAAAGAAAACAAAAAGAAAATCTCAAAAGAAAAAAAATCTGCATTAACAAAATTAACAAAAAAAACAAAGCAAAGTAACAAGGAGAAATAATGATACAAGCAATAAATGTTTCATTGGCTTTTGGTGGTCGCACGCTGTATAAAGAAGTCAATTTGAAATTTACAAAAGGAAACTGCTACGGCATAATTGGCGCAAATGGTGCTGGAAAATCAACTTTTTTAAAGATTTTAACCGGAGAGATTGAACCAAATACTGGCGAAATCATCGTCACCCCAGGCGAAAGAATGTCCGTTTTGGAACAAAATCAAAACAAATATGACAATGAAACAGTTTTGGATACGGTGCTTTTGGGACACAAACGCCTTATGGAAATCCAAAAAGAAAAAGATGCTCTCTATGCAAAATCTGATTTTTCTGACGAGGACGGAATAAGAGCAGGTGAACTTGAAACAGAGTTTGCTGAACTTGGCGGTTGGGAAGCGGAAAGTGAAGCAAAAACACTTTTACAAAATTTGGGTGTTGAAGAAAATTGTTTTTATGACCTCATGTCATCTTTGGACTCCAAAGTAAAAGTCAAAGTTCTTCTTGCACAAGCACTCTTTGGAAATCCTGACATATTGATTTTGGACGAGCCTACAAACAATTTGGACTTTAAAACTATTCGTTGGTTGGAAAACTTTTTGCTAGACTTTGAAAACATTGTCATAATCGTTTCCCATAACCGACATTTCTTAAACAAAGTTTGCACACACATTTGTGATGTTGACTTTGGTCAAATCAATATGTATCTAGGAAACTACGATTTTTGGTATGAAACCAGTCAACTTCTTGCAAGACAAGCAAGGGACCAAAACAAAAAGGCGGAACAGCGAGCAAAAGAATTGAAAGAATTTATTGCAAGATTCTCAGCAAACGCCTCAAAATCCAAGCAAGCCACAAGTCGTAAGAAAGAATTGGAAAAACTTACCATTGATGATTTTAAACCATCTTCAAGAAAATATCCTTATGTTGACTTCAAATATGAACAAGAAATTGGAAAAGAGATTTTGAAAGTTGAAGGTTTAACAAAAAAAGGCATGTTCAAAAACTTATCATTTACAGTTGAACATGGACAAAAAATTGTATTTTTGTCGTCAAATAGTCTTGTTTTGACCACACTTTTTAACATCATTGCTGGAAAAGAAGAAGCAGACAGCGGAACTGTTCGCTTTGGAAAAACAATCAAATATTCATATTTGCCACAAGACAATCGAGAATATTTTGAAAACTGCCATTTGTCTATTGTCGATTGGTTGAGACAATATTCAAAAGATAAAACTGAAAGTTATGTTCGTGGTTGGTTGGGCAGAATGCTGTTTTCCGGAGAAGAAAGTTTGAAAGAGGTGAATGTCCTCTCTGGTGGTGAGCGAGTAAGATGTATGCTTGCAAAGATTATGCTTGAATCTGGAAACTTTTTGATTTTAGATGAACCGATAAACCACCTCGACCTTGAAAGCATAACCTCTCTCAACAAGGGAATGATAAACTTCAAGGGCGCAATGATATTTGCAACAGGTGACCAAGAAATTATTGAAACAGTTGCCAACAGAATTATTGATATAGTTGACGAAAACACAATCATCGACAAACAAATGTCATATGAAGAATATATGGAAAAATTTAAAAAATAAAAAAATAAAATTTATAAAAATAAAAAATAGCAAATTTTGCTATTTTTTTTGATATTTTTTAATTTTTTATAACAAAAAAAATATTTTTTTATTTTTTTTGAAAAAACAGAAAAGCACTTAATTTACGCACAAAAAAAACAAAACATTATTAATTTGTTTTGTTTTTTCTATTTTTTTATTTATTTTTTTGTTTTATTTAAAAAATCTGTGCCTAAATTATATATTTCTATTTTTTTCTTTTATTTCAATTTTACGATTTTTATATTCAAAATGGTAAACTTTCCTGTTATCATCCATAAACATTCCTTCTTTATCTTGAATTATCACGAGATGACTCGTTCCAGTTGGAGTGATGATTCCAATTTTGCCATTTCTTTTAGAATTCCCTTCTTTTATTGCTTTTCCGTCAAAAGTAATCCCTTTTATTATTTCAGGACGCTTGTCTTGTGTTTCGTAAGAAAATTCTCCTATGTATAATCTCCCATCTCTTTTGCAAATTTGTTGTGTGTATTTGTATTTGCTAATAATCGACGCCATCTCGTTCAAATATTTATTATTGCTGTTTTTCATTGCATTAACAAATCCACCCCAACCGTTTCCTAATTCTATGAAACTTATCTTCTTTGGTTTCTTTTGTTGTTCTTCCATGTTTTCTCCTTATGATTTTTATTGTATCACATATCTTGAAATTTTACAAGCCCAATTTTAATTTTGTGATTTCGTGTACTTTCTTAATTGGTAATATATATTTAAAATTATATTTATAATAAATAAATTGACTTTTGGAATACAATGCTTTAAAATATAACTGCTTTAAAAAGTTTAAAAGAAGATGAGAATATGGAAGAAAAAACAAAAGTAACTATGGATAAGATTGTAAACCTGTCAAAAGCAAGAGGTTTTGTTTTCCCTGGCAGTGAAATTTATGGAGGAATGGGCAACACTTGGGATTATGGCCCAGTTGGCGTGGAACTTAAAAACAATATCAAGCGTGCTTGGTGGAAGCGTTTTGTACAAGAAAATCCAAGCACTTATGGTGTCGACGCAGCAATTCTTATGAACCCTAAGGTTTGGGACGCAAGTGGACATACGCAAAATTTTTCCGACCCGAAAATGGACTGTAAGTCTTGCAAACAAAGATTTCGTGCAGACAATTTAATTGAAGAACACTCAAAAGGTTCAGTCTCAGCAGAAAACATGACAAATGAAGAGATGGAAAATTATATCGCTGAACATAAAATCAAATGCCCACACTGTGGAAATTTTAATTGGTCAAATATTCGCCAATTCAAATTGATGTTTGAAACAAGTCGTGGCACAGTTGAAGGAGAAAAAGATGTTGTTTATCTTCGCCCAGAAACCTGCCAAGGAGAATATGTCAATTTTTTGAATGTTCAACGCTCAATGCGTGCGAAAGTTCCGTTTGCAATAGCACAAATTGGAAAATCTTTTAGAAATGAAATCACCCCAGGAAATTTCATCTTCCGCACTATTGAATTTGAACAAATGGAACTTCAAAAATTCTGCAAAGAGGAAACTTCTTTTGATATGTATGAAGGTTACAAAAAAGAAGCAAAACAATTTTTGCTGGATTTAGGATTTAAGGAAGAACATTTGAAATTCCATGACCACGAGAAACTGGCACATTATGCAAAAGCGGCGTGCGACATTTTCTATCTTTTCCCAATTGGTTGGAGCGAACTCAATGGAATACACCATAGAAGCACTTGGGATTTGTCTAGACACCAAGAATTTAGCGGAAAGTCAATGCTCTACACCGACCCTGTGACAAATGAGAAATATCTTCCAAATGTCATCGAATATTCAATAGGTGCAGACCGATTGTTTTTGGCAGTGTTAAGCGAAGCATACGATGAGGAAACTCTCGAAAATGGTGAGACGCGTGTTGTTTTGCATCTCCACCCTACCCTTGCTCCATTCAAGGTGGCAGTTCTTCCTCTGCAAAAGAATCTTTCCGAAAAAGCAAAAGAGGTGTATGGCTTGCTTTCAAAAGAATTTATGTGCGACTATGATGAAGCAGGCTCAATTGGCAAGCGTTATCGTCGTGAAGACGAAATCGGAACACCATTCTGTGTGACAATTGATTTTGATACATTGGAAGACAACACTGTGACTGTGCGTGACCGCGACAGTATGGAACAAATTAGACTTCCAATCAGTGAACTTTCTTCCTATTTTGCAAAAGCAATCAAGTTTTAAAATAAAGCTCGCAAGGCTTTATTTTTTTATTTAAAAAATTTCAATCTATTATTGACATATATAGTGTTGATTTATTATAATCATAATATCATTTTTTTGAGGACATTATGAGCAATTGGGATATAATAAATTTAATTCTTTCTATATTTGTTGGTTTGTTGATGATATATCAAATCATTTATATTATTGTGGGGTTGTTTGCTAAAAGGAAGTTTCCCGAGGCAAAAGAAGAACATTGCTTTGGAATTTTGATTGCGGGAAGAAACGAAGAAAATGTCATAGGTCAACTTTTGGAAAGTATAAACAAACAAAATTATGACACTTCAAAACTCAAAATTTTTGTTTGTGCCGACAATTGTTCTGAAAACGACAAGACCGCGGAAATTGCAAAGTCTCTTGGAGCAGTTGTTTATGAACGACATGACACAACAAAAGTAGGAAAAAGTTACGCTCTCAACTTCTTGTTTGAAAATATAACAAAAGATTTTCCTGACTATGTTCCTGATGGTTATTTTGTTTTCGACGCAGACAATATTTTGGACAAAAATTACATCAAAGAAATGAACAAAGCTTTTGATAGTGGCGAGGAAATAATAACTTCATACAGAGCATCTAAAAATTATGACCAAAGTATTATGTCAATGGGCTCATCAATCGCATTTATCAGAGAATGTAGATTTGTTCATTCTTCCAGAGAATTTTTCAAAATTTCAACACATGTGTCAGGAACAGGATTTTTGTTTTCTTCAAAAGTGTTAAAGACTTCTGATGGTTGGAAATATGGACGCTTGACAGAAGATTTGGAATTTTCTTGCGACAATTTAATAAAAGGACATCGTGTTGGTTACTGCGATGACGCAATTTTCTATGACGAACAACCTGTAACCTTTGAACAAACATACAAACAGCGTATGCGTTGGCAAAAAGGGACTTATCAATGTTTCAGTGCCTTTGCCTTGAACTTGTTTTGCAAAACAATGACGACCTTCAATTTTGCTTTCTATGATTTCTTTATGTTTTTCTTCCCTTTGCCTGTAATTTCAACAAGTTGGTCTCTGTTGAATGGAGCTGTGGCAATTATTAAAAGTTGTGTTGCAATTTTGGGTGGAGCACCTTTGCTAACCGTACTATTTTCACTCGCATTGTCATTATTAAAGTTTGCATCTATTCTATATATTGGTCTTTTCCTCTATGGTTCATTGGCTGTTTTAAAAGATTGGAAGCGTATCAAAGCTTCAACTGGAAAGAAAATCGCATCTATGTTTGCTTATCCTCTTTTTATGATTGCTTTGATTCCAATATGTTTTATAGCAATATTTAAAAAAGTTGAATGGAAACCAATTAAACATTCCGCCTCAACGCAGGTTGACGATTTAATCGTTCCTGAAAAATCTGAATAAAAAAACAACTCCTTAAACGGAGTTATTTTTTTTGAATTATTTAAATATTCAAGAGTCTCATAATGTGCTTGCTTACTATCATAAGAACAAGGTCACAAATCCAGATGATGTTCCAGCCTAAAATAAGTCTGAGAATTCCAGCCAAGATTTTGCCTTCTTGTATTCTTGTGACTATACCACAAATCAAAGATGTGATAGGAATGATTGCAAGGATAAGACTTACAACATATCCCAAACCAAAGTAATCAGATTTTTTAGCCATTTTTTGTTTCTCCTTTTAAAAAATTTGTAATTTATTGTTACATTCTAATTTTAGCGTCATTTTTTTAGAATGTCAACAATTTCAACTCATTTAAATATATGAAATTAAAATTTTTTTTATTCCATTTTTTATCGTTTTTATCTGGTTTTGTTTTTTGATATTTCAATTCAAAAACTTACGCGCCCGAATAATAATTTTGTCTATTTCTGCAAACACTAATATAGAGGAGGAAATATGAAAAATACAAACATTGGAGTTAGATGTAATGTAAACGAATGTGTTTACAACGAAAATGGTTGCAAATGCAACAAAGAAGTGATTGATGTGTCAAAAGGGACGAATGAACCTTTGCAAGATGGCGACCAACCACATTATTGCAAGAGTTTTGCAAACAAAAACAAAGTTTAAAAAAATGGCGTTTATTTAGCCATTTTTTTTTGTTAAGAATGTCCAACCTAGAAGCGTTTTGAAAAGCACCGCCCAGTAAGTCAATCTTGCACTATCCAAAAATTCTTTTGCCAATTTAAGTTCGTCATCTGTCAAAACTTCCTGCATAAATGTAACTGCATATTTTGATGCTTCTTTTTCAATTTGAACTTCTCTATATTTCAAATAAACTGAAAACAAAAAGAGTAAAAACCCAACGCCCAGCAAACCAAGTCCCAACACCAAATACATAAATTGCGGAAGCACTGAAAAAATGTTCAAAAGACTGAGTGTAATGCCAACAAGCACAACAGGCAAGAAGAATAAACCGCAAATTTTGCCCGCGCGTCTAAGTTTCCAATGTTTTTCTAATTTGTCGCCTTCTGCGTCTTGTCGAGCGTGTCCAAGTTCATGTGACACGATGGCAACTGATGTGATGCTGTTTGAATGCATTGTTTGTTGTGAAAGTGCAACATATCCTGAACTGTAATGGTCACGGAATTGCTCACATTTGGCAACTTTCAACTTGCCGTCGAAAAATTTTCTGTTTATTTCTCCAACATATTCCAATGTGCTTATTCTGTAAGAGATTTGTATTTTGTCATTTTCTTTATATTTTTCCATAAAATTTTCGCCAGAAAAACTTGCCACTGCCAAAGCAAAGCATAACAATAACACAAAAGCAATTACAATCCCTATAACTATATAAAATATCATACAACTATTATACTTGATTTAAAAAATTTAATCAACTTTAAGTGAGCAAAAGCACAGTGTCGCCTTTATAAAGTTTTGTTCCTGCTGGCGGAAGTTGACCAATTACTATCCCTCCGTCGCCATCTATTTCATAATTTAATCCCACAGTTTTTAGTTTTGCCACTGCATTTGCCAAACTGTAACCCGTCACTTGTGGCATCAACACTTCTTCCAAAACAATGGAATTGTCGTCTTTTGGAATATCATAAAATTCAAACAATCTACTGAAAAATTCTTTTCCATATGGCGCTGCAACAAGCGAACCATAATAAGCACCTGCACTCGGTTCGTCAACCATTATCATAAACAAATATTCTGGGTTGTTTGCGGGATATGTGCCAATAAAGGAAGAAATATATTTCCCTTGTGCAATGCGACCATTTTCATCATATTTTTGAGCAGTGCCCGTTTTTCCACCTATGTTGTACCCTTCAACAAAAGAATAATCTTTTGTTTTGTTTTCCGCTTTTTGCAAAAGAGTGTTTAGAATTTTGCTCGTGCTCTCTGAAAGTATTCTCCGCTCTGAAATTTGAGGAGAATAGGTGACTTTTCCGTTGACATCAGTGATTTTCTCAATGACGGTTGGTGTTTTGTAAATTCCTCCATTAGTTAACCCTGCCACAATTGAAAGAAGTTGCATTGGTGTTACTGCAATTGCATGACCAAACCCCATTCTTGCCAGGTCAACGGTTTTGACACTATTCTTTGGCATCACAATTCCACCGCTTTCTCCTTTGATTGTGATTCCTGTTTTTTGACCAATGCCAAACTTTTCCATATATTCATAAAATTTATCGACCCCAAGACGCAGTGCCAAATCCATGAAACAACAGTTACACGAGTTTGCAAACGCCTCTGCCAAGGTTTGACTGCCATGACCAATACTTCTCCAACATTTAATCCTTTGCCCGTCAATAATGCGATAACCTGGGCAGTAAAAATGGTCGTCCAAAGATGTCACCCCCTCTTCAAGTGCGGCCGCAATTGTCAAAATCTTGAAAGTCGAACCCGGTTCATATGTGTCAGTCACTGCCTTCATTTTTGATTGTTCAAAGAGTGTCGCAAGGTCATCACGCGGAACATTGTTGAGGTCAAAACTTGGCTTGGAAGAAATTGCCAACACTTGACTGGTTTTGGCGTTCATGACGATTCCAGTCACCGCCTTTGCTTTTTGTTCTTCATAAGCCTTTTGTAAAATTTGTTCCAGAATTATTTGTATTTTGCTGTTGGCAGTAAGTGTGACATCATCACCTGCAATTCCGTTTACATAATATCTTATACTTCCGCCAATTTCTTTGCCTTGCAAGTCGCTTTGCACATAACTATAACCATTTATTCCTGTTAAATATTCATTTAAATATGCTTCGAGTCCTGCCTGCCCAACATTGTCAATTGATGTGAATCCCAAAATTTGTGTCAAAAGATTTCCATAGACATAATATCTCCCAACATTTTCTGTCAAATACACCCCGTCCAATTTTGCATCATAAATTTTTTCTGCAATTTCGTCCGTCACCTGCATTTTTAAAAGAACTTCTGATATGTTTTTTTTGGAGACTTTCTCCAAAGTTTTTTCATAGTCTAGTTCCAGAAGTTGTGACAATGTTTTGGCAGTCTTCTCTGCATCTGTCACTTGTCTTCCTCTGACATAAACATCATAAGTCGTGAAGCTGACAGCAAGGGTGTCACCAGTTGTATCCAAAAATTTCCCTCTTGGTGCTGTCATTTGAAGGTCTCTTGTCCATTGGTCTGTGGCGCGTTGTTGCAAGTTTTTGCCATTTATTATTTGTACAACAAAAAGCCTTACACCAAGGCTACAAAAGATAAATATCAAAACCAGTAAAATCGCTTTTATTCTCTTTTGTAACGAAGCAAGTGTGTAAGGTTTTTGCAATATTTAACCTCCAAAAATCCCACTTATGAAATTGCATAATTGGTCAAACCAGTTGGTTTTCTCTCCCAAATCTCCCGCTTCCAAATTCTCGTCTGGATAACTTTCCAAAAACTCCATACTTTTTTTTGTGGTGTCAAGATTGGTTATGTTTTTGATGTATTTTGCCAAGTTAAGTTTGTAAGTCTCATCGATTTGAAGAAAGTTTGAACTCATATTGTCAATGATGATGGTGTTTGTGACACAGATAACTCCACTGATTCCAAGTGCACAAGCAAGTGCAATTCCAACCGCTTTTTTGCTTGGCTTTTTCTTCTCTTGTGTTTTTTTGTTGAGTCTTATTACTCTCTTTGGCTTGTCAATTAAATCATAGTTGGGTTTTTCTACTATATTTTGACTACCTTGTTGTTTTGCATTTTGAACTTCTTTAAATTGGTCTTGGATAAGTTCCTCTTTCTGAACCTTAAACTCTTTCACTTGTTTCTCATTTTCAGTCTTTTTGACATCGGCAATAGTCAAGTTTTCCAAAGAGTTTAAATATTCAGTTTGAATTTGAGGTTCTTTTGAAAGTGTGACTTGGATTTTTTGCGCAGAACTTTTCACAAAAGTTGACTTTATTGGTTCAACTCTTGTCCTTTTCTGCTCAACATTTTCCTTTTTTTCCACTTCTGTCTCAACAACAAGTTTGTCCATATAATATATTTTTCTCCTTTGTTGGTTATGCTTCGACTTATTCTTTTTAATTATAATTTTTCCACTACTCTAAGTTTTGCACAAGTGCTTCGGCTGTTTGATTTTTGTTCATTTTCGCTTGCAACAATGGGCTTGCGATTGACAAGTTTTATGCTTGCTTTGTGCCCGCAAATGCATATTGGAGTGTGTGGCGGACAAATACAATCAGTACTCAACAGTTTAAACACATTTTTTGCTATACGGTCTTCCAAACTATGAAATGTCAAAACACAACCGCGTCCTTTTTGTGCCAACATTTGTGTCATGCTTTCAAAAAACTTGTCTAGGTCTTCAAGTTCATTGTTTACAAAAATTCGAATTGCTTGAAAGACTTTTTTTGATGCTCCTCCGCGAGAATAAACCACTTTCTTCGGCATACTGTTTTCAATTATGTCTCTAAGTTGAAAAGTGGTTTCAATTTCCTCTTTTTCCCGTTCTTTAATGATATTTTTGGCGATTGGACTTGCAAATTCTTCTTCGCCATAGATTCTAAAAATTTTGACAAGTTGTTCATATGAAAAAGTGTTGACAACTTCTTTTGCAGTGATGGTGTCTTCACTCCTGTCCATTCTCATATCAAGTGGTCCATCATGAACAAAAGAAAATCCCCTCTCTCCTGCGTCAATTTGATATGAACTTACTCCCAAATCCACCAAAAAGCCGTCTATCTTTTCGACTCCTCTTTCTTTCAACAGTCTTGGTGCATCTTTGTAGTTTGATTTTATAAATGTCACTTTGTCAAGATATTTTCCAAGCGTCTGTCTTGACTTGTTTAAAGCATCTTCATCTCGGTCAAAGGCGTAAAGATGCCCATTTTTGATTTTTTTGACAATTTCAAAAGCGTGCCCACCGCCTCCAACTGTGCAGTCAACATATATGCCATCTTGCTTTATGTTAAGTCCGTCAATAACTTCATTGAGCATGACGGGAATGTGTTTAAATTCCATCTTAAAATAATGATAACACAAAAAAAGCGAAAAGAAAACAAAAAAGTCACCAAATTGGTAACTTTTTGCTATTTAAAGTCAAACTTCTACTCTGTCGTTGTTGGATTGTATGTGAACAAACTGATAAGAGCAGTTCCAACTTCGTTTCCTTCTCCATAAACATTTGTTATTGCAGTTTCAAGAAGGCTGTCATATTGTGTGTGTTCTTCATTTGTAAGCAAACTCTTTTCTGTTACTGTCAACATTTGAGTCATATTATTTATGATTGTCACTTTTTCTGTTTCCGTTTTGTCCATTGCGTCAATGAGTTCTTTTACTTTGTTTGCATATGTTTCAGTGTCACTGATGCTTGTTCCATCAAGTCCTGTTGAGAGCATATCTGCAAAATCAAGAACATCTTGGATTTCTGCCATAACACTTTCAAAGTTATCATATGTGTAATAATCTTGTGGGTCAGTTATTCCAATATATTTTTTGATATCATTGGCATTACTGTTGGCTTCAAGTCCATCAAACTTTGTGGAGTCACCAGAAATGTTGTCCCCTGTCATATACCAAACAACATGAGTGAATATTTCGTTGAACACGCCATCTTTTGCTCCTTCGTTGTATGCATTCACTCTCAAAACTTCCAAAACTTGACCAAACAAGGTCAAAGCATTTGAGTTTGCGTTTGAAAGATCATTGTTTAAGGTTATTGCAAGCAGTTCTTCAATTGTTGAGATTGTGTTTGTTCTTACTTGTGAATCTTCAAGTTTTGTCAAACTTGCTTTGTCTGCAAAAGTGACAATAGTTGAACCTGTAAGGTCAGAAATTGATGAGTCAATAGTGTCAAAAATGTCTTTTGTGAGAGATTTGAATGTTTTTGCTGTGAATATTGGTTTAAAGACTTGTGAGAGTTTGCCGTCATTTAGCATTGTTTGCATAAGTTCTTTTATGTCCGCACCTTCGCTAAGCAAATATTTGACATAAGTTTTTCCTTCAATGTCGCCAAAGTTGAGATTGTTTAAAGTTTTTCCTATGAGTTTAAACTCTTCTTTCCAAAGTTTATAATCATCAGCACTCTTCACTTCTTCAAAATCCAACATCGAAATGTTTGAAGAAAGTTGGTCAATAATGTTGTCAAATACGAGGGTTTTTAAGTCCATTGCATTGAGTTGGTAGAAAGGAAGCATGATGTCAGCAAGTAATTCTTCGTTTGTGGAAAGCCCTGTGAGTACATTATCCAAAATTGTGTCAAAAGTGACTCCATCTTTGCCTATATCTGTAAGTCCAAGGTCACGGGCTGTCATGATTGGGGTTTTGATGTAATTAAAAAATGCAGAATAAGTGTTGAGTGGGGTTTTTGTTGTGGCGTCTTTTGTGAGATAAACCTCATCTCCAAGCAAATCAAGTCCATAGATTTTGAGAATATTGTCCAAGACATAAACTTTTTCTAGTCGCGTTTCTGTGGCTGGCAGTGTCAAAATTTCAAGATTACGCAAGTTGTCGAAAGTTTCTCCGACACTTGTAAGCACTCCATCGAGGTCTGTGATGTTTGTTATTGTCCCAACAATATCACTTGAAGAGAGAAGGTCAGAAATGCTTATTTTTTTGTTTAATTCCAAAAATTTGTCAACTGCACCCAGCACATCATCAATCATTTTGTCTTTGTTTGTTATGTTTGTGTTCAATGCAATTTCAAGATGTTCTTCATTTGTAAACATTTCTTCAATTTTTTGAGAGGCAAGTTTCCCAATAGAATTGAAACTATCCTTCACAAGATTGAGTTTGAGTATATCTTTTGCAATAGTCCCTATTGATGTGCTGTTTGTGTCCACAAAAGTCAAAATGTTTTCCAAAGATTTATCTTCAATATTTTGATATTTTGAAATTAGATTTTCTTGAAAAATAACATCAAAAGTGTCCACAAGTTTTAATATATCATTTTTAAGATATTCATAAGTGCTGAAACCTTCTTGTTCAAAAACTGTTTGAAGGTCAGCGATTATATCTTGAACAATTGGTGGAAGATTTGAAAGTCCCATCGACTCTTTAATCGTATCAAATTTTACAACAATATCATTGACTGTGTCTGCAACAAGAGTTTTAAACATTCCTTTATTTAGAAAGTCTTCTAGTGACATTTTCAAATTGCTCAAATCAATATCTGAGTAATTGTTGTCCAAAACATTGTTATACACAACAACAAATTCGTCGTAGACACTTGTCATAGAAACAAGTTCTTTTCTAAACTCAATTTTTTCACCATTTAATTCAAAATTTGACATATAATCGAAAAGAGCGTTATCAAGTCCGCCTGCACCAGAAATTTTGCCGATAACACTGTTGTTGTAAGCCAATATTGCTTCATTCACTCCTTGTGGCACTATTTCTGAAACAGTCTCCCCAATAGTCTTCATTTTGTTTGATTGTGTGTTTTCCAAAATTTGTGCTGTTTGAGTTGTATTTGATTCCAAGTCTGAAATTTCTGCATATGTCTTTGTCAATGATGTGATAGGGGCAAAGAGTATAAACAAACACATAAAACCTTCAACAAGTCCAATGATTGCACCATATGCTCTGTATGGTTTGTTCTTTTCAAAATCTTTTTTCTTTGGACCAAACACCAGACGAGCCACAATCAAATAAACGACATCAAATATCCAAATTGCTACTGTTGTCAAAATCAAAAACATAAATGGTGAAATGATGGCGTTTGGCAAATTGAGGATAAATTCCCTTGCTGTTTCAAAACTGGAAATATCAAAATTTGTTTGAATCATCTTCAAAATAAGTTCGTTGATTGTGTAACTTGTCCCGTCCATTGTTATATTGACGCCAAGAATGGCGTTTGTCACTGGTTTTGCGATAAAAAACGCCAAAAGCACACTTGCCACAAAAAATATCAAATGCAAAGATGACCTTTTTAACCCTCGTACAAGCCCTACCAAAAGTCCAACAATCAAAGATATTGCCAAAACTCCAATCGAACCCCATAAAAAGTAAGTGTTCATATTTGCTCTCCTTTTACTATATTTTAATATATTTTTTTCAACTTCCAAAGAAATATTGGACGAAAAATCAATTTTCTTGTATTTTTCCTTCGATTATGTGATAGAGTTTTCCATCAACCGAACCTTCGTCTGTGCAAGTGATGAAAGTTTGCGTTCGGTCGACAAACTTTAAAAGTCGTCGTTTTCTGTCTGAATCAAGTTCTGAAAAAACATCGTCAAGAAGTAAAATTGGATATTCTCCGTTGATGTTATACATATTTTCAAGTTCGGCAAGTTTGAGAGACAATGCCACTGTGCGTTGTTGACCTTGTGAGCCAAAGTTTTTGACTTCAACATCATTTAAAAAGATGTCAATGTCGTCTCTATGCACTCCAACTGTGGTATATCCAAGTCGAAAATCTTTTTCAATGTTTTTCTTTAAAAGTTTGTCTAGTTCTCTTTCAAAGTTTTCATCAAGATTGACATTGCAACCACATTCATAAACAAGAGTCAAATTTTCTTTTCCTCCACTTATATATGAATGTGCTTTTTGTGCATAAGGCAAAATTTGTTCTATGAATTTTTGTCGTTCAAATGCAATCAATTTTGCACTTGCCACAAGTGCCCTGTCCCAAATATCAATCGTCTCTTTTAAAGCGTCAAGAGAGGAAGCGGTCTTCAACAATTTGTTTCGGTTTGCCAAAATTTTTTCGTAACGCGCAAGTTGATAAAAATAGCGCTTATTGTTTTGCGAAATATCAATGTCCATGAAGCGACGGCGCTCTTCTGGACTTTCTCTGACAAGTCTTAGTTCTTGCGGTGAAAAGAAAACTAGATTAACTTCCCCAATTAATTCTCCCATTCTTTTGATTGGAAGACCGTTTATCTTGACGCTTTTTTTCTGTGATGATAAAAGTGCAACATCAATTTGAACATCTCTATATTTTTTGTTTGCTTTGAGAGTGACAAAAGACGCTTCCTTTCCCCATTTTATAAGTTCTTTATCTCGGCATGATTTAAAACTTTTTCCAATGCAAGCAAGATATATGCTTTCAAGCAAATTTGTCTTTCCTTGTGCGTTTTTGCCAATAAAAACATTGACCTTGTCGTCAAACTGAACAACAAGTTCATCATAATTCCTGAAATTTTTTATGGCAAGACTTTCTATTTTCATATTTGTATTTTAGCACAAATTTTGTATATTTCAAAACTGCTTGACAATTTATTTTTTTTATTTTAAACTAATTTTCATACAGGAGTTTTTTATGCAAGATATATCAGTCATCTGGCAACAGATTTTGGAAAAATTGGAACTTAGAATTTCTTCCGTATCTTTTATGCTTTGGATTAAAACCATCAAACCAATTGATATAGATGAAAAAGACAATTTTGTTATTGCTGCACAATCAGTATCCGCAAAAAATCAAATATTGAGAAATTTCTTAGACAAGATTGGCGAATGTGCATTTGAAGTTGTTGGAAAACCTCTCAAAATTGTTGTTCTTGACCAAAATGAAGAGATTGAATATTTGAAATCTAACACGGTTGATGAAAAAAGTGTTTGTGCCAAAGAAGAGAAAAATCCTTTTGTTGAAAAATTTACTTTCGACAATTTTGTCGTTGGAAAAAGCAACCAATTTGTTTATGCTGCTGCACGCACTGTTGCCGAACACCCTGGAAAACGCTATAACCCATTGTTTATTTATGGTGGAGTTGGACTTGGAAAAACGCACCTTTTACACTCAATTGGAAACTATATAAGAGAATATTCCCCAGAATTGAAAATCAAGTACACCACTTGTGAACAATTCACAAATGACTATATTTCTTCCCTTTATTCTCCAACCAAAAACAAAGCGATTATGGAGTTTCGTGGGAAATATCGCAATCTTGATGTTTTGATGGTCGACGATATTCAATTTATTTCACGAGGAAAAGAAACACAAGAAGAATTTTTTCACACTTTCAATGAACTTATTATGGAAAGCAAACAAGTTATTATTTGTTCTGACCGACCTCCAAAAGATATCCCGACATTGGAAGACAGACTTCGTTCGCGTTTTGCAAGCGGACTTATTCATGATATTCAACAGCCAGACATAGAAACAAGAATTGCAATTTTGCACAAAAAAAGTCAGTTGGAAAAATATTACGCAGAAGATGATGTCATAAACTATATTGCAGAACATATTGACACAAATATTCGAGAGTTGGAAGGAAAACTTTCCGAGGTTTACTTCTTGGCAACATTATCTGGAAAGAAGGTCGCAACAATGGAAGAAGTCAAAGATATCTTTTCCAATCAAAAAGAAGAAATGAAGAATGCTTTGACTCCTGATAAAATAATTTCTGTTGTTTGTGATTACTTTAATATTTCATACCAAGATATTACCGGCAAGAAAAAAAGTAAAGAAATTGTTGAACCTCGAATGATTGCCATCTATCTCATAAGCGAATTGTTATCCTTGCCTCTTGTCAACATTGGAAAATTGTTTGGAGGAAGAGACCACACAACAATTATGCATTCAAGAGACAAAATAACAGAGGATATGAAAAACAACAAAAAAATTCAACTTCTGGTTAATGACATAAAAAATATATTGTGTAATTAGTTGTGAAAATGTGTATAAGTCTTTATGTTTGTCCACAAAGTTGTCCACATTTAAGAATCGGATTTTGATACAATATATTGGTGAAAATTTGGGACAATCTACACAATATCTTGAAAAAATTTGTATATTTTAAAACTTGTACACATTTCCACATCCATAATAAAAAGTAATATTATTTAATTAAAATTTAATAATAAATTAAGTTGCGTAAGCGCGCGCAAGTGTGATATAATGTAAGCAGTAAAGAAGGAGATTAAGTATGTTAGTTAGTTGTCATGGAATTGAACTTTCAGATGCATTTTTAAGTGTAAGCAAAGCAATATCAAACAAGATTACAAATCCAATTTTGGAAGGAATAAAAATTGTGGCAGAAGATGATACTCTCACTTTGAGTGCCACAGACACAGAACTTTCCATTGAACGAAAAATAAAAGCAAACATCAAAAATGAAGGTGAAGCAGTTGTTCCTGGGAAGTTTATTACAGAGTTTATTAAAAAATTGACCAATGAGATGGTTGAACTCGAACTTAACGACAAAAATCAAATGGTTATCAAATATGACGACAGTCAAAGTATAATCCAATGTTATAATGTTTTGGAGTATCCATCTTTCAAGACTGTTGAGTCAATGCAGTACTTTGGGATTTCTAAGAAAGACCTCAAAACAATCATAAACAAGACCATTTTTTCTGTTGCTGTTGACGACAGCCGTCCAATTCTTAAAGGTGTGCTTTTTGATATTGATAAAAATGTGATTAACGCCATTGCTCTTGATGGACATCGTTTGGCAAAAGTAAAGAAAAGCATC
>JBJFCL010000008.1:0-22373 GCA_051888935.1 Candidatus Caccovivens sp. | reverse complement strand
TGGCGGAATATATCCTCCAAGCCCTTCGACACCATGTAAAAAACTGGCGTCTTCATTGTCTCCGCCAAGGCGTTTTTCATATCCTTCTACAACTGGAATGTCTTTGTGTAATAAATCCAAAATGTGACATAAATTTCGGGTGGCATTTTGAAGTTTTATATTTCCATTTGCAGTTGTAAAAAGTTTTATGTCAAATTGTGGGTCGTTTAATATGTATAAAAGGGCGTTTGTGTCATCAACACCCGGGTCTGTGTCAATTATTACTTTGTATTTTTTCATGAAAACTCCTATTGTTAAATTTTTCTATTAGAGTATAATATTTTTTGATTGTTTTTGTAAAGCAAAAAAAATCAATTTAAAAAAAATATATTTATTTCAAATAATTTGTAGAATATTATCAAATTTGTTTGTATTTTATATTATTTGTGCTAAACTATAAATATGGAAAAGAGAAATTTTCTGATTTTTAAAATTTGCATATCTATTGCATTTGCAATGTTGATTGCTGGTGCGTATTTTTATGTGATTTTTGCAGGTGACCTCAATCCAGCATATTTGTCCTTTGGTTGTATATGTGCATGCTTTTGTTTTGCATTCATTTTTATAGGCAAAGGTTTTAAGAAATTTTTTATAATTTTGGCACTTGCTGTCAATGTCGCATCAGATTATTTTTTGGTGTTTAACCCATCTTTTGAAAATGCACAACTTATTGGCCTTTGCTTGTTTTGTGGCGTGCAATTTTTCTATTTTCTCTATACTTTGACGCTCGCAAAAGGCAATGGCACACGAGTTGTGAATCTTGCGGTGCGTGTGGCACTTTGCCTTTTGGCTTATTTTATTTTGCCAAAATATATTGTTCTTTCAACACTTGAAATGATTGCTGTGATGTATATTATCAATTCTTTGGTGACTCTTCTTATTTTGCTCTTACACATAAAAACAGAGTGGTTGATTTTTATAGGTTTCTTCCTTTTCTTTGTCTGCGATATCTTTGTTGGTCTGACAAATGGAGGAGTGGAACTTTTGGGCATAACGGGAGCATTTGTGGATTTTATCAACAAATTTGATATTGCTTTTTATACTTATATTCCCGGAATATTCCTAATCGCTCTTTCTTCTGTGTGGGAAAAGAAACAACAAGATTAAAGTTTGACCGCCTCTTGGGGCGGTTTTTTGCTTTTTCCTCTATAAAATTGATATTCAAGAAAATGTGTTTCTTTGCGTGTTTTCTTGACTTTTTTCATATATTTTTGCTAGAATTGTTCAAGAATGTTTAATTATGGGAGTCGGACATGGATTTTGTTGAGATTGAGAAAAAATGGAATAAAAAATGGGAACAAGATAATCTTTATAAATTTGATGAAAATAAGTTGGATAAAAAATATTATTTAATGGAGATGTTTTCTTATCCAAGCGGAGCTAACTTGCATCTTGGTCATTGGTGGAACTTCGGTCTCTCTGACAGTTTTGGTCGTTTTAAGAGACTGCAAGGATACAATGTTTTTCAACCAATGGGATTCGATGCTTTTGGACTTCCTGCTGAAAACTATGCTCTCAAAACAGGAATACATCCAGAAGATAGCACCAGACACAATATCTCTATTATGGAAAAACAACTCAAAGAATTGGGTGCAACTTTCAACTGGGAATATGAACTTGTAACTTGTAATGCAGATTATTATAAATGGACTCAATGGCTCTTTGTACAACTCTTCAAAAAGGGTTTGGCTTATCAAAAAGAAGCACCTGTAAATTTTTGCCCAAATTGTAACACAATCATTGCTAATGAACAGGTTGTCAATGGTCACTGCGAGCGTTGCGGAAGTGAAGTTGAGCATAAAAACATGAGACAGTGGTTCTTTAAGATTACTGCTTACGCTGACGAACTTTTGGAAGGACTTGAACAACTTGATTGGCCAGAAAAGACCAAACTTTTGCAGAAGAATTGGATTGGAAAAAGCGTGGGGGCAGAGGTTGATTTTTATACCGAAGACGGCATTAAATTGACAGTGTTTACATCGCGTCCAGACACTCTTTGTGGTGTTTCATTCTTGGTTATTGCACCAGAAAATGCATTGACCAAATCTTTGATTAAGCCAGAACAAGAACAAGCAGTTTTGGATTACATTGATAAGGCGTCCAAAAAAGATGAAATTGAACGAACCAGCACAACCGCTCCAAAAACAGGTGTGTTTACTGGCAGTTTTGTGACAAATCCACTCACAGGTGACAAAGTGCCAGTTTTTGTTGCAGATTATGTCATTTCAACATACGCAACAGGCATAGTTATGGGAGTTGCTGGACATGATAGTCGTGATTATGAATTTGCAAAAAAATACAACTTGCAAATTAAACAAGTCATAAAAGGTGCGGACGGCAAAGAATTTAAAGTTCCTTGTGACGAAAAGGGAGTTTTGTTCAACAGTGGAGAATTTGATGGTCTTTCAAGTGAAGATGCAAAAATCAAAATTGTTGAAAAATTGCAATCTTTGGGCAAAGGTCGATTCAAAACAAACTATCGTTTGAGAGATTGGTCGGTTGCAAGACAAAGATATTGGGGTTGTCCTATTCCAATCATTCATTGCCCACATTGTGGAGCTGTACCTGTGCCTGAAAAGGATTTGCCTGTTGTTTTGCCTCATATAAACGACTATAAACCAGAAGGCGAAGGCCCACTCGGCAAGTGTGCTGACTTCATGAATGTAAAATGTCCAGTTTGTGGCTGTGATGCAAGGCGTGAGGCGGACACAATGGACACATTTGTTGACTCTTCTTTCTATATGCTTAGATATCCGGAGGCAAATCACAACGATAAAGAAATTTTTGCGCGTGAGCGTATAAACAAATTTTTGCCAGTGGATTGTTATGTTGGTGGTGTTGAACACGCAACAGGTCACCTCTTATATTCCAGATTTATTACAAAATTTTTGCGTGATGAGGGATATTTGGATTTTGATGAACCATTTAAAAGATTGATTCATCAAGGTATGATTCTTGGCTCTGATGGACGCAAAATGAGCAAGCGTAATGGCTCAAAAACTGCCGATGAGTATATTAGTGAATTTGGTAGTGATGCTCTCAGACTTCATATGATGTTCTCTCTTAAATATCTTGATGGCGGAATTTGGTCAGATGATGGCATAAAGCACATGAAAGCGTTTATGGAAAGAGTGGAGCGTATCTGCCTTAAATGGTCGAAATTGGAAGGCGACGCAAAACCTTATGGAAAAGAAGAAAAAGCACTTGAATATGCTTTGAATAAGGCGATTAAAGATGTTGCTGAAAACTTTGAACAATTTTCATTTAATGTTGCTGTGGCACGATATATGGAACTCGTCAACGCGATGTATAAATATGATGTTTTGCAAGATAAAAATGTTGAACTATGCAAACATGTCTTAAAAAATCTCATTGTTTTGATGGCCCCAGCAACTCCACATTTTTCAGAAGAATTATGGGAACAGGTTGGCGGAGAATATTCCGTTCATAATCAAAAATATCCAAGTTATGACGAGAGCAAAATTTCAACAGAAAAGATTGAGATTGCTGTTCAGGTCAATAGTAAAATTATCACTAGAATGGAAATTGAAACTAATCTTTCCAATGAAGATATTGTTTCTTGTGTAAAGGAAAATGAAAAAGTAAGAGAAGCACTTATTGGCAAAACAATAGTAAAGGAAATTGTTGTTCCAAACAGAATTGTAAACTTGATTGCAAGATAAAAAAGAAGTCAAATTTTGACTTCTTTTTTTATTCATTTTCGCTATTTTCTTGATTTGCCTTTTGTTCTGCTTCAATCTCTGATTTCTTTCTTCTACCTCTACGCTTTTTTGGTTGTTCTTCAACAGGAGTTTCTACATTTTCAATGTTTTCTGTTGTTTCAGCGTTTTCAGTTTTCTTTTTTCTACCTCTACGCTTTTTTTCCTCAACAGGAACTTCTGTGCTTTCAGCATTTTCTGTCATTTCAGCTTTTTTCTTTTTTCTTTCTGCCTTCTTTGCTTCAAGTTTTTCTTCATGTGCATCAGAGATATTTTTGTAGGAGATATCAATCATGTTTTTGGCAACTGTAACTGATTCAACTGAATCAATTTCAAGCATAACAGGTTTTTCTTTGATTTTTACAGTCTTTTCTGATTGTGAATAGTTTTTAAGTTCACTGCTTCCAGCCATGAAGTTGCAGACCAAAACTTCTTTTGCAAATTTAGCGTCCAACAATTTCAATCTTCCAATTTTTACTACTGTGTGGAACTTTGAATCAAATCTCTTTGTACCTTCCATGGACATTGCATATTCCAAAATTTCGTTGAAATATTGTTTTCTGTCTTCGTCCAAACTTTCAAGTTGTTCTGCAAAAGTTTTCTTTTCTGTGTTTGAGAAAATGACACCTTGTTCAATAGGTTCAGCATTTTCTGGTTCTTCTGTCATTTCTTCATTTTCAACATTTTCTGCTTCTTCTACTGTTTCAGAAGATGTGAGAAGAAGTGGCTCTGCTGGTTCTGTTGTTTCTTCAATATGTTCTTCATTTTCAGTTGTCAAGTTTACATTTTCTTCTTTCTTGTTGTCTTTTGATTTGATGCAGTAATTGATAATCAAAGCAATGACATATGCAAGGAGCAAATATCCAACTGCTACACCGAGTGAAACATAGAGTGCAATATCAATTGGGTAATTAAATACATTCATGATCAAATATACCCAGCAGAATACTGTGATAACTGGGAAAACCATTGTTGTAAGAACGACTATAAGTTTGTTTGCGTTTTGGTGCTTTAAATAGTAAATTATTGAAGCGACGCTTACTATTGAAAAGATGATTGCAAGTACAAAAGCTGCATAACCTTCTGTGGAAAGGTTGCTAAAATTCATTCCTGAATTTCCAAGTGTTGAAAATACCATATTATGACCTCCAAATTATGTTCCCATTTTATCACGCTTTGTATCATTTGTCAATATTCGTTTTAAATATTTATTGAATTTTTGTTAAAATGGTTAAATAAGTTGCAAAATAAGTTAAATATAGGTAAAATATTAACATATTATGAGTAAAAAAATCCGTATTATTTTGTGTGCAATCGCTTTGGCTCTTGTGGCAATAACCACTGGTTTATGCTTTGTTTTTTTGGGAAATAAAGTAATAAAAGAAGTGCCAAGTGATTTACATATTGAGAGAATTGACGACGATTTTTATCTTGTGACTGAATATAATTCCAATTATGACTATCAATTTAAACTTGAAACTCAAATTGATAACGAATATTTGACTGTTTCTGTGGTTGATAGCAACACAAATTGCCTCAATTTGTCCAAGCAAAATCTCAGCATTATTGCAGGAGGGCAATATCGTTTTTCTGCTTGTTTTATTTCAAATGATGGGCATGGCAATGGCAACTATTCTCAATATTTGGAATGGCAACCTTCTTGGTCCTTGGATTCTGTTCAAGATGTCTCGTTTGATAAAAACACCAATATACTTTCTTGGCGAGAGGTTTATTTGGCGGATAGTTATGAAGTGAGTCTGACATCTTTTGATGGGGTGCAAACAATTAAATCGATTCAAGAAAACCATCTTGATTTAAATCTACTTGATGCAGGAGTATATAAAGTTTTTGTTGCGGCTAAATCCAATAATCCTCATTTGTCATCAAGCGTGTATGGCTCTGGTGTTGAAATTTGTGTTGAAAAAACAAACGAAATCGTGTCTGCTGTGCGTGATGGCGACAACAATATTAGCATTCTTTGTTCACAAAACGCAACGGAATTTGAAATTTATTTGAATGGTTCGCTTATTGCAAGCGTTACAACGCAATGCACTATGCAAGGCTCTCAGTTTAAGGCTTTTTTGAAAACTGATTTCTTGTTGTCAAGTGTGGATTTTGAAAACAACATAGTGCAAGTGAAATCGTGCGAATATGGTCAAGTGAAAGAGAGTGCACTTGTGCAAATAAATTAAACAAGGTTAAACCTTGTTTTTTTGTGATTAATTGTTTTTCAAATTCTTATTTACAATTTGTAAATATATATTTTTCCTTTTTTTGTTTATAC
The DNA here is from genome assembly GCA_051888935.1 of Candidatus Caccovivens sp. Lineage (GTDB taxonomy): Bacteria > Bacillota > Clostridia > Christensenellales > UBA1242 > Caccovivens. The sequence continues at coordinate 16,331 of JBJFCL010000008.1, read as the reverse complement.
TACAAAAAAGGAAAGATAGCGTGAATATTGAGAAAGAAATTTCAAAGTTTAAGAAAAAACTGCACAATTCCATTGATTTCGCCAGTCGTTTTTTAACAAAAAATGGTGTCGATATTGGTTTTGTTTATCTTAAAAGCATCACAAATAATGACCTTTTTGCCGAGGCTGTTTTCGAACCAATTTCTCATTTTGAAAACAATGTGAATTTTCAGACTATAAAAGAACTTGTTCAAGCAAATGATGTTTTGCAGGTGAAAGATGAACAACAAGCGTTGGAAAAAATACTCAAAGGTGGCATTATCATAATGCTTTCAAATAACAAAAATTTTTTGGTTGTTGACCTTTTAAGTTTTCCGTCCAGAATACCATCTGAACCTCCAACATCTCCTGTTATAATGGGACCTCGTGAAGGCTTTACAGAAGACATAAAAACCAATATGACTCTTATAAGACGCCATTTTTATAGTGAACAGTTGGTTTTTGAAAATGTGTTTGTGGGAGAAACAACCAAAACACAAGTTGTTATTGCTTATCTTGATGGAATTGCTGACAAAAAAATTGTAAAACAAATTAAACACAAAATAAAAAGTATTAAAATTGATGGCGTTATTGATTCTTATTATTTGATTGCGTTTTTATCTTCAAGACCAAATTCCATTTTGAAACAGGTGGGGTGTGCAGAAAAACCAGATATCATTTCTGCAAAAATGTTGGAAGGAAGAGTGGCAATTATGGTGGACAATTCTCCTATTGTTTTGACCATTCCATTCGTTTTTTTGGAAGATATGCAAAATAGCAACGACTATTACACTAATTACATATATTCCACTTTTCTGCGATTCATAAGGTTGATTGGGCTTTTGTTTGCTGTGCTTGGGCCAGGGATTTATATTGCATTGCAACTTTTCCATTATAATGTTTTGCCTATCAAATATTTGATAACCATTGCTGATGCCACTCAGCAAATTCCTTTCACGCCATTTATTGAGATTTTGTTTATCAGTTTGTTATTTCAAATTTTGTATGAAGTTAGTTTGCGTCTTCCATCCTATCTTGGTCTTGCAACTTCCATCGTTGGAGCACTTATTTTGGGGGATACGGGGGTTAAGGCAGGGCTCATTTCTCCTCCATCTGTCATTGTTGTGGCAATTGCAAAAATTGCTCTCTACACAGTTCCAGAGCAATCCGCGCAAATAAATGTCTTTCAGTTTGTTTTTATGGTCATTGGGGCGTCTTTGGGACTTTTGGGGATTATTGGTGGCTCAATTTATCTTCTTTCCTACGCAAATTCTGTTGAAAACTATGGTGCACCTTATCTTGCACCATTCTCTCCATTTATTTTCTCAGACAACAAAGACGGACTTTTAAGAGTGCCGATCAGTGAGATGGATAAGCGTCCAAAATCTTTTAAAAATGCCAATAAAAGTAGGTTTGAGAGCAATGAAAAGTAAAACGATAAACGCGTGGCAAACAGGTATTATGCTCTTTATCTTGATGTTTGCAAACAAGATGCTTGTTTTGCCATCTCTTTTATATGAGCAAGCAGGACTTGAAGCTTTTGTTATACCTGTGCTGTTGTTTGCACTGGAATTTGGTCTTTTGTATGTTTTTTATTTGCTTAAAAATAAATATCCAGACCTTTCTTTTTCTGATTTGTTGACGAAACATTTTGGCAAAATTGTTACTTATATAGTTTATGTGCTGTTTATGTTTTACTTTCTTGCAAAAGCAGTTCTTTTGTATAATGTCACTTATGTTTTTTTTAGAACACTTATTTACAAAGATTCCAGCAATATATTGTTTTTGTTTTGCTTTTTGCCAGTCATAAATCATATGGCAATTTGTGGCGTTCGAGTGATGGGTAGAACTATGCAATTATTTTTCCCAATTATTTTGCTTACAGTTTTGTTTTGTATCGGCATTGGATTTTTGGGAATAAATTCTAGTCCACTGCTTTTTGAGGCAGATTTTTCAAAAATTTTTCTTACAACATTAAAGCATCTTTCTTCATTTGGTGATATTGTCTTTTTGTTTGTTATAATGGATAAAATCAAAATTAAAAAAGGGGAATGGAAGGTAATTTTCTCTTTTGCTGGCTTTTCTATGTTTTTGGTAAGTCTTATAACAACAGTGTTTATTTTGTCTTACACATATACATCTTTTATGCACCCTTTTGCTATTTTTGAAATTATGAGTTATGTCAAAGAATATAGCGGACTTGGTAGAATTGATATAATTTCAATGATGTTGATTATTGTGTTTACTTATTTTCATCTGGCTATTTATATGAAATGCTTTATGTTGTCTTTCGACTTTGTTTTTCAAAAACCGCCTTATATCTATTCGGTTTTAACTTTTGACATCGCTTTTGTTCTGTCCATAAATTATTTGGTTTTAAATTTAAGCAAGGCTATCATATATGGTGAAGAATTTTTGCCTTACCTTTCGATTTTGAGTTTTGTTATTGTGCCACTTTTGTGTGTCATTTTGTTTTGTAAAGAGAGGAGGAGGCAGTGAAACATTATATTAAGCATGTGATAAAAACACCAATGTTTTTGATTTTTATTGCTATATCAATAATCTATGGATTGCCTGCACTTGGGCAGACGGCAGAACTTGAAAGATACGCAGTTGTTACGGCTGTTGGAATTGATGCTCTTTCTGACGGAGGGGAAAACCAATTTGAAATCTCTTTATTGGCTTTTGTTCCTATTGCAGAACAGACATTTGCAGAGACTTACAAAGTTATCTCTTCCAAAGGTAGAAGCGTTTCTGAGGCGATGGATTTGGCGGGTCTTAATATTGGTAAGGAAATTGGTCTTTCTCATGTTAAGACTGTGGTGTTAAACAGCGAATTATTAAATGAAGATATTTCCAAATTTTTGGATTATCTTTCTCGAAGTAAACACCTTGCTGTAAGCACTAAACTTATTGCAACGGACAGTTCGGCAAAAGATTTTTTGACTGCTGTGCAAAAATTGGATAGTGAAAGTTCCATAAAAATCAGTGAACTTATAAACTACAACAACAATTATATTTATTCTGCTGATTCCAGTTTTGAATTATTCTTCAAAGGATATTTTGGACCAACACGAGTTAGTCTCATGCCTTTTTTGTCTATTAAACAAGAAGGTGGCGAAGGTTTTGCTGTCTCAGGGAGTCAGGCGTCTGGCGAAAATGATAATGGAGGACAGACTCAAAGTTCTCAAACTGCTGGCTCTGGCGAAGAGATTGAAAACAAAGGTGAAACCATTCTCTTTAAAGATGGAAAACAAGTGGCACATCTTAGCGGTTTGGACATGAAAAAAATCAATTTGGTTAGAGGAAATTTCAAAACCGGTTCGATTGAGGTGGAAAATTTCACTGGGGAGCAATTTAAAAACTCCAATCTTGTTTTTGAAATCTTTGACCAAGATTTAAACTATAAAGTGGTCTTTGAGAATGGCATTCCAGTTATTTTGATTGATGTCAAATTGACACTTGCTTTGTCTGAGATTGAAACGGAGAGTGGAATGATTGAAAAAAATGCTGAATTTTATGTTATCTCAAAAGATGTGCAAGATGCCGTGGAAGATGTTGTGAGAACAAGAATTGCGGAAGCGGTGCAGATTATGAGAGATAATCAAACTGATATAGCGGACTTTTACACTCTTATGCATAACTCCAACAAAAAAGCATTTAAAGATTTCCTTGATGGATTGGAAGATAAAGATAACTATTTGAGTAATATAATTTTTAAAATTGGAGTAACAATATATTCTAAGTAATATCCCATTTTTTTGGTATTCTATCTTTTATGACATAAATTTTTGTTAAAACTCCTTTTGTTTTGTTGTGTTATTTTTTTGTTTATGTTAAAATATCTAAGATTATATGACGAATTAACTTTTAAGGAGTGTTCTTATGAATGAAAAGAAACAAGGGGGATTTAAATTAACCTATTTGATTGTCGCATTGGCAATCGCTTTGGTGTTTGCACTTTTGTTTATTGATTTTGGAAATAATGGAGCAAAACTTGACCGTTCAGAAGTTTTTCAAATTATCAGTAGTGAAGGCTTAACGACCGAAAATGGCACAGAAAAAGCAACTTATTTGTATTATAAAAATGGGAAAGGCTACATCTTAGTTGAAGGCTCAAAGATAAAAGAAAATCAAGTGCCTGCTTATTCTGATTATTATTTTGAATATGACAACATCACACTTGAAAAGATTTTGGAAATTTGTGATGCTCCGGGCAGTACTATCAAAACTGTTTATGCACCTGCGGGTATAAGTTTTTGGGATATTTTGGTTCCAATCATTTATGTTGCATTTGCTCTCTTTGTGTTTTATATGCTGTTTAAGATGCTGAAAGGCGCAAATGGCAACGCTATGAATTTTGGCAAGACCAAAATTAAGTCATATTCCATGACCAAGGTTAAATTCTCTGACATCGCGGGTATGGACGAAGAAAAGGCAGAACTTCAAGAAATTGTGGAATTTTTGAAAAATCCAAAGAAATTTACCGACCTTGGTGCGAGAATCCCAAAGGGCGTGCTTTTGGTTGGTCAACCTGGAACTGGTAAAACTCTTTTGGCAAGAGCAGTTGCTGGCGAAAGTAAAGTGCCATTTATTTCTATAAGTGGGTCTGATTTCGTGGAAATGTTTGTTGGTGTTGGAGCAAGCAGAGTTAGAGATTTGTTTGACCAAGCGAAGAAAAACAAACCTTGCATTGTGTTTATCGATGAAATTGATGCCGTTGGTCGTCAAAGAGGTGCTGGGCTTGGCGGTGGAAATGATGAACGAGAACAGACTTTAAACCAATTGCTTGTTGAAATGGACGGATTTGAACCAAATGAAGGTATTATTGTTTTGGCTGCCACAAACAGAAGCGATGTGCTTGACCCAGCACTTATGAGACCAGGTCGTTTTGATAGACAAATTTATGTTCATGTTCCAGATGTTAAGGGCAGAGAAGGAATACTTCGTATCCATGCAAGAAACAAACCTCTTGATGAAAGCATTGACTTTAATGTGCTTGCTCGTATTACCACAGGTTTTACTGGTGCGGATATTGAGAATATGCTAAACGAAGCAGCAATCCTTGCTGCTCGTGCTGGCAGACCTAAGATTATTATGGAAGACATCACCGAAGGCATTAACAAAGTGATTATGGGACCTCAAAAGAAGAGCAGAGTCCTTACTGAACAAGAAAGAAAACTCACAGCTTATCATGAAGCTGGCCACACTATTTTGGGAAAAAAATTGAAACATTGTGATGATGTTCAAGAAGTCTCAATTATTCCTCGTGGAAATGCGGGCGGTTACACAATGAGTAGACCTGCTGGCGACGAAACTCTGACTAGAATGACATTCAATCGTGCAAATGATGAAATTGCTATGTGTATGGGTGGAAGATTGGCCGAAGAATTGATTTTCAAAGATGTTTCAAGTGGTGCTTATGGAGATATTCAACAAGCAACCAAACTTGCTCGTGCCATGGTCTATGATTGGGGTATGAGTAAGAAAATTGGATTCTTGTCACTCGGGGATTCAACACAAGTGTTTATTGGCAGAGATTATCAAACCAAAAATGATTTTAGTGAAAAATTGGCTGGTGTTGCTGATGAAGAAATTATGTCTATTTTGGACGGAAATTACAAGCGCGCAAAGGCAATTTTGTCTGAAAATATCGACCTCTTGCATGAATTGGCAAAACTTTTGCTTGCTCGTGAAACCATATATAAAGAAGAAGTTGACATGATTATGGAAGGAAAGAAAACAGAAGAAATCGTGGCAATTATGGAAGAAAAAGAACGCAAACAAAAGGCGAAAGAAGAAAGAATTAGAGCGGAAAGAGATAAAGTTGAAAAACTTGAAAATTTCAAAAGAAAGATTGTTGAAGGCGAAAACTTGGTTAAAATGGGAATTATTTCTCAGGAAGAACTTGACAATTTGAAAAAAGATTATGTAGAATTTAAGAAATCGCTTGAAGAAATTTTGGAACCATCAAATGAGAAAGATGATGAAAATGTGACTAAAAAATCCAAAACTCAGCCTGAAACAACCACTGAAAAAGTGGAAGAAAAGAAAGAAGTGACAAAAAAGACTGTTTCAGCGAAAGCGAAAAAAGAAGATAAAAAAGAAGATGGCGAGGAAGGCTAATGGAAGAAATAAAAGACCAAAATGTTCAATTTGAAAACGAACCAAACGACGATGACCTCTATGCAAAACTTCAAACTGAAAAGCTTTTGAAGCGTAAAAAACAAAATAGAATTGCCACATTGTGTGGTATGTGTTTTGCATTTGCTTTGGCGGTTGTGATTATTGTTTTGGCAGCAGTGCCAGTGAGTTTGAAACCTCGATGTGCTGGAAGTGGTTTTTATGATGTTACACTCTATCCTGGCACAGTAAATCCTGATGTGACCTATGCACAAGGAGATGAGGGATATGACAATTTCATGAAAGCGTATGATAATTCGTTTAGTCAATCCTATATTTCAGCAATTTTCAGTGGAAGTTTGGGTAGTTATTCAATTGTCGAAACAAAACAAAATGCCAGTGATGTCGTTGGTACGACTGGTGGATTGTTGGTTGCAAATAAGCAATATTATGTTAGACTTCGCTATAATGAAGAACAGACACTTGTAACTCAAAATGGAAAAACTTATGTTTCAACTTCTTCAAGCAGTGCTTGGAATGGACAACTCACTTTTAAGGAGGTGTATGTTGTTGTAAACCAAACAGAGGGTATTCAAGAAACAAAAATTTATGTTGTGACTGCTTATCCTAAATTTGATGACAACGGACAGATAACCGACCAAAAAGGAGATCCAAAAGTGGTTACTATTTCTGTTAAAGCAAACACTTATGAAATTTACAAAGCGTGGAATGATTTAACGAAATAAATAAAAAGCCTTATTACAAGGCTTTTTTTAATAATCGTCAAATTTTAAAATATTTCTTGAAAAAACTGTTGACAAACTTAAATAGAGTATGATATACTTACGAAGTATTGAATAAAGTCTTCCGAAGACCGCAAGTGCGAAAGCGTAAACACTTTATGGTGTGCTTGCCGAGGAAAAGTATATGAGTTAAATTTTCTATCTCTGTAACTTTTCCGTGGTTACAGAGATTTTTTTAATACAAAAATTGAAACACAAAACTAGATTAAAAGGAGGGATAGAAAATGAGTGCTAATTTAGAAGCAAAAAAACAACTTGTTGAGGAAATTAAAGAAAAATTTTCCAAAGCAAAAACGATTGCTTTTGTAGATTATCGTGGTATCACTGTTGCGGAAGACACTGCTCTTCGTAAAAAGTTTCGTGAGAATGGTTGCGACTACAAAGTTTACAAAAACCGCTTGATGTTGAAAGCACTTTCTGACCTTGGTATTGAGTGTTCTGCAAATTACTTTGAAGGCACTACTGCCGTTGCTATTGGTTATGAAGACGAAGTTACACCAGCAAAAATTGTTTGCGACTGCGTTAAGAATACCAAGAAAATGGCTATCAAATTTGGAATTTTAAACGGTGTTAGCGTTGACGCTCACAACATCGAAGCACTTGCAAGTCTTCCATCAAAGGAAGAACTTATTGCAAAACTGCTTGGAACTTTGAACAATACTGCTTCAAGTTTGTGCAGAGTTCTCTCAGCTCCAACGCGTGGGCTGGTTGTTGCTTTGAACGCTGTTGCAACAAAATAATTGCTGTTGCAGTTTGAAGCAATCGCACATTAAGTGCAATGAAACGCATTGCGTAAGATGGAAACATCAAAAAATAAAATCGAGCAAATGAGCTCAAAAAGGAGAAAATAAAATGGCTGATATTAAAAATATTGTTGAAGAAATCAAAACCTTGACTATTGTTGAAGTTTCAGAACTTGTTAAGGCTTTGGAAGAAGAATTTGGCGTAAGCGCTGCTGCCCCAGTTGCAGTTGCTGCTGCCCCAGTTGCTGGCGCTGCTGCTCCAGCTGCAGAAGAAGAAAAGAGCGAATTTAACCTCTTCTTGAAAGAAGTTGGCGCTAACAAAATCGCTGTTATTAAAGTGGTTAGAGAAGTTACTGGTCTTGGACTTTCTGAGGCTAAAGCTATCGTTGATGGCGCTCCAAAAATGGTTAAGGAAAATGTTGCTGCTGCTCAAGCTAAAGAATTTGAAGCTAAATTTAAAGAAGCTGGCGCAGTTGTTGAACTTAAGTAATTTAAGGACAATTTAATTTTGTGTTTCAAAAAAAATACATCTCGTTGGAGATGTGTTTTTTTATCTGTGGGATTATTCTTTTTCACTGTCTGTTTTTTCATTTGTTGGAACATATTTTACTTTTTTGTTGCGAATTAGTATATCTTGCATTTGTTCATAAGTATAAAATTTTGAGGTGTCTGCATCAGAATTGATGGTAACATAAAGATTTTCTGGTTTTGAAAGAATTTGAGCACAAAAATCTTGAATATCTGTTGGTGTGAGAGAATGGAAAAGTTTTTTGTTTTTCTTATTGGCATTCTTTTCAAAAATTCTATCACCATATGTCAGATAATTTCTTGTTAGTTTGCAAGGGAAAATACTTGATTGGGTTTGCTCGTCCTCTGCAATTAAACATTTTTCTTTGACGATTTCAATTTGCTTAGGTGTAAAAGGAATTGTTCGAAGTTTGTTGAAAAGTTTTCCAGTCTCATTGATACATGCATTTATGTTTTGTACTGTTGAATTGATAATGATTTCAAGTGAATGGTTAGATGGAACATTACTTGAACAAATATTTGAGCTGTATACGAGCCCTTTTTCACGAAGTTTTGACAAAAATTCTCCATTTAGACCATTGCATAGTCTGGTGATCATTGATAAAATGTTTCGATTCTTGTCTGTTTCGAGTTCTGTGTCAATCTTTATGTAAATGGAACAAATTGCTCTTTGAAAAGGATATTTCTCAACGTTAAGATTGCCTGGTTTGTCTATTGGAACGATTACGTTTTTGTCGGATTTAAAATTAGGATTGCTTTTTAGGCGATTGATAAAATATTTTTCAGCCAATTTTTTCGCTCTGTGATAAGAAATTCCGCCTTCAATTGAAATTATAAAGTTTTGCGAGATAAAAATATCTTTAACAAATTTTTTCAAGATTTTTGCATTTATGTTTGAAATTTCATTGTAGTTTCCAAGAACGCTGGTATCAGAATTGTACTTTGTAGTCAGCGTTCTATTAACAGAAGAACCTATAATGGCTTCCTGACGAGCAAGTTTTCTTGCTAACTCTTGTTTTATTACGCCTTTTTCGGACTCAATGTACTTTTTATTGAATTTTGTTTCCAAAAGCATTTCGCTGGCAAGAGAAAAACAGTTTTCGATAACTTTATTTGATCTGCAAAAAACTATGTTAGTATTAAAAAGAGATGTACTGCCATTTTCCATTGAAAATATTTGTTGACAAGCGATTTTTAACATTGCTTTGTTTTTGTGTTTTGTTTCATTGAAAAACATATGTTCACAAAAATGGGCGGTAGGCTCTGGATAGTTGTCTCTTATGTTTCCGCCAAAAACAAAACCTGCAGAAACAGAGGTGTGTTTTCTTTTGCGTTTTCTATATAAAAGTATGGCACCGTTTTTGTATTCTTTCTTTTTTATCATTTGTCCTCCAACTTTGTGTAATTATAGCATTAAAGAGGGCAATTGTAAAGTTTGTTTATGATAAGTGTTTAAGTTTGTTTTCAAGAGTGTCGAAAAGGTCGTATTTAAACATGTTTATGTCAAGGTCAACGCAAACTTTTGCATTTGGCTCTTTTTTAAAATCTATGTCGATATAACCAAAGTCTTCTGCTGGTGTTGAGTTATCTTTTTTCCTTTTTTCTTTGTAATATTTTATCTCTATGTAAGCATCTTCTGTTTTTATATACTCAGGGTGGGTGAGATAGTAAATTGTGCAGACATCATGCACCGCTGCACCAAGATTGCCGACATGGAAGTCATGATATCCCTTGAACATTTTTGCATAGATTTTTCCGATTTTATTGGCTTTTTTAAAGCGTTTGATGTCTTGGTGATCCAAATATGCAAAATGTCCTAATTCCATCGGAACCATGACCAATTTTACACCACTTTTGAAAACGATTTCAGCAGATTCAGGGTCGTAGCCAACGTTAAAAGATTTGTAAGGTCTGCCATATATCTTTTCCTTTGTTCCGCTTTCAAAGATAATTTCTTTGATGTATTTTTTGCTGTCTGGATATTTCTGCAATAACTTTGCCAGGTTTGTCATAGGTCCAATGGATATGATTGTTGTTTTGTTTTTATTGTTTTTTAATGTTTGATAAATAACATCACACGCTTCACCTTCAATTGCTTTATGTTTCAATTTCTTTTTATTGAAAGTGTATTTTCCAAGACCGCTTTTGCCCTGTGCGTTTGTGGCAAAATTTGCTTCTCTTACAAGCGGGGTGGGTGAACCTTGAACAACAGGTATGTTTGCGTCAAAAAGTTCCACCAAATGTAAGGCGTTTGCAGTTATGTTTTCTATTGGGGAGTTTCCACCTTCTGTGGAAATGAGTTGTATATTAAATTTTCCGCAGTTGATTGCGTACATGAGTGCTATGGCATCATCGACACCTGGGTCGCTGTCAATTATTAAGTTTAATTTTTTGTCCATATTAAAATACCTTTTTTTGTTTGATAATTGATTATATCACATATGAGAATTTAAAGCAAATGTTTTGCACTTGTTTTTGTTTCTGCATACCACACTATATATTGTGTATTATGCAATGCGTACCACTACAATATTATGTACTTTTTGTAAAAATGGTCTCGCGATGCACTTATGATAAAAAAAGAGCAATTTTGACAAATGCTCTTTTTTTTTGTCATTTTTCTTATGATAGTATTGCTTTTGAAAGGAGTGGTTATGCAAGTTAAGAGTCGTGTTGCAAGTGGCGTTTTGTATGTCCTTTTATGCGGGGAATTGGACGAACATTCTGCCACTTACACAAGAATTACTTTGGATGAAATGTTTGACAAACCAAATTTTAAGAAGATTGTTATTGACCTTTCTGAACTTGATTTTATGGATTCTACTGGCATTGGCGTTTTGATTGGTCGATACAAGAGAATGAAAGATAAAGATATCCCTATCTTTATTGCCAATCCATCTTCCCACGCTGAGAAAATTTTTAAAATGACTGGGCTTTATACGCTCATGCCTAAAATTGTTTAAAGGAGTGATTTATGAAATATTCAAATTTTATGGAAGTAACTTTTAAGGCGTTGTCTGTAAACGAGGGATTTGCCAGAGTTTGTGTGGCTTCGTTTTGCGTTCAACTAAATCCTTCGGTAGATGAAATTACTGATATCAAAACTGCTGTGTCAGAAGCAGTTACTAACTGTGTTGTGCACGCATATCCAACCTCAGTTAAGGGGGATATTATTCTGCGTTGTGAATTGGAAGATGATTTGGTCACCATCACTGTTGTTGACAAAGGGGTGGGAATTAAGGATATTGCAAAAGCACGAGAACCTTTTTACACTTCAAAACCTTCTGCTGAACGCTCTGGTATGGGTTTTACAGTTATGGAAAGTTTTATGGACGATGTTCAAGTGGTTTCCAATTCTTTTGGCACAAGCGTAAGAATGACCAAGCGTTTGTCTATCAATCCTTGTGCTGTGGCAGGTTGATTGATGTTGGGGCAAGACGAGACTCTTGACCTTATCAAAAAAGCACAGGCAGGTGATGAAAATGCCAAAGAAATTTTGGTTAATGAAAACTCTCCGCTCATAAAAAGTGTTATTCGCTGGTTTAAAGACAAAGGTATTGAAAGCGATGACCTTTATCAATTGGGGTGTTTGGGATTTTTGAAAGCAATAAATCACTTTGATTGTTCGTATAATGTTAAATTTTCAACCTATGTTGTGCCTATGGTGGTCGGTGAAATTAAACGATTTATGCGTGATGATGGTGCTGTTAAGGTTTCAAGAGCAATAAAGGGACTTAATCTTAAAATCAACAAGTTCGTTGATAATTTTCTTATGCAAAATGGAAGAAAGGCCTCTATTTCCGATGTCGCACAACATTTCAAAATAAGCGAACAAGAGGTCGTGATGGCAATGGACTCTGCAAAAATGCCAGTGTCACTTTACACACCTTTTGAAGACGGAGAAGAGGAGGGGCTGACGCTTATTGACCGTTTTGACTGTGAACAAAATGAAGATTTTGTGGATAAGTTTGCTTTGAAAGAGGTTATTGATAAACTTGAAGAACGCGACAAAAAGATTATTTTGATGAGGTATTTTTACGACAAGACGCAAAGCGAAATTGCTGAGCGTTTGGGTGTTTCACAAGTGCAAGTTTCACGACTTGAAAACAAAATATTGGAAAATTTGAAGAAAAAACTGGGCTCATAGCCCTTTTTTGTTGGCATTTTTTTTGATGTTTGATATAATTTGAAAAGAATAAGTTTGTAAGGACAAAAAATGAGAGACAAAACAAAAGAAAAAACAAAAACAAAAGTTAAAACACACGAGAAAACTGCTGATAAAAAAATAAAACTGATTATTGATTCTGATGTGGCTAATGAAGTTGATGACCAATTTGCTATTAGTTATGCTCTATCTCGTCGAGATATATTTGATGTTTTGGCTATTACAATCGCTCCTTTTAGGGTTTCGTGGCAAAAAGGATTGTCTATAAGAGACGGTCTTATTGATAGCAAAAACGAAGCTTACAGACTTTTGCGTCTTTTTGGAATTAAGCATACTCAAAAAGAACCTCTTGTGTATTTGGGAAGCTCTGGATTTTTGAGTGAGGGGTACAATGAAAAAAGTCCAGCGGTGACAAAAATTATCTCACTGGCCAAAAAAAATGATGAAGTGACGATATGTGCTATTGGAACCTTAACAAATGTGGCGATGGCTCTTAGAATTGAACCTAAAATTGCCAAGAAAATAAAGGTTGTTTGGCTTGGCACTGACAATGTTATGCTTGAAAAATTTGATGATTCCAATTATAGAAAAGACAAGCAGGCTTTTAATGAGGTTTTGGCTAGTGATGTTGATTTGACAATTTTTCCAACTTTTTTGGCACGCAGTTTTATTACTTCCACTTATGAATTTGCTCACAATTGCAAGAAAAATGATGTTACTTCTTACCTTAACACTCTTTTGGAAAGATTTATCTTTTCTGAGGAGAATTTGGGCATTAAAACCATTTATGATATTGGCCCTGTTGCTTATCTATTACACAAAGATAAGTTCTCTGCCACAACAATTGTACCAAATATTTTGATTAAAGAAGAAAAAATAAATATTCCAAAAGGAAGAAAAATCAATTATATTACTGCTGTTCCAAAACATTCGTTTGTTTGGCAAGATTTCATTAAAACAGTGGGAGAGAATAAAGATTGTGCTTTTAAACCTAATATTTTCTTCTCCTCCGATACACATTTTGGTGATGAAAGAAAAATAAAACTTAAACAAGTTCCATTTTCAAATGTGGAAGAGATGAATAAAGAACTTGTTAAACGCTGGAACAATAAAGTCGGTCCAAACGATATAGTTTATCATTTGGGGGATTTTGGTGATTATGAATATGTAAAACAATTAAATGGGAAAATAATTCTTATTTGTGGAAACCATGAATTGTATGACATGAAGAAAAATTTTGAATTGTTTAGAAATAAACTTTTGAAATTGGGTTTTACAGATGTGATTAAAGATGGTCTATATTTGGACAAAGAGGTCTTCGGACAAAGAGTTTATTTAACGCATAAACCATCAGACCATGCAAAGGATTGTTTGACTTTGTTTGGACATGTTCATGACCTTGCATTGGTTAAAGAATTTGGATTTAATGTCTGTGTTTCTTACCACTATTTTTCTCCAATAAGCTCAGAAACAGCCAGAAGATATTTAAAATTTATTAAAGGTTGGGCAGATTTTGAAGTGTTTTTATAGAAAAATTAGTTGATTTTTATAAGTTTTGATTACTTTTTAACAAAAATTTAAAAACTTTGTAAAATTTCTTGACATTTTCTCGCTTTTATAATAAAATGTTTGAGCAAGTGTCAATTTCGGGGTGTGGCTCAGTTGGTAGAGCGCGCGGTTTGGGACCGTGAGGTCGGGGGTTCGAGACCCTCCACCCCGACCAGCAAACTTTTTGTTTGCATATTGCAAGACTTTTAGGGCCTTTAGCTCAGTTGGTTAGAGCGACCGGCTCATAACCGGTTGGTCCGCGGTTCGAGTCCGTGAAGGCCCACCACAATTATCCATATTTTGGTTAATGTGTAGTTCTATTTATATGAGTTGTTGTGAAATAGAGAATTTGCTTAGACTTAAAATAAAAAATTTTTGACGAAAACGCTTGCAAATTTGTTCAACAATATGTTAGACTCAAAAAGTCTTGTAAAAGTAAAGGCGACTTGGCTCGGTAGTTCAGTTGGTTAGAACGCTAGCCTGTCACGCTAGAGGTCGAGGGTTCGAGCCCCTTCCGAGTCGCCATTATGCCCAGATAGCTCAGTCGGTAGAGCAAGGGACTGAAAATCCCTGTGTCGGTGGTTCGATTCCACCTTTGGGCACCAGTGTGCTGGCGTGGCTCAATGGTAGAGCAGCTGACTTGTAATCAGCAGGTTGAAGGTTCGATTCCTTTCGCCAGCTCCATTTTTTTAAGAGGAAGTTTTTTATTTAAATAAACCACCTCATTTTGGGTAGGTTGCAGAGCGGCCAAATGCAACGGACTGTAAATCCGTCGACTATGTCTTCGATGGTTCGAATCCATCCCTGCCCACCAAGAAACTAGGATTGTTCCTAGTTTTTTTGTTTTAGATATTTTTTGGCAATATTTATTACATATGATTCCAGAATAATTTAACTGAACCTAAAAGAGAAAATATCTTTTTTTTATTTGGAATAAATCTTTATTTTGTTGTAAAATCTTCTTGAAGGAGAAAGAAATGATAAATATTGCTATTGATGGCTACTGCGGAAGTGGGAAATCGACGCTTGCAAAAGCGTTGGCAAATGATTTGGGTTTTAAAATTTTGGACACTGGTGCAATTTTTAGAGCTTTGGGTTATTGTTATAATCAAAATGGCTTGGGAGAAATGACCGAAAAAAGTGTCGAAGAATTCTTGAAAAATGCAGAAGTTTCTGTTGAATTTCTTGGAACAGAACAACACACACATGTAAATGGTGTTGATGTTACTAATCATTTGAGAGAAGAAAAGGTTGGACTTTTGGCTTCAAAAATCTCTGCATTTCCTAAGACGAGAGAAAAATATTTACTTATCGCAAAGAAGTTTGCAAATAGTTATGATTGCATAATGGAAGGTCGTGATATAGGCACAGTCGTTATGCCAAATGCTGATGTAAAATTATTTTTGACGGCAGATGAAAAAGTGCGTGCAAAGAGACGATTGGCTCAACTTAAAGAGAATGGTGAAACAACAACTTTTGAAAAAGTTTTAAAAGATTTGCAAGTGCGCGATGCCAACGACTGCAATAAAGGGGAGGCATCTCTTAGAGTAACAGAAGAAAGTGTGATTGTGGACACCACCGATATGACAGAACAGGAAGAAATTGACTATTGCTTGCAAATTATTAAAGATAAAATTAATGTTCAAAAAAAGATAAATATAACCATTGATGGCTATGTTTGCAGTGGAAAAAGTACGATTGCCAAGGCTCTTGCAAAAAAACTTGGATTTAAGGTGTTTGACACAGGAGCGGTTTATCGTGGAATAGCGTGTGCTTTTGATTATATGAAACTTGATGAAAACAAAATTTCGCAAGAATATGTTTGTAAATTCGCAAGGCAAATTAACATAAATGTGGAATTTATTGAAAATGTGGAGCATGTGATTGTCAACGGCATCGACCATACTGCCAATTTGAGAACGGAAAGAACAAGCACACTTTCTGCAAAACTTTCACCTTTTGTTTGTTTGAGAGAAAAAGTATTGAATTTACAGAGAGATTTTGCAAAGAAAAACAATCTTGTTATGGAGGGGAGAGATATTGGAAGTTTCGTTCTTCCAAATGCTGATTTTAAGTTCTTCTGCACTGCCGATGAAACTGTGCGTGCCAAAAGACGCTTTGAACAACAAAGACTATTGGGTAACGATGTTTCTTTTGAAGAAATTTTGAAGGAACTTCAACAGCGTGATTATGCAGACGTCCATCGCGACCATGGAGCACTTATGATTTTGCCAGAAAGCATTGTTATTGATACGACAAATCAAGGGTTGGATGAAAGTGTGAACTTCTGCTTGAAAAAGATTCAAGAAAAATGCCCTAATTTGTTCAAAAATGTTATATATTAAAAGAAATTTCAAAAAAAATAGAAAAAAGTGTAAAAATTTTTGAAAAAGTGTTGACAAA
>JBJFCL010000007.1:0-76949 GCA_051888935.1 Candidatus Caccovivens sp. | reverse complement strand
AGAATATTGACATTTTCCTTGCTGTTTAGGACATGGTCAAGTCCGCCATATCCAATATCATATGCCCAACCATCTCCACCAATCAACCATACACTTTGCTCTTTCTTGCTGGTATATTTGCTTCCAAGTTTGATACCAAGACCAAATTCTGCATTGTCTTCAAACAGTGAATTTGCCCAAGCAGGACCATTTCCGTTTTCGTCTTTGAGGTATGGACAAGATGGATAAGAGCCACCATAGATTGACGAACAACCTGTGGCGTTTGCAATCACCATTTTGTCGCCAAAAAGAGAGGTCGCAAGTTTGATATAAGGAGTTTCACCACAACCTGCACAAGCGCCAGAAAATCCAAAATAGCAATCTTTAAATTGCAAACCTTTTGGAAGGTCGGTGGAGAAAGGCGTGTTCTTTTCGCTCTTTAATGTCTTTGTTATGGCATAATTTTTCTTTTCTTCGTCCAAAATTTCGTCTGCCATGACCATGCAAAGTGCCTTTTCTTTTGCAGGGCAAACATTTGCACAAACGCCACAACCAGTGCAATCCTCTGGACTAATTTGAAGACGATAATAATATCCATTCATGCCAAAAGCGGAAGCGAATTCCAATTCTTCTGGCGTTTCACCCTTGACGAGAACTGGTCTAATGGCATTGTGAGGGCAGGAGATGACACACTGTCCGCACTGAATACAATTTTTTGGAAGCCATTTTGGCAAATGCCCAGCAATTCCACGCTTTTCAAATTCTGCTGTGCCTTGTGGGACAATTCCGCGTTTATCAAAAGCGGAAACAGGCAATGTGTCACCTTCCAACATTTCGATTGGACGCATAATGGAATTGTAAAATTTGTCGTCTATGTTTTTCTTTGAAAGTTCAATGTTTTTGAAAGTAAATTTGGAAATATCCACTTTTTCAATGTGAGGTGGAGTGCTTCGAGACGCTTCAAGGTTTTTGTCAATCACTTTTTGACCTTTTTTTGCAAAAGTGTTGTTGATATATTTTTCTATTTGTGCTTGTGCTTCCTTAAAGTCAATCAAATTGCTTACCTTAAAGAGTGCGGTCTGCATAATCATATTGATTTTGTTGCCAAGCCCAACCTCACTCGCCAATTTTTGAGCGTTGATAACATATAGTTCGGCATTTTTTTCTTGAAGAATCTTTTTGTATATGTCTGGCAAAACTTTGTCAATTTCGTTTGCAGAGAAAACTGAATTGATAATCACTTTTCCATGATTTTTTAGTCCATGCAAACAGTTGTATCTATGCACAAATGAGAAATTGGATATCATGATGATATCAGCATTTTCCACAAGATAGGCACTCTTGATTGGATTGTCGCTGATTCGCAAGTGTGAGCGGGTGATGCTTCCACTTTTTTTGCTGTCATATTCAAAATAGCCTTGCACAAACTTGTCCAATTCTGTTCCCAAAATTTTGATAATACTCTTGCTGGCAGAAACTGTGCCATCAGAGCCCAGTCCATACAACTTCATTTGGAAGTTTTGAGTGTTTGAGTGAACATCTTTAAGTTCAAGAGATGAGTGGCAAACATCATCTTCAATTCCAACAGTGAAATTGTCTTTTTTTGTTTGAAAATTGTCAATAATCGCTTGAACCATTGCAGGCGTAAATTCCTTCCCACCAAGTCCATAGCGTCCGCCAAGCACACAAACATTTGGTCTGTTTCTCAGTGCTGTTGCCACATCAAGATAAAGTGGTTCGCGCGCTCCACACTCTTTTGTTCGGTCAAGAACGATGACATTTTGAACACTTTCAGGCAAAATCTCCAACAACTTTTTCTCATCAAACGGGCGGTAAAGATGGACATTCAAAAGTGCAGTGTCGTTGTTGTTTTGCAAATACTCTTCAATGGTTTCACAAGATGAACCCATGCTGACTATGACATTTTTTGGCTTTTGATCACCGATGAGTTGAAACGGACTGTAAGTCCTTCCTGTTAGGCGAGCAAAATCTTTCAAAATTCCGTCCAAAATTTCATAAACACCAAGATAGGAAACAGAGGAAAGTTCTCTGTTTTGGAAAAATACATCTGGGTTTTGTGCTGTCCCTCTCTGCTCCGGTTTTTCACTTGTCATTCGCGATGCACGAAAAGCGTCGATTTCAGCGAGTGGGAGCATGGATTTGATTTGTTCGTCACTTAAAACCTCAATTTTTTGGATTTCATGAGAGGTGCGGAATCCGTCAAAGAAATGAACAACTGGAAGTGAAGTTTTGTAAGCAAGTATATGAGCAATAAGTGCAAAATCATGTGCTTGTTGGACAGATGAAGAGGAAAGCAAAATGCAACCAGTTTGTCTTATTGCCATGACATCACTGTGGTCGCCAAAAATTGAAAGAGCGTGTGTTGCAAGAGTGCGGGCAGCCACATGAAGCACACAAGGCAAGTGTTCGCCAGCAAGTTTGTAGAGATTTGGAATCATAAGCAACAATCCTTGACTGGAAGTGAAAGTTGTGGAAAGTGCACCAGAGGCAAGTGAACCATGTAGTGTGCCTGCTGCGCCACCTTCTGACTGCATTTCAATGAGGGTTGGAACTTCCCCAAAAATGTTTGTGTGTCTTGCAGAGACCTCTCCATCACAATATTCCGCCATTGGTGATGAAGGCGTGATTGGATAAATTGGAATAATTTCAGAAAGTTTGTAAGCCACCATTGCGGCAGCGGTGTTTCCGTCAACTACTTTTTTCATAATCGCTCCTATAAGTTTAATATTATTAAAATAAGTTTAAATGTTTTAATAATTTTAGTCAAATTTATTTTAAATTTTGTTTGGCTTTGTGCGTAAAATTTTGTAGAATAGTTGTATGAGAAATTTAAAATTTACCATACAATACAACGGCGCAAATTTTTTTGGCTGGCAAAAACAAGACGGCAAACGCACTGTTCAAGGCGTGTTGGAAGAAGCGTTTAAAAAACTCACAAATGAAGAGGTCGTTTTTGAGGGGAGTGGCAGAACTGACAGAGGCGTGCACGCACTTGCACAAGTGGCAAGTGTGAGTTGTAAATGCAACATACCTTTGAAAAACATTAAACTTGCTTTCAACAATCTTTTGCCCAGTGATGTGCAGGTAAAAAGAGTGGAAGCGGTAAAGGACAATTTTCACGCTCGTTATTGCGCAAAGAGAAAAACTTATGTGTATGTTGTGCAAGTTGGGGGACAAAAGAACGCCATAAAACACGATACGCTTGCATATTATCCTTACGAAATAACCAATTTTGAAGAAATGCAAAAGGTCAGCCAAATGCTCGTCGGGAAACACAATTTCCATGCTTTTTGCAGTAGCGACACAAAGGTAACAAATTTTGAAAGGGAAATATATTGCCTAAAAGTCACAAAAAAAGGACGCATTTTCAAATTTGAAGTTTGCGGAAATGGTTTTTTGTATAATATGGTTCGCATAATTGTGGGCACACTTCTTGATGTTGGACGCGGAAAAATTTCGCAAGAAAACATCGCAAAAGCACTTGCAACTGGCGAGCGTAAATATGCAGGGCAAACAATGCCTCCATGTGGACTTTATTTGAAAGAAGTCAAATATGAAAATTTGTAATTATGTATGCAAAAAAATAGCCCACAGAGATTGTGGGTTATTTTAAATAGGAAAAGTTTTCAATTTTTTCAAGACTGGTTTTGTTGTAGCAAACATTGATGCGCTCTTCAAAAATTTTTGACAAAAAACTTGCTGTAAAATCATCGCTATTGCAAAAGAGGTTTATTTTCTTTGGACAGAGTTCAATTAATGATGAAACAAGACCTTCTTGTGACAAACTTTTGTATTCCTCATTGGCATTTTTTGCTTTGATTGAATAGCCATTTTCGTCTTCAAACACATTTATTTCGTCTTCGCCAACTTCCAAGTTGTCAATCAGAAAGCGTAAAAGGTCAAAAAAAGCGTCGCTTGTCACGAGATAGTCACTGTTTTCGTTGGCAAGTGAAATCAGTTCTGACCATTTGTCGCGAAGGGGTTTGAGTTTGAAATAATAAAAAGAATCTAGGTGTAGATTTTTTTCTAAGTCAAGATTTTTGCTGATGATATAAAAATCTGTTTCTTTGTCAAAATTGATGAGTGCTTTTTTAAATGCCATAAGACTTATGCTTTCATGAAGAGGCAAATGCAAATTGTCTGTCAAATACTTTTCTTTAAAAAAGTTGCAAATGACTTTGATGATACACCTCTCAATTTCCACTTGTGCGTGGGAGCGGTTCTCAGCAGGACAACCAAACATAATCACAATATTTTCAAATTGTTCAAAGCAAGTCACAACAGCACCATAATTTTCACTTTGTGCTTTGAGAGTTTGATAGATATATTTTGCGACCTCCAAATCTTTACAGCCGACCGAAATCGAAAGTTCCCACATAAAAACTCCTTACAAGAGGTATTGTATGCAAGCGAATTAAAAATATCAAAATTTTGTTTATTTGTTTGACTTTTATATAAAAATTTAAGATAATTGTGCCATAAAGGGAATATCTATAAATATGAAGAAAAAATTTTCACTCTTGCTTCTTGCACTTTTTATAGTTCCAATTTTTGCTTTATTCGGTTGTAATGAGGCAGAGTCTTTTCCTGTCACAGTTTTTCCAAGTTGGGGCGAAGCAGGTTCTGTTTCTGGAAATGGGACATACAAAGAGGGCGAAACAGTGACTTTGACTGCTGTGGCGTCCACAATAAAGAACAGCAGTGTTGTGGCATGGGTTTATCAAAATTCGCGTGAGATTGTTGATGACAACACATACAAAATTGTCAACGAGACCAACAGTGCTGAAAAAGTGACCAAAAGCACACTCACTTTTGTTATGAGCGAAAGCACACAAGGTCGATACACCGCTGTTTTTGATGAAAGCAAACTTTTGTACACCAAACTGACCTCTTGGAGAATGACTTCAACACCGGACGCAGATGGAGAACTTGACGATGGCAGAGCAAACATAATGACAGGGACGATTGAAGTTTCCCAAGGCGAAAATTCTTCCAATTTGACGACGGCTTATACTGCCGAAGAAGTGTCAATCAAGGACAATGTGACAAACACTGTTCAAGGCATAGATCAAGTTTTGGAACTTTCTTCCACCACGGCGCGTCACATAAAAACATCTGTTCAACTTACTTATAATGGCAAAATCATGACATTTAATCTTCGTGCTGACATCAATAATGCCCAAAGTACAGAAGTGATAAACGGGAGCAATTACAACTATCAAATCAAGTATGAAGATGGAACTTACAAAATTATATTTGGAATAAAACTTGCTCAAAATCAAACATATTATTTGATTTTGGAATACAAAACTTTAAATAAAATCTAAAAATGCTTGACATCATAGTTTTAAAGAGTTAAAATATTGGCAAGTATTTAATTTAAGACAAGTAGTTTTTGAAACTTTGTGCACAGAGAAGGGTTGGTTGGTGAAAAACCTTGATAAATTCAAAAATGAAACCACTTAAAAATCCGCTTTTTGGAGCGGGGGAAAACAAAAATACTACAAAGAGAGGCACAGACAATAGTCTTGTGCAATTAAGGTGGAACCGCGGTTAAGAAAATCGTCCTTAAATTCAAGTTTATGCTTGTTTTTAAGGATTTTTTGTTTTTAAAACAAGTAATGGAGGAAATTATGGAAAAGAAAGAAAAAGACGAAAAATTACACATGGCAAGACACAGCCTTGCTCACATTTTGGCAAAAGCACTTATGGAACTTTATCCAAGCACGCTTCTTACTATTGGACCTGCAATAGATGATGGTTTTTATTATGATGTTGACCTTGACGAGCAGTTGACACCAGACCATTTTGATGCAATTGAAAAGAAGATGAAGGAAATCATAAACAAGGGGGAAAACTTTGTCAGAAAAGAAGTGTCAAAACAAGAGGCACTCAAACTTTTTGCAAACAATCCTTACAAAACAGAAATCATCAATGAATTGCCAGAGAACGAAGTTATTTCAATTTACTACACTGGGGACGATTTCTTTGATTTGTGCAGTGGCCCTCATGTTGAAAGTAGCAGAAATTTGCAAAATTATGCTTTCAAAATTCACTCGGTAAATGGTGCATATTGGAGAGGAAATGAAAAAAACAAGATGCTTCAACGTGTGTATGTTTGGGCGTTTGCTGACAAGAAACAACTTGCAGAACACATCAATATGTTGGAAGAAGCAAAGAAGCGTGACAACCGCAAACTTGGGAAAGAGTTGAAACTCTTTATGCTTTCACCAGAAGGTCCGGGCTTTCCGTTCTATTTGCCAAACGGAATGATTGTCAAAAACCTTTTGATTGATTATTGGCATGAACTTCATCGCAAGGCGGGTTATGACGAAATTTCCACGCCTGTTATGCTCTCTCGTCATCTTTGGGAAACTTCTGGTCACTGGGACCACTACAAAGAGAATATGTACACAACAAAGATTGATGATGTGGATTTTGCTGTAAAACCTATGAACTGTCCAGGAGGTATTTTGGTTTACAAAAACAGTCCACATTCATACAGAGATTTGCCTCTGCGTTTGGGAGAATTGGGACTCGTTCATCGTCACGAAAAGTCAGGCGAACTTGGTGGACTTATGAGAGTGCGTTGCTTTACACAAGATGACGCTCATATCTTTATGACACCAGAGCAAATTAGAGGTGAAATCAAAAATGTTGTGTCGTTGATTGACGAGGTTTACAAAACTTTCAATTTCCCTTATCATGTTGAACTTTCCACTCGTCCAGAAAACAGTATGGGTAGTGATGAAGATTGGGAAATGGCAACAAATGCTCTCAAAGATGCTCTTGATGATTTGGGACTTGATTATGTTGTAAACGAAGGTGATGGCGCCTTCTATGGACCAAAAATTGACTTCCATTTGACAGACGCTATTGGAAGAACTTGGCAGTGTGGGACAATCCAACTCGATTTCCAACTTCCACAGCGTTTTGAACTTGAATACACTGGTGAGGACGGTGAAAAACACAGACCAATCATGATTCACAGAGTTTGCTATGGCTCACTTGAAAGATTCTTTGGTATTTTGATTGAACACTTTGCAGGAGCATTTCCACTTTGGCTTGCTCCAATGCAAGTAAAAGTGCTTACATTGACCGAAAGAAACAACAACTACGCTCACGAAATTGCAGACAAACTCAAAGCAGAAGGCCTTAGAGTGGAAGTCGACGACCGCAACGAAAAAGTGGGTTACAAAATTAGAGAAGCAAGTTCAATGAAAATCCCTTATCTTGTGATTGTTGGAGACGAGGAAGAAAAGAACGGAACAATTTCCATTCGTGGACGCGGATTCGAAAACAAGAGCGGTCTAAAACTTTGTGACTTTATTGAAAGACTTAAAGAAGAAGTGAAAACCAAAAAAATCTAATATTTTCGACTTTTATCTTGAAAAATCGTTTTGATTATGGTATCCTTTTATGGTAGTATTAAAAGGAGTAACTTTTATGGGTATAAATGAACTTATAATTCCGTTTTGTGTCATATTTTTGGTGCTACTTATGGGATTCTATTTCAAATAAAAAACAAGTTACTTTGAAAGGAGAAAGAATAAATGATAAGTATGTTGCTTGAAGAAACAGCACAAACTGGGGCAAATAATGTGTTGTATTATGTGCTGATTGCAGTTGTGGCACTCCTTTTGATTGGTATGCCAATCATGATGAACGCTCGCAACAAAAGAGAAACTCAAAAGGTTCAAGAACAAACAAATTCGCTCAAAGTTGGCGACAAAGTTTTGACCACAAGTGGTGTGTATGGAACGATTGTGGAACTCAAATTTGACGACACAAAGAAGTTGGTTGTGCTTGAAACTGGTGAAAGAAACAAAAGTTATTTGAGTGTGGACGCTTACGCAATTTACACTGTTTTTAAGAGTGAAGCAGAACTCAAAAGAGAAGCAGAGGCAAAGGCTGAGGCAGAAAAGCGTGCTCTCGAAGAACAACAAGCAAGAAAAGAAGCAAAGAAAAACAGAAAGAAAGACACAATTGAAGCACAGGTGGCAGAAGTCACTGCATCAATTGAAAAAAATGAAGAAGACAAATAAGTCTTCTTTTTTTTAAAGATTGATATTTTTAAAAATGTTCTAAAACACCGCCTTGTCCGCATAGATTTTAGTATATTGCGTTTAAATCGCAAGCGGGGAGGCAATAATGAAATTGAAAGCATCAAAAAGTGCAAATGGTATGTTTTTGTGTGTCTTAAAAGGTGTGCTTGTTGGTCTTTGCGTGGCAATGGTCGGCATTTTGCTTTTCGCCTTTATTTTGCGTTTCACAAATGTTTCTGACAAAATTATTGCACCAGTCAATCAAGTCATCAAGGGCGTTTCCATCTTCTTTGGCGTTTTTGTCTCACTCAAAAAGCATAGAGAAATGGGACTTTTGAATGGATTTTTAATTGGGTTTTTATTCACTATCGTGGCTTTTTTGGTGTTTTCACTCCTTGATGGGGCGTTCTGCTTTGACCGTACTTTTATCAACGACATAATTTTTGGAAGCGTTATTGGCGGAATTTGTGGTATCATTTGCGTTAATTTGAAAAAAAGTTAGGCTTTTAGTTGACATCTGCCCCTAAATGATTTATAATCTACAAGGTAATTGAGCCTAATTTTGACTGAGGGGTAACGATGGCTAAAAATAGAGTAAAAAAGAACTCAATCGTCAACTTTGTTGCAATCGTCATTGTGACAATACTGGGAATTGTTCTTTCTGTATGCAGTTTTGATATTCCATTTACAAACTACACCTACAATGGTTTTGCCAATTCCATTTCACTTGGATTGGACCTTGCAGGTGGTATTTCTGTTGTCTATGATTGTTCGCTTGCAAAAGACAGCAACACTCAAAGTCTTGAAAGTGCCATTGAGGCAACAAAAACGAGATTGGAGTCTGTGATTACTGCTGAATATTCTGAGGCAACCATTCAAAGACAAGGTGCAACAAAAATCAGAATTGAAGTGCCATCAGTGACTGATAGTGACAAGATTTTTGAACTTATTGGAGAACCAACTCCTCTTTATATGACTTTGAACAAAGGTGAATTTGACGAAGAAAAGAGCATTCGTGGAACAGATATTGAAGATGTGCAAGTTTCTTATCAAAAAAGTGATACAAATTCTTCATATCAATATGGTGTTTCCATAAAATTTTCATCCGAAGGCGGAAAGAAATTTGCAAACCTTACTGGCGATGCTGCAAATGGAAGCAAAGAGATTTATATTTATCTTGGAGAAGTCAGTGATGATGTCACTCCACTCACTTTGAAGTGTGAACAGAAAATCACTGGTGGACAAACTTTTATTTCTTCTGATGACTTTCAAAGTTATGACGATGCAAAGGCATATGCTCTTCAAATCATGAGCGGAACTTTCAATGTTTCTCTTGAACTCTTGGAAAGTTCTGTCATCTCAGCAACTCTTGGAACGCAAGCCCTTAAACTTGCCATTATTGGCGGTTTTGTTGGACTTTTGCTTATCATGGCAGTTTTGTGGTGGAGATATGGAGATTTCGGTCTTTTGGCTTCACTTGCTCTTGTGATTTATATGGTTTTGATGCTCTTCTTCTTGCAGGCAATTTCATTTGTTCAACTCACTTTGCCAGGTCTTGCAGGAATTATATTGAGTATCGGAATGGCTGTTGACGGAACGGTCATTATCTTTGAGCGTTTTAGAGAAGAATATCGCTCTGGCAAAAAGATTCCACTTTCAGTTAAGACTGGATTTAAGCGTGCTTTCTGGCCAATTTTTGACAGTAATATCACAACAATCTTGACTGCTATTGTGCTCTACATTTTGGGTACAGCGTCCATTCAAGGTTTTGCAATCACTCTGCTTATTGGTATTGTGCTTTCAATGTTTATGAACCTTGTTGTTTTGAGATTCTTGGTTAAGTGGTATTTGCCACTCAACAGTGTCAAGGCAAAAAAACTCCATTTGCCAAAGCAAGTTAGGGCATACAAAGAGACTGAAACAGTCTTGGTAGGAGGGCAGGCAAATGAATAAGACAAAAAAGAAATTTTCAATTGATGAAAAAATTGAAAACTCAAAATTTGACTTCTGCAAAAATCTTAAATGGTTTTTGATTGCTCCAATCCTCATTGTTTTGGTGGGTGTGGTGCTCTTGTGCACAATTGGTTTCAATCTTGGAATTGACTTCACTGGTGGTTCAAACATGACAGTCTTTATCGACAAAGATGGAACATACGGAACGCAATATGACCTTTCCAAAGATAGAAATGAAATTGAAAAGAAAATTCAAGAAGTTTTGAATGGATATGAACTTAAAATCACCACAATGCAAGACACCACTGTTGACGTGGACGAACTTAGCATCGAAGGTGGAAGTGCAGTTATTGTCAAATATCAAAATGACAATTCGCTTGAAACTTCTGAAATTGAAAAAGTAAATGAAAATATTCGATTTGAACTTTTGAAAGCATTTGGTTACATTGACCAAAACGCAGAACTTGATGACCTTTCCACTTTGCAAAATGCTGGACTCGTCACAAATGGTGGCGTGACAACAGCAAGTGCAAGTGCGGAACTTATGATGAAATCATTTATCGCACTTTTGGTGGCAGTTGTGTTGATTTTGATTTATGTTGCTTTTAGATTTGAACTTACAAGCGGTCTTGCGGCAATTTTGGCACTTTTCCATGACATTTTGGTGACCGCTTCTGTGGTGCTTATTTGCAGAATTCAAATCAATGTGGCATTTATCGCAGCACTCATCACGATTTTGGGGTACTCAATCAACAACACAATCATTATCTTTGACAGAATGAGAGATGGTCTTAAAGTTGCTCGAAATGCTGGACAAAAGATTGATAATGCACAAATTGCAAATTCTGCTGTTAGAGGCACAATGCTTCGTTCAATTTTGACAACATTGACCACGTTTATTATGATTTTCATGATTACAGTTATTGGCGTGGCAGACATAAGAGAATTTGCTTTCCCAATTATGATTGGTATACTTGCAGGCTTCTATTCTTCATGTTTTCTCACTCCTGGACTTTGGGCGATTGCTTATAGACCAAGAAAGAAGAAAAAGAGTGTTCAAAATTCTGACTCCCAAAAGAAAGAAGTTGAAATTGAAGGTTAAAAAGAACAGGCATCTTGCCTGTTTTTTTGTTAGGTTTATAGTGTTTTGATTTGTTTTATCTTCTTTCTACGCTTATTGTGGGTGCTCCTCATCTTTGTTTTTGCGGTTGATAAAACTTGCAGTGTCGCTGGCAACATATATTGCATCTTTACCATATTTGTTTTTTAGAAATTGCAAACTTTTTGTCAAGTTGTTTTCCTCTTCATTAAAGAAAGAGAGTTGCTCGATTTTGTCGAGTTTTTGCAAGTTGGATACACGCACTCTTATTGCTCTGACAAGTTTGTCAAATTTCCAAAACTCGTCTATGAGCAACATGGCATTTTTGTAGATGTCTTCTTCGCTTTTGAAAGGTGCGACTGTCTTCGAATGACGATATTTTTCAAAATCGTTTGTTTTGAGCGTCACTGTGATTGTTGAGGCTTGAAAATTTCCATTTGTCATGCGTAGTGCCACTTTTTCACACAAAAAAGCAACCACTTTTGCAATATCTTCGCGAGTTTGAATATCCTCTATGGTCGTTGTGCCGTTGCCAATGCTTTTGGGTGGAGCAAGCAAGAAATAACAAGGCACGCTCTCCACAAATTCTCCTTTGAGTTTTTGGTGAAGTTCGACGCCAGTCTTGCCCATAATGTCACGAACATAATTTTCATCAAGCGCCACAAAATCGCCAATGGTTTGTATGTTGCGTTTCTCAAATTTTGTGTTTAGGCGACTTCCAATTCCAATTATTGAGTTTAACGGCAAATTATAAGTCTGTTCTTTGAAAGTTTCTCGTGAAATCACAGTTGTTGCGTCTGGCTTTTTCATGTCGCTTCCAAGTTTTGCAAAGAGTTTGGAAAAAGAAACGCCAACTGAAACAGTGAAACCAAATTTTTCTTTCACTTTTTTTCGGATTTCGTCTGCTATTTCTTTTCCTGTCATTTGCAAGTATTTAAGAGATGGTGTGATATCCAACCAGCACTCGTCCAATCCAAGAGGTTCGACCAAATCAGTGTAATTCAAATAGAGTTCGTGAAGTTGTTTGGATATTTTTTCATATAAGTCATAGTGCGGTCCGACAGTCACAAGATTTGGGCATTTTTGCTTTGCTTGCCAAATTGCTTCGCCAGTTTTTACACCACTTTTCTTTGCAATCTCGTTTTTTGCCAAAATTATGCCTGTGCGTTTGTCAGGATTTCCAGTGACCGCAACAGGTTTTCCAAACAATTTTGGATTTTGAGAACATTCCACCGATGCAAAAAAATTGTTGACATCGGAATGTAAAATTGTCCTTTCTTTCATTTGCCTTTCTTTGCCTTTTTTGATATACTTTCAATGTATATTTTTGTTAACTTGGGTGGCTTTTATGCAGAAAATTTTGTTTAAAAATGGAAGGCTTGTAAACATTGAAACAGGCGAGGTGGACAAGGTTGATATTGAGGTCGAAGATGGTGTTATTACTCGAATTGAAAGAAATATCAATTTCAATGGTCAAATTGTTGACTTATGTGACAATTTCGTTTTGCCAAATTTTGTCAATGTGTTTTGTCATAGTTTTGAGGCGTTTAAACAAAATTATGGAGATTTGCAAAATGCAGACAGTGAAACGCTGGGGAATATACATAAATTGATGATTATAAAAAATTTGCTTGCGGGGGCGTTTTGCAATGATGTTGCTGTGAAAAGCAGTTTAAATTCATATCTTTTGACCAACATTGAAGAAATGGAAGAAAAAGAACTGTCCAACGCAAGTGATTTTGTTGCAAAAAACAAGTCGAAGTTGTTTATAAAGGCTGGGCAAACACTGCAAGAACTTGGAACGATTGACAAAACTTATCATAAACCTCTTTCACAAGTTTTGGAAGACTTTGGATTTTTGGATAGACAACCTGTGATTGTTGGCGGGAATTGTTTTGAAAAAGATGAACTCCAACTTTTCGGTCAATATGGTTGTGATTTTTGCTTGACGCTTCCAGAAGACAATAAATTTGGCAGAAGAGTGACAAATTTGATTGCTCTTAAAATGCAAGATTTTTGTGTGGGAATGGGAAGTGGCTACAACTTTGAAATTGACTTCTTTGCGTTTATGAGACAACTCTTGTTGACGCAAAGGGCGTTGTTTGAGGACGAATCATGTGTCAGCGAAAGTGACGCTTTAAAAATTGCCACTTATTGTGGGGCAAAGATTTTGACTGGCAATGAAAATGCTGTCAAAGTGGGAAATTCTGCTGATTTTATCGTTGTAAGACGAGGTGAAACGCTATATGACGACATCTTAAAATCGATAGTTTGGGAAAAATCAAAAAAAGATGTGGCTTTGACGATTAAAAATGGACAGATTTTGCAAAAAAATGGCGAAATTCTTATGAAAAATTTGCCTAATTATGATAAAATGATTGCAGAACTTAGGAAATTTAAGGAGAAAAAATAAATGACAATTCAAGAAAGACTTTCCAGTGAATTTGGACTTAGAGATGACTACACAAACAATATTATTACTCTTATTGATGAAGGAAACACCATTCCATTTATTGCGCGTTATCGTAAGGAAATGCATGGTTCTTGCGACGACCAAGTTTTGAGAAATTTTGCTGACAGACTCAAATATTTACGCAATTTGGACGATGAAAAGGCAAAAGTTGAAAAAGTGATTACCGAACAAGGAAAGTGGACTGACGAACTTGCCAAGGCTCTTTCCGAGGCATTGACGCTTACCGAAGTTGAAGATATCTATCGTCCTTACAAACCAAAGAAAAAAACGCGTGCCTCTGTTGCTATTGCAAAAGGTTTGGAGCCGTTGGCAGATGTTTTGCAAGCACAATCCAAACAATATGAAGTCAAAGTTGAGGCAGAAAAGTTCATCACCGAGGAAGTTCCAACTGTGGAAGATGCAATTGCAGGGGCAAAAGATATTATTGCTGAGCGTATTTCTGACAATGCAGAACTTAGAAAGGAACTTCGTGAAATTATTGCAAACAAAGCGTTTATCACTTGCTCTCTTCTTGAAAATGAAAACAATTTGACATACGAAACATATGCCGACTTTAAACAAGAAGTAAAGAATTTGCCTAGTCATAGAGTGCTGGCAATAAACCGTGGAGAGAATGAGAAGTGTTTGAAAGTGTCAATCGTTATTGACGAGAAATTGACCATTCCAACCATTGAAAAACATTACAAAAAAGACAATGTTGACACCAACGAACTCATGGACGACACCATTCATGACGCTTATGACAGACTTTTGTTCCCTTCTCTTGAAAGAGAGTGCAGAAACAATCTGACCGACATGGCAGACGAGCAGGCAATTAAGATGTTTGAAGTTAACCTTCGTCCTCTTCTTCTTGAAAGTCCACTCAAAAACAATATTATCCTTGGTTTTGACCCAGGATATCACAATGGGTGCAAGATTGCAGTTATTGACAAAAACGGCTCTGTTTTGGATACTACTGTTGTTTATCCAACTCCTCCACGCTCTAAGACGGAAGAGGCGATGGAAAAACTCAAAGCAATGATTGAAAAACACCATGTAAACATCATTGCAATTGGAAACGGAACAGCATCAAAAGAGAGTGAAATTTTTGTTGCAGAACTCATCAAACATATCTCTTTCCCAGTTAGTTATGCTGTTGTCAGCGAGGCGGGAGCGTCAGTTTATTCGGCTTCAAAACTTGCTGCCGAAGAGTTTCCTGAATATGATGTAAATCTTAGAAGTGCGGTTTCAATTGCAAGACGATTGCAAGACCCTCTGGCAGAACTCATTAAGATTGATGTCAAATCCATTGGCGTGGGTCAATATCAGCATGATATGCCACAAAATCGTTTGACCGAGGTGCTTACTGGTGTGGTTGAAGACTGCGTTAACAGTGTTGGTGTTGACCTTAACACTGCTTCCCCAAGTCTTTTGTCCTATGTTTCTGGACTTAATATGTCCATTGCAAAAAATATTGTGACATTTAGAACCAAAAACAAGGGATTTAAATCTCGTGAAGAACTTTTGTCTGTTCCAAAACTTGGACCAAAGGCATATGAACAATGCGCAGGGTTCTTGCGCGTTGTTGGCGGAGAAAATGTGCTTGACAACACTGCTGTTCACCCTGAAAGTTATGATGCTGCTCGAAAGCTTTTGAAACTCTTTAATCTCTCCGAAGATGATGTAAAAAATTCCAATCTTGTGCTTTTGCCAAAAATGATTGAACAAAAAGGCGAGAAAAAGGTTGCTGAGGAATGTGGAATTGGTGTTCCAACTCTAAACGATATCACAAATGAAATTTTGAAACCTGGTCGTGATATTCGTGAAAGTATGCCAAAGCCAGTTCTTAGAAGTGATGTTATTCACATGGAAGACCTTAAAGAAGGAATGACTTTCAAGGGAACTGTCAGAAATGTCGTTGACTTTGGTGCGTTTGTTGATATTGGCGTGCATCAAGATGGACTTGTGCATATTTCACAACTTTCTGATGGCTTTGTTAAACACCCAAGTGATGTTGTCAAGGTTGGAGATATTGTTGATGTCAAAGTCTTGGCTGTTGACATTCCAAAGAAAAGAATTTCGCTTACAATGAAGGGAATTGAAAAAGATGAATAATGAAGTTTGTTCAAAATGTGGAACAACGGCAGAAGAAATTTTGCAGACTGGTTTTGTTGGCTGTGAAAAGTGCTATGAATTGCTGTCTGTAAGGCTTGCGGTTGACAACATGTATGGCGGGAAAAGGCACAAAAATTGAGTATATATTTGTTTGTAAAATTCTTACTTATTTGTTATAATTGATATGAATATGAACGAAAATTTTGAAAACATTGCGATTAGTTCAAGAATTAGACTTGCGAGAAATTTCTCTGGCTTCAATTTTTTCACGAAATTGCGTGACGAAAGTGACGCAGTTTTTATTATTGGCAGAGTGAAAAACGCTCTTGATGAGTTTGGCGATTTTGACCTTATTCGCCTCAAAAATTTGTCGCTAAATGAGTGCAATGCGTTGTTGGAACGACATATTATCAGCAAAGAACTCATTGAAAACAAAGATATTTCGGCAGTGGCACTTTCGCCAGATGAACATTTGATTGTGATGTTAAACGAAGAGGACCACATAAGAGAGCAGTGCATATACAACGGATTTAATCTCTACAAACCTTATCGTGAAATCAAGCGTCTTGACGATTTGATTTTGTCAGAGATTGATGTGGCATATTCAGATGACTACGGCTTTGTGACTTCTTGCCCTTCCAATCTTGGAACGGCTATGCGTGCCTCAGTAATGTTGTTTTTGCCAGCACTTGAAAGGAACAAGGACATTGACATTATCAAGAATGAAGCAAAACAAAAAGGCTTTATGGTCCGAGGGCTCTATGGCGAGGGTAGTGAAACATATGGAAGTTTCTATCAAATTTCCAATCAAAATTCACTCGGTTTGACGGAAGAAGAAATCATTGACAGTGTCAGCGAATATGTCTTCCAAATATGCGAGATGGAACTTTTCGCACGAGAAGATATTTTGGCGACCAATCATGACAGTCTTATTGATGAAATTTATCGAGCGTATGGAGTTTTGAAAGAATGTCATCTTTTGAGCGAAAAAGAGGGAATTTATTTCTTATCGCTTTTGAAATTTGGCGATGCGCTTGGTTTTTTGAAAATAAACGACGCAAAAGCTTTTGAAAAGTTGTTCACAGAAGGGGCGAGCGCAAATTTGAAAGAACTGGAAAATTTTTCGGTTGAAAAAGAGGAAGAAGTTGTGCGAAGTGAGTATATATCTAGGAAAGTAAAACAACTTGTCCAAAAGGTTTGATTTTGCTTTCAATTGGAAAAACTTAAAGGAGGAAAGATATGGCACTAAATAATGGATTATTTTCAGAAAGTATTGAAAAAGTTATCAAAAACGCCAGCAAGATAGCGTTGCGTTTTGGCAGTAACTTGGTCGGCACTGAACATATTTTGTACGGACTTGCAAGTGTGAGCGATTGTACGGCTTCGAAATTGCTTGCAAATTATGGAGTAACAGAAAATGCACTCTTTGAACTTTTTGAAGAGTCTTCAAATGGCGTGACACTCTTTGGCAACCCAGAACTCACTCCTCGCACAAAAGAACTTTTTCAGATGGCACAATCTGTTGCTATGGATTTGGGACATTCTTTCATTGGAACTGAGCATCTGTTACTTGCAATTTTGTCAAATAAGAGTTGTTATGCAACAAAAGTGCTTTCTGGCGTTTTTGGCGTCAATGTTGACGAAATGAAAAACAAATTGCTCTCTTCCATGCAAGTTGCATCAGCAAAGACAACGAGCGAAAGAAAGAGCGAGGAGAGCTCTCAGGCAGGAAGCACACTGCCAGAGAAACTTTTGGATATGGGAAGTGACATAACTCTCAAAGCGCGTCAGCACAAACTTGACCCAGTTATTGGCAGAGAAGAGGAAATTCAAAGAGTGATTGAGATTCTTTGCCGAAAGACCAAAAACAACCCTGTGCTTATTGGAGAAGCTGGTGTTGGGAAAACAGCGGTTGTTGAGGGCTTGGCACAGGCGATTGCCAGCGGAGATGTTCCAGAAGAAATCAAAGACAAAACCATTTATGCTCTTGAAATTGGCGGACTTATGGCAGGCACAAAATATCGCGGTCAGATGGAAGAAAAACTCAAAGATGTCATTGAGACCATCATAGCAGATGGCAATATCATTGTGTTTATTGATGAAATTCACACTCTTGCACAGGCAGGTAGTGAAAAAGGAGAGACCAGTCCTTCTGATATGCTCAAACCTTATTTGGCGCGTGGGGAATTGCAAACTATTGGTGCAACCACCACGGACGAATATCGCAAATACATTGAAAAAGACAAGGCTCTTGAAAGGAGATTCCAACCTGTTATGGTAAATCCGCCTTCTGTCGAACAGACGATTGAAATTTTGAAAGGACTCAAAGATACTTATGAGGCGTTTCATAAGATTATCATCACGCAAGAGGCAATTGAGGCGGCTGCAAACCTTTCAGACAGATACATTACAGACAGAAGTTTGCCAGACAAGGCTATTGACCTAATTGATGAGGCTTGTTCGCGTGCCAAAGTGACTTACACAATCAAACCGCAAAAAGTGCGTGATTTGGAAGAGAAAATAAAATCTCTTTCTGCAAGTCGTGACGAGGCATCGCTTCAAAGAAATTATGAAAAAGCGGCAAAACTTCAATCTGAAATTTTAAATTTGGAAGAAGACCTCAAAAAGCAAAACGCAAACATCATAAAAAAGAGCGGAAGCGGACAGATAGGCGAGAATGAAATTGCAGAAGTTGTGTCCAAATGGACAGGAATCCCTGTGACAAAACTTACTGAAAGTGAGAAAGAAAAACTTGTTCACTTGGAAGAAATTTTGCACAAGCGTGTTGTCGGTCAAGACGAGGCAATAAATGCTGTCTCAAAAGCGATTAGGCGTGCTCGTGTTGGTTTGCAAGATAACAAACGACCAATTGGTTCTTTCTTGTTTATGGGACCAACTGGGGTTGGAAAGACGGAACTTTCCAAAGCAATTGCTGAGGCGATGTTTGACAACGAAAACAACATCATAAGAATTGATATGAGTGAATATATGGAGAGTCACACTGTTTCGAAACTCATCGGTTCTCCTCCTGGATATGTCGGCTTTGACGAAGGTGGACAACTGACGGAGCAGGTGCGCAGAAAACCATACAGTGTTGTGCTTTTTGACGAAATAGAGAAAGCACACCCAGAGGTTTTAAACTCTTTACTTCAAATTTTGGATGACGGAAGACTTACTGATGGTAAGGGCAGAACTGTAAGTTTCAAAAACACCATAATAATCATGACAAGCAACATCGGTGCAAACGAAATAAGACAGAAAAAACAACTTGGTTTTGGCACGGCTGAAAACGAAAAAATTTCTGAGCGAGACATCTATATGGACGCACTTAAAAAGAAATTTAAACCAGAACTTATCAATCGTATTGATGTTATTTGCATATTTGACAGTCTGTCAAAACAAGACCTTATCAAAATTTCTGACATTTTGCTTTCAAATATCAATAAGCGTCTTGCGTCAAAGAATTTAACACTCAAAGTGGATAAATCTGCAATTGACTATATTGTCTCAAAAGGTTCAAACCTTATTTATGGTGCTCGTCCATTAAAGAGGTTTATCGAGCAAGAGATAGAAGACAAAATCGCTGAAAAAATATTGTTGGGGCAACTTTCTGACCATGGGACAATTGAAGTTACGCTTGCCGGCAATGAACTCGTCTTTAATTCTTTGTAATAATGCAAAAACATTTGCTCTAAATAAAAATTTTTGCTAAAATAAGACTACAAAGGGAGGAAAAGTATGAAAATTACATTTGTAGAAAAAAAATACAAAATTGCCAATCGTTTTAAGGACATTATGACGGAAAAACTTAATCGTCTTGACAAGTATTTTGGCGAAGATGCAACAGCACGAGTTGTTTGCTCAAAGCAAAACAAAATTGAGAAGTTGGAAGTAAACATCACCAACAAAGGACTTTTGTATAGGTCAGAAGTTTCTGGAACTAACAACTATGACAACATCGACCTTGCGTTGCCAAAACTTGAAAAACAAATTGTGAGAAACAGACAAAAGGTTACTCAAAGCAAACGCAATGCACCAAAGAATGTTGGTTACGAATTTTTGGAAGAAGAACCAGAAGTTGCACTTGCTGAAATTTCCAAGAAAAAATCATTTGAACTTGACCCAATCTTGGTGGAAGAGGCAAAAGATGCCATTGAACGCCTTGGTCACACTTTCTATGTTTTCTTGAATGCAGAGACAGGAAAAGTCAATGTTCTTTACAAGAGAAATGACAGCAAATATGGTTTGATTGAGGTTACTTTCTAAAAATAATTAAAATTGCAATATTTTTGTAAAAAACGAACACAATAGAATTATGAAAAAAGTTAAAAGATGTTTTTTGATAGTTCTTTGTGTTTGTTTTTCTTTTATCTTGTTGGGTTGTGAAAGCGAGACAAAAGTTCGCTCCGCTTTTATTAGTGACATGACTGGACCTCTTAGCACTCGATATTCAATCAAGGTTGTTTTGGAGGAAGACGATAGGGTAAGTGATAAGTATGTTGATTTACAACTCAAAGTCAATCAAGAAAATCAACAATTACTTTTTGGCGAAGAAAATGGCGATGAATATACATTGAGGTTGCCAAAGAGTGATTATTGGTACAATTTGACTTACCTAATTTCTCAGACTAATGGAACAGGCGTTGAAGCAGGTTACAAAAATTATGAAGATTTTGGTACTCGCGTTTTCAACTTTGCTTCCAATAATGATTGCAAGGTGACATTTAGAGTGGTTGTAGGGCAAGTTAAGACAAACGAGGAAACAGGAGAAAACATTTTGGTGCTTTCGGAAGATATATCCGAAGAAGTGACTGTTGATGTGAAAAAATACGAAGAGAAATAAACGAAAACATAAAAATTCGACAATAAAAGTAAATTTTGAAGACGATTTTTACAAAATTACAAAATTTACTTTTATTTTTTTTCGAGATATAGTATCATATATACGTTAGGAGCGTGCTATGTTATCGATAAAGAACCTGAATCTTAAATACACCAAAGAGTTCTATGCTTTGGAAAACATAAATCTTGATGTTGAAGTTGGCGAAAGTGTGGCGTTTGTTGGAGAACAGAATAGCGGAAAAACCACACTGCTTCGCGTGATTGCAAAACTTGAAGAATTTGATTCGGGTGAAGTATATATCAACAAAATACCTCTCAAAAAAGTCGATTTCAAGACAGATTTGAGCGTTGGATATGTGCCATATTGTCCAGTTTTCTTGGAGAACAAAACAGTTTATGAGAATTTTAAATACATCTTACACAAAAAAGGATACAAACCTGCCGAAGCAGAAAAAATGATAAATAATGCCATCATTGACTTTTCGTTGGAGAGGATTAGAGATGAAAAGGTCAAAAATATTCGAAAAGAAGACAAATATGTGCTTTCACTCATTCGTTTGACTTTTAGAAAATTGGACTTACTTTTGGTTGACAATATTTTTGACGAAATTTCAGATGTTTATATTGATGCACTTTTGAGCATGATTAAAAAACTTAAAACCGCGGACACAACTTTAATTTTGGCTTGCACAAGGCCAGAAATCGCCGAAAAGGTTTGCAAGAGAAAGATATATTTTGAACACGGCAAAGTTGTTGATGACTAATTAAAACGAAAAACTATATCAAATGATATAGTTTTTTTGTTGCAAAATACACCTTAAATATTTTCTAAAATTTAAAACTCTTCAAAAGATGGAGGTGGGGAAGATGTCTCTTTTGGGGCGTTTTTTTGTGTTAGGTTTTGTGTTAGAGCCTGCATAAGTAGGTCGTTTTTGTTTGCTTTTCCTGAAAATATTGATGCGAGTGGATTGTTGTTTCCGCTTAAAAGAGATGAAAGGTTTTTGTTTGTGCCAAGCATAGAAAGGAGTGGATTGTTTCCGTTTGCATATTGAGAGGGGGTAGATTTTTCTTGGGGTTCAGATTTTTGAGACTCTTTTTTTATTGGAGTAAAAGACATGGTTTTTGGATTGAATTCCATGTCTTGTGGATAAAGATTTGAAAAGTTGTTTTCATTTTCATTCATATCATATTTATATGCAACACAATTTTATTTTAGTGAAGATTTTGATGCCTTTGACATATATTGTTTTTAGGAGTTTGTTATGAAATTGAGTGAAATGAAAAAAGAGGAACCAAAGATTTCTTCTACTCAACAAAAGACGATACAAGAAAGTTATGAAAAACTCAAAGATTGTTCATCAAATGAATTGATGTCGATGCTGGCAAAGGAAATTCAAGGACAAAAGGATAGGGGAACTTTTGATTATGAGGGTATCCTTGCTTCAATAGAAAAAATTAAAGGCTACTTGCCAAAGCAAACTTATGAAAATATGATAAGGATTATTGAAAGTCTAAAATGAACACCAACAAAATCGATAAAAGATTGTTAAACGAAATCGCTGTTTTAAATTTACAGAAAAAGTTGCCTTGCTTTGTCTTTGGAAGAGATATAAAAAGGACAAAGGCAATGCTATGCGAAAAAAATATACATATTATAGATGAATATTTATTCATAAATTGTCTCTATTGTAAGGCTTCAAGGAACGAAATTTGTTCTCTCTCAAATGCCAGCACAGTGGATTATATTTCTTCGCTGTCAACTGTAAACTCAATGATGTATGTTTCAAAAAAGATTC
Source organism: Candidatus Caccovivens sp. (assembly GCA_051888935.1). Classification (GTDB taxonomy): domain Bacteria; phylum Bacillota; class Clostridia; order Christensenellales; family UBA1242; genus Caccovivens. Next base: position 54,647 of record JBJFCL010000007.1, on the reverse strand, counting down.
TAAAATCTGACAAGGTGTCACTTACAGGTAAGGGTGTGGGGGTGGCTTTTATTGATACGGGTGTGGCGTATCATGCTGACTTTTTGATTGGGACTCCAAGACTGAAATTTTTTAAAGATTTTATTGGAAACAAAAAGAATTTTTATGATGATAATGGTCACGGAACTTTTGTATGTGGAGTTTGCTCAGGAAATGGAACACTGTCAAAATTTAAATTTTCTGGGATTGCTCCTCAGACAGATATTTTTTCTCTTAAAGCACTCAATGCTGATGGCGAGGCTAGTGCAAACAAAATTTTAAACGCTATGGAATGGATTTATGATAACCATCAAAAACAAGGGGTGAATGTTGTTTGCATGAGTTTTGGAAGTGAACCATTGGGAGTAAACGACCCTATTATGCTGGGGGCGGAAGCACTTTGGAAAGATGGAGTTGTGGTGGTGGCTGCTGCTGGCAACAGCGGGCCAGACTATCAAACAATTAAATCACCTGGAATAAGTTCAAAGATAATTACAGTTGGCGGGATAGATGACAATCGATATGACGAAAATACATTTAATCGAAAATATTTTGAAATTGCTGATTTTTCTTCACGAGGTCCGGCTTTTCGTGGGATAAAACCAGATGTTGTTGCTCCGAGTGTGGATATTATTTCCTGTGGAACGAAACAAAATTATCGACTTTTGAGTGGAACTTCTGTGGCAACTCCAATGATTGCAGGCCTGGCAAGTCTTGTTTTGGAAAGCAAAAAAGATGCCACACCAGACCAAGTCAAAAGAATCATTTTAAGGGCGTGCCATCCGCTTGGTTTTGATAAATATTTGGAAGGTTATGGTCTTCCTGAATTGTCGTAGAAAATAAATAAAATTCTAATTAAAATAATAAAAATATTATTAAAAATTAAAATTAAAAATCAATTAATTAATAAAAAATTAAAATTTATTTAAAATATTTATAATATGTTCAACTGCATTGTTTTTTGCAGTTTTTTTCATATTATTTTTAATTTTTTCGCTATTTTTTTGCAATTTTTCAAGTTTTTCTATTAATTTTTCAAAGGAATAATTCTCTTCTTCAAGCATTTCACTGTAACCAAGCTCGGTAAAAAGTTTGGCGTTTTCTATTTGGTCTCCGCGCGAGCATTTCTTTGAAAGAGGAATTAAAAGCATCGGTTTTTCAAGACACAAAAGTTCATTTATAACTCCACTTCCAGCACGAGCCAAAACAAAATCTGCGGAAGCGTAATAATCTTCAATATTTTCCGCATAAGGCAAAATTAAATAATTTTCATGAATAATATTTTGATAATTTTTTTTACCACAAATGTGAATTATGTTGTATTTTTTTGTTAATTTTTCTAAATTTTCAAAAATAATATCATTTAAAAATTTTGCACCCAAACTTCCACCCAAAACAAGCAAGGTTGGATTGTTGTTTTTAAATAGTCGTAAATTTTGTCCTTCAAAAATTTTCTGTCTTATTGGCTGACCTGTGTGGACACATTTTTTATTGTTTTTTACTGTCTTTTCAAAAGTGGTGCACATCGTGGTGCAATAATGCAGGATAATCTTATTTGCGAGTCCAAAGGATAGGTCACTTTCGTGACTTATGATCGGAATATGCAATTTCTTTCCAGCCATTGCAACAGGAACTGCCACAAAACCACCTTTTGAAAAAATGACGGAGGGGTTGAGCGAGCTTAGTTCCTCTTTGCAGATTTTTACAGCGTTATGCAATTTGAAAGGAATAAGAAAATTTTTGAAAGTGAATTTCCTTTCAAGTTTGACAGCAGGAATTTCGTGAAAAATGATGTTTTTGTGTTTTGAAACTATTTCTTTTTCCATTCCGTTGCTTCCAAAATAATGAATCTCAAAACCTTTTAATTTTTCTGCTATTGCAAGGGCAGGATAAATATGTCCCGCTGTTCCGCCACCAGTTAATACAATTTTTTTCATAATACTCCTATTTTGTTTTTATATTATATTCTTTGGAATTGGAAAAAATAATATGCAAGCATTAAAAACAAAAATACAATATTTATGCAAATAAATGCATAAATATACACAAAATGCAATAAAAAAGCATACTTGTCTAAGTATGCAAAATTCTGTTTTTAATTTAGAGTGAGCGTGAAGTGTCTTTGACAGAATTACTTGATGCTTCTTTTGCAGAGCCCACAGAGTTTGCAGAATTTCGTTTTACACTGATCAATCTGCTTACTAAATCGTTTTTTTCTTGTGAATATTTTTCCTTTTGTTTGTGTCCGTAAATTGTTGTTCCTAAATAAATGCTGCCCAATAAAGCCAGAGATGCCGAACTCAAACTCAAAGATACAATTTGGTCTGTCTTTGCTGTTTTTAGTTTTGCTGAGTAATATGTTGATTTTGCATTTATTTCATTGATTACGAATGCATTTGAATTGATATATTTCATTTGCTTTGATGCTTCTTCATAAGTTAACTCATTGTTTAGGATTTGTTCTTTTATGTTTTCGTTTTGTTTGTTATATTCAGCCTGAAATTCTTCTGTTTTTTTATACTCTGATATTGTTTGATTTTGTGAGGCGGTTGCTTTGCAACAAAGATTTAAACCTGAAACATACAAAATCAATGTGCTAATCGACCCCAATAATCTTATACCGACTAGTTTTGTTTTGAGAATTCTTTGATTTTTTAAATTTCTATTAATCAAGTTTTTCAATATTATGATTCTTTTTTCATTCGATTGCATAAATTCCTCTCTAAATTTTTTAACTTGTTATTAGTTTACCACAGTGTTGATTTGCTGTCAATAGTGCTATTGTTTTTATAAATAAAAATTATTGTAAAATATGCGTTTTTGTTTTAATAATTTTGCTTTTTGTGGTAAAATAACAACGAAAAATAATATTTTGGAGCGTTTTATGGCAGAAAAGAAATACGAATCTAAGGATATTGTCGTGCTTGATGGACTTGATGCGGTTAGACTTCGTCCAGGTATGTATATTGGAACAACTTCTTCACGCGGATTTCATCATATTCTTTGGGAAATTGTGGACAACGCTATTGATGAAATCTCAAACGGCTTTGGTGATACTATCAAAATTACATTAAACACCGATGGCAGTGCAACTGTTGAAGATAATGGTCGTGGAATCCCTGTTGATATGCATCCAACTTTACATAAAAGCGGTGTGGAAGTTGTTTATACAACACTTCACGCAGGCGGAAAGTTTAACAATGAAAATTACAAATTTTCTGGCGGTTTGCATGGTGTGGGAGCATCTGTTACAAATGCACTTTCTCGCTGGTGTAAAGTCACTGTAAACAAGGGCGGAAAGCAATATTTTGTTGAATTTCACTCTTATGCTGACGAAAAGGGCAAAATTCATAGCGGTGTTCCAGTCGCTCCTCTTAAAGAAGTGGGGAAGAGTAACACCACAGGAACAATTGTGAGTTTCTTGCCTGATGATAGAGTTTTTGGAAAACAAGAATTTAGTTTTGAGACCATTTTGAGACGCGCAAGAGAGTTGGCATTCTTGAACAAAGGATTGAAAATCATCGTTGAGAACAAAATCACCAACGAAATTGGACAATTTCATTATGAAGGCGGAATCAAAGATTTTGTATCTTATCTTGTTGAGGGAAAAAATCCACTCTTTAAAACGCCAATATATTTTTCTGCACAAAGCAAAATTGTGGATTTGGAAGTGAGTTTCATTTCTACTGACTCTTACACAGAAAATACTTTCTCATATGTCAACAACATTCCAACAACAGAAGGTGGAATGCATGAAATAGGATTTAAAAGTGCTTTTACGAAAGTTTTTAATGACTATGCTCGTGCAAACAATATGCTCAAAGAAAAAGAGCAAAATCTTTTGGGTGAAGATTTTAGAGAAGGACTTGTGACTGTTATCAATGTCAAAATGAACAATGTTCAATTTGAAGGACAGACCAAGACCAAACTTGGCAATCCAGAGGCTAGAACGGAAGTGGAAGCTCTTTCCATTCAAGAACTGGGAAAAATTCTTGCAGACAAGAAATTTGCAACTATGGTAGAAGTCATTGTCAACAAAGCAAAACAAGCGGCAAAGGTTCGTTTGGCTGCTAAGAAAGCGAAAGAACTTACGCGTGCGAAAAACAATGCAGAAAATTTTAACTTGGTTGGAAAACTTGCCTCTTCCACTTCGCGTGACCGAACCAAGAGTGAACTCTTTATTGTGGAAGGTGATTCCGCTGGTGGTTCGGCAAAGCAAGGGCGTGATAGACGATTCCAAGCAATTTTGCCATTACGAGGAAAACCTCTCAATGCTGAAAAAAAGAGAATTGACCAGGTTTTGGCAAATGAAGAAATAAGAACAATTATCTCTGCACTTGACACTGGTTTTGGCGAAGATTTCGACCTTACGACGCTTCGCTATAACAAAGTCATAATCCTTTCCGATGCTGACCAAGATGGTGCGCATATAAGAGCAATTTTGCTTACATTTTTCTATCGATATATGAGACCACTGATAACAGATGGTCATGTGTTTATTGGACTTCCTCCACTTTACAAAGTGTATAAAAAAGACTACGAAAAATATGTCTATTCTGATGCTGAACTTGCAGATGCAGTCAAGAGTGCTGGAAAGGGTTATATGATACAACGCTACAAAGGACTTGGTGAGATGAATCCTGAACAACTTTGGGAAACAACCATGGATCCAGAAAACAGAACTTTGGTTCAAGTTACAATTGAAGATGCTGCGCAAGCAGAACTCATGATTACCACTTGGATGGGAGATGATATTGATAAGCGTAAGGCGTACATTGGAGAACATGCAAATTTTGACCGCGAAGATACATTTATGAGAGACTACAAAAATATTGATTAAAAATTGTTGGATTTGAGACTTTTTCAAAAACAATAATACTTAGGAGAGTAAAAGTGGACCATAAAAAAAATGATGAATTTAAGCCAAATGTGATTGAACCTATTGACGGGCAAATGTGTTATGACGAACTGCTTATTCCTCAAAAAGAGGAGCCAAAAGAGCAGGAGTCTACTGTTGCGGTTGAAGGACAGTTGGACTTTTGGAGTATGGCAGGAAATGAAAAGGCGAATACTGTGAAAGAAGAAACAAACCGAAAAACAAAACTTGTTGAAAATTCAACTAAAAGTCAAAGTGAAGTTGATAAAATTGAAGAAACTGCTGACGAAAATGATGGCGAAACTGAAAATTCAGGAGATGGTGGAAATTCCAACGGAGGCGGTGGTGTTTATGGTGGAAGCGGTGTGCTTTTCAAGCCTTTGGAGGAAGTTTTGCATGACTCTATGATTCCATATACCGAACATGTAGTTATGGACAGAGCACTGCCAAGAGTTGAGGACGGACTTAAACCTGTTCAAAGAAGAATTTTATATTCCATGTTGGAACTTGGACTCACTCCTGATAAGCCATACAGAAAATCGGCAAGAATTGTCGGCGATTGTATGGGTAAATATCACCCTCATGGTGACAGTTCAGTTTATGATGCGATGGTTCGTATGAGTCAAGACTTTGTTCTTCGTGCTCCGCTTGTGGACGGGCATGGAAACTTTGGTTCAATTGACGGCGATAGTGCAGCTGCCATGCGTTACACTGAGGCGAGAATGACACCTCTTGCAATGGAACTTTTGCGTGACCTTGAAAAAGATACTGTGCGTTGGGGTCTAAACTTTGACGATACTCTTAAAGAACCTGATGTTTTGCCTGGGCGTTTTCCAAACTTGTTGGTAAATGGTGCATCTGGCATTGCTGTCGGCGTCGCAACAAACATTCCTCCTCACAATTTGGGAGAGGTTATTGATGGGGTTGTGGCATATATTGACAACCCAAACATTACGCTTGACAAAATGATGAAAATCATTAAAGGGCCAGACTTTCCAACAGGTGGCGAACTTATTCTCGGAGACGGAATAAAGAGTGCTTACGAAACGGGAAAAGGAAAGATTATTCTTCGAGCGAAAGTTGGTATCGAACAAAATGGCGACAAACAAAGTTTGGTTATTACTGAACTTCCATATCAAGTCAATAAAGCACTACTTTTGCAAAAAATTGCCGAACTCAAAGAGAAAAACAAAGATAAGTTGTCGGTTATTAGTGAAATTCGTGATGAGAGTGACCGAAATGGAATGCGTGCAGTCATTCGTCTTAAAAAAGAGGCAAATGCCAAGAAAATTTTGGGTTATCTTTATCAATCCACCAATTTGCAAGTTTCTTACGCTATTAACATGGTTGCTATTGCTGGCGGAAAACCAAAACTTTTAAATTTGATGGAAATTATTTCATATTACACTGCTTTCCAACGCGATGTTGTTGTTAGACGCACAAAATTTGATTTGAATGTTGCAAAAGACAGAGCACACATTGTCGAAGGACTTTTGATTGCCATCAAAAATATTGATGCAGTTATCAAAATTATTAAGACTTCGGCAAATGTGTCTGAGGCGAAACAAAGACTTCGTGAAAAGTTTAAATTGTCTGACAAACAGGCTCAGGCAATACTCGACATGAGACTTGCTCGTCTTGTAAATTTGGAAGTAAACAAACTTGAAGAAGAATTGAAAGGTTTGAAAGCAAAGATTAAAGAGTTGGAAGAAATTTTGGGCTCGAAAAAACTTCAACTTGAAGTGGTTAAACGCGAGATTTTGGAGATTAAGAAACGATTTAACACTCCAAGACGCTCGAAGGAATGCAAGAGCGAAGAAATTGTTTTGACGAAAATTGAAGAGATGGAAGATACAAAGGACTATATCATTGCTCTTTCTGCTGGAAGAACTTTGAAGAAAGTCAGTGTGAAAAACTATTCAAAATCTCAAAAGACCATTTCCGACACTTCGACTTTGTTTGATATTCATACCTCGCTTTTGCCAGTCAAAGCAACTGACACTGTGCTCATTTTTACAGACAAAGGAAATTGTGTAAAAATTGTTGTAGACAAACTGCCTGAGAGTAAATGGCGTGAAAAAGGAATTCCGCTCAAACAAATTGACAAGACCATTGACATCATGGAAACGCCTGTTGCGGTTTTGAAAGTTGAGGGAGAGGGTGAAGTGGTCTTGTTCACTCAAAACGGCATGGTAAAGCGAAGCGCAGAGAAAGATTTGTTGACCTCAAAAACATATTATCAAGTGCTCAAACTTGCAGATGATGACAGAGTAATCAATGTTGAACATGAAATTAAAGGCAAGACATTTGTTATGATGTCAAAACTCGGAAATTGCGTCAACTTTGAAAAGAGTGAAGTGCCAATTCAAGGTCGCGTTTCTGGTGGTGTCAAAGGAATTAATTTGGAAGGGAAAGACAGCGTTGTATTTGCTGGTCAAAATGTAAATGACAGTTATTTAATCATAACCAACAATGGTTATTTAAAACGATTAAGTGCAATGCAAATTCCAATCTCTGCAAGATATCGAAAAGGTGTCAAATACATCAATTTTGCAGGCACTGGAAAGATGGTTTCATTTGTTGGAACGGGTGAAAAAGTGGTGGCTGACCATGGACTTAAATTTGCCCTTTTGGAAACTTCAAAATACAAAATTTCATCTGACAGACTTGCAACTGGCAGTGAAGAAATTAAGAAGAAATTCTTGGGAATTTACAACTTTGTTGATTAACAAAAAGACTCGTTTTATTCGAGTCTTTTTTTAAATTTTTTTCAACATATTTTACGAATATTAAAATATTTTATAATAAAAATATTTTTTCTCAAAAATTGTCAAATCATTTTGATTTTTGTGGAATTTTGTTTATACTATACATATGAGAAAAATTCTTTGTGGAATTTTGGCATTTTTTATGTCACTGGCAATGATTTGTGGCACTGCCTTTATTGTTGCTGATTATCTTCCAACTTCAACAGAAATAGTTGAAGACGATGAAAAAAGTTCAACCGAAGACAATGTGACAAACAAATCCGCAACAAGCACATCAAATTGGATTGATGTTGTCAATGATGATTCACGCGATTATTTTATAAAATACGGCGGAAAAAATGAATATAATGAATATGGCAAAGTTGTTACGGCAATCATTCCGGAAGAGACCGCAACAAAATATACACACGTTCCTGTGATCATAAATGGCTTTACAGTATATGAATCAGTTTCCAATGCGTCTCTTGCTCTTGCAGGGGCTCTGCTTTGTACAAGATTATGGGAAGATTGGAGAAATTGCACTATAAAAATTGAATGTGATATCGACATGGGATTATGTTTATGGAGTCCAATTGGTTGTGGAGTTTATGGAAGCGCCAATCAATATGGTGGACCTTTTCAGGGAACTTTTGACGGACAAGGTCACACAATTTCAAATGTTTATATCAATTACACAAGTGCAAAAACGTTTAAAGAAGAGAATTATTTGATTCCTGATCGAATTAGCGATGATTATACGAAAAATAAAAATGAAGTTGCCACTGGTTTTTTTGGATATGTGAAAGATGCAACAATCCAAAACTTTTCAATCACAGGTGGAATCTATTTTTATAATTCTGCTGGAGATAAGAAACAATACAATGACAAAACAACAAGTTTAGGAGTGATTGGTAGAGCAGACGATTCACAGACGATTAGAAATATTTTTAATGATGGCTTCTCAATATATTATTCTAGAAGAGGGAAAGAACCATTTTTCAGTAAAGATTTGTATGTTGGTGGAATTGTAGGTTCAACACATGGAAACACTTGTTTAAGAAATTGTGTAAATAGAAGCGGAGAAATTGATATCTATTCTTATGGTGCACTCAACAATTTGTCATCTGCCAATTATATGATAGGAGGAATTGTTGGCCTTTTTGGTTCAAGTTGGATTTATGATTGTGCAAATTTTGCTGTTATTTGGTTAAGAAATGAGGACAACAACTCATATGACGGGTACGACACTCTTTCAATTGGTGGTGTTGTTGGAGGCGTGTGCGTTCTTAGTGATTATAGTAAAACTGACAAAGGTAATGTAGATATCAGTCGTTCTACAAATAGCGGGGAAATAGATTTAGATAAATATAAATTTGATTGTTCCATGATAACTTGTGGAGGAATTGTAGGTTCATCGTATAAGACCATCGGTAAATCTAAAAGTAAAAATTTATCTTTGAATGTTGATGATTGTCACAATTATGGCAATATAATTGGAAATTCGCAAAAACTTTCAGCCGGAGGTGTGATTGGTTATAGCGGAGCATATTTGCATTTAACAAATTCGTCCAATTTTGGGAATTTGAACATTTCCGCAAGCAGTTCTAACAATAATGATAATGGATTTGGAGGGATACTGGGAGTTTCTGACACATACGGGACTTATATTTTGACATGTGTCAATTATGGGGATATTAGCAGAACATCGGGTAGCAAAGAAATTAAATATGTTGGCGGAATTGTTGGGCATATTTGGAATGATGGAAATGTCGTTGAAAACATGAACTATGGAAGTGTCAGTGGAACAAAATGTGTTGGCGGAATTGCTGGAGAACTCGGAAGATACGATCTTTTTAACTCATACAAAAATTTGGTGCTTGCAAATTGTATCAACTATTCAATACATATTGTGGGAGATGAATATGTTGGACAACTGGCTGGTTATATTGAAGGAAATGATGTTGTTAAAGGTGGGTGCTGTGCTGTTTTAAATAACGCACCTAAGGCAGTTGGAAATAAGGACAAAGCGAATCCTTCTAAGTGGCTATATTATAGTTTAGACACTATTCTGGGATATAATTTCATCACTTCTTCAAGTCGAGTTTGGTATGAAGGATACATGAATGATGATTATACAAATTGTTTGGATTATTCTTTTATAAATAGTGAATATGAGCATCCTAGTTTTGCGGGATATTCTTACTATAAGGATTGGCTTTGTTCAACTGTTGCATTTTCTTATTTTTCTGAAAATCAGTGGATAGGGAAAGGTTATAAAACTGCCCATTATTCATGGGTTCCATACAACGCTGTTTTGTCTATGAGAATTGGTGTGGATTATAGAAAAAATACAACTTCTAATTATGAGTATTATTATGACATTTCTGATTTTGGAACATTTGAAACATATCAAGTATATGAATACTCAAAAAATGTATATTCTTCAAAAGTGCTCAACACTGATTATATTCAAGTTCTTAATGGTGCTGATTATACTTTGGCAACAATAAGAAGTTCCTATGTTTTACAATATAATATAAAAGATAATTATTTTCAAACTGATGGAGCTTATTTACAAACTACATTTGCAGATGGCTCAAAGTTTGTAAATAATGTAACGCTTGTGAGTCAAACCAAGACAAACTTTAAAACTTTCTCTTTATATGATTATGGAACCGAAATAGTATTAAGGCCAACTCTTGTGTTTAAATTCACTGGAATAAAAAATCCAATCGGTGTTTCCCATTTTGGTGGGAGAAATAATGAATATGACTATTCGAGCGATCCAAGTGTAATTTGTTCAAATTGTTCATTTTATGATACGGATGGAAATATTACGACTAAATTTGCTTATCAGGAGACTGTTACAATTTCAATAAAACCAAATATTGGTTTTTATGTGACAAATATTTCTACTAAAAAAGGTACACAGGAAACAAGCATTTTTAGTTCAAGTAATACTTATGGGACGGTTACGGCAAGTTTTGTTTTCAAATTAGAAGACAAAATAATTGTTCAATATAATAAAGTGTCATACACTATTACTTTCACAGATGGTGAAAATACATTATTGCAAACAGAAGGAGAAGTTAATTGGCCAAATCGTGAAGATGCAACCTCTATAAGTTTGAATAACTCAAATGTAAATGATGTAAATGATAATTCTTTTATGGAATTTGGATATAAGTATTCTTTTAAGGTAAATGGGAAAGATAATTTCAAAGAAAATATAGAACCGACTGGACAAAATCGAAGTATTACAATTTCTGCCGATGAGTTTATTGGAACAGGGACTAAACAAATGTCGGACATAACCGCCAATACAATCACGATTATTGTCACTCGAACAGCAATTGAATATAAAGTCTATTTGAAGACTTATGCAAATGCTTATAATTCTGATGTTTACACTGAATCTACAAATGGCGGAACGGCAAAATTAGATTCGAAAAAAATAACGCTAAACCCAACCCCATTAACAGTTGAAGACACATTGGAATTATTGCGCACTGCAAAAACTGGCTATTCCATTGGAAAGTTTACAATCAAAGACACAAAATCAAACGAGGAAGTAACAGAAAATTATAATAAAGAATATTCAGAATCCATGCAAAGTATTGTAGATAAATTTGTTTCGCAGTATTACTCAAATGATCCAAGCAAGTGGACAGACCATGAATTGACCATTTCGGCTTATTTCGATTTAAATAAATATAATTTGTCGATTGGTGTTAGAGGTTCAACTGTGAAACCCAAAATCACAATTAACGATGGCACAGGTGTAATAAATGATACGATAGAAAATCGTGAAATAAAATATTTCACTCCAATTTCAATTGAAGTGCCGGAAACATATCATAATCGACGCTTTGTGGGATTTTATAGTGTTTCTACCGATGGAAAAAATACTTATCAACTTTTGTCATTAAACACAACCTATAATTTCCTTGTGAATCCAAATACAAATGTGAATCAAAATACAGATTCGCTAACTTCACTTTCAATTGTGGCAAAATATCAACAATACAGCACAACATCAAACATAGATGACTTTACTTCTTATTATTCAACAACTTCAAGCCCTGATGCAAAAGGTGTGTATAAAATTTCAACCGCCGACGATCTTGTGCTTCTAAGTCAAAAAGTGCAGGCTGGCAATACTTTTGAAAATGTTATGTTTGTGCAAACTGAAAACATTGATATGAGTTCAATCACTTCTTTCAATCCAATCGGCACAAGTGCAACTCCATTCAAAGGAGTGTATGACGGAGGAAATTACACAATTTCCAATTTGAAATTTGTTGGAGAAAACGAACTCTCAAACATTGGATTGTTTGGCTGTACAAATGGTGCAACGATAAAGAACTTGACAATTCAAAATAGTGATTTTACTGGTTATGCTTATGCTGGGGCTTTGGTTGGAAAGGCAATTAACACAACTTTTGAGAGAGTTAACAACTATAATTCAAATTTAGCCACAGGAGATCTTGCTTTTTATGATGTGTATGGTGAATTTGTTTATGGTTGTGAAGTGGATAATAAATTGACTTATCCTGGAAAAATATACTATTATCATAAATCTTCCGACTCTACTCCGGAACTTGTAGGGGTCGCAAATGTTTCAAATACATTTGCTGCGCGTCAATATTTCGCTGGTCTTGTTGGTTATGCAGAAGACTGTTCATTTTATGCTTCTTCAAGTAAAGCAGATGTGACAGGCACAGGTTGCAATGGAGTTGCTGGACTTGTTGGTGGTGGAAGTGGTTGCACCATTGACCAATGTTTTGTGATTGGAACATTGAACGATATCACAAATACAGATACAACTAATACAGATACCACTAATGTTATCGCAAATAATGCAACAATAAAAGATTGTTTTTATAGAGAAAGTGATAGTTCAACTACCACAACAATATTAGAGAAAACAAAAGACAGTTTGTGGATTACAGTCAATGGCAGAGATAATTTAAAAGTTTTCTATTGGAGTTAGTATAAAAACTTAAAGAACGCAAAATCAGCGTTCTTTTTTATTGCAAAATTTTTAGAAGGTGTCAAAAAGACTCCTATTATTTTTCTTCTATTCTCCAAATAATGCACAAGTTGAGTTCTAAAAGACTACTTCGGGCAATAAAATATGATAAGGCTTGGTTTTCGACAATAAAAAACAATCTTAGTTTTTTTTAAACAATTTAAACTTAGGCAAAATTCAAGCAAATATTTAAAATAGAAAGCGAGGTTGATATGCATTTCTGCGTTATCAAATCAAGAACAATCAAAATTTTTGTGGCTTTTGTGCTGGTGGCTGTGCTACTTTCATTGTCTTTTGGGGGAACAACCTCTGCACAGGTTTACTTTGGCGGTTCAACACGCAAAGTTCCAATTTATAATGTTGACACAGGGGAAAAACAAGTCGCGATTTCCTTTGATGCAGCGTGGGGCGCTGACAAGACGCAAGGTATTTTGGATATTTGCAAAGAGTTTGAAGTTTCTGCAACTTTCTTTCTCGTTGGGTTTTGGGTGGACGACTATACCGAAATGACAAAAGCGATTGATGAGGCGGGATTTGAAATTGGCACACACTCCAACACACATCCAGACATGGTCAAACTTTCCGCATCAACCATGAAGAGTGAACTTGAAACATCTATTTCCAAAATCAAAGCAGTCACTGGCAAGGAAGTTAAACTTTTTAGAGCACCATATGGTTCTTACAACAACACTCTTTTGGACACTGCCGAAAGTTTGGGACTTAAAACCATTCAATGGGATGTTGATAGTCTTGATTGGAAAGGTCTTTCCGCTTCGGAAATCACAAGTCGTGTTATTTCAAGAGTCAAAAATGGTTCAATCATCTTGATGCACAATAATTCCGACAACATACTCGATGCACTTAGATTGACACTCAACAGACTTAAAGTTGCAGGATACAAGGTTACAAAAATTTCCGATTTAATTTATGAGGACAACTACACAATAGACAGAAATGGCGTGCAACACAAAAATTAGGGGGAAAATATGAATTACAAAACGATAGAAGAAAACACAAACTACGCTGAGATTGCCGGGACTGTTTCCAGCCAACCAAAACTTTCACACAAGATTGAAGGGGAAAATTTTTACGAATTTACGGTTGATGTTGAAAGACTTTCAAAAATTAAAGATGTCATTCCAGTCACAGCATCAGAACGCACACTCATGAATCGCGATTTTCAAGTCGGTGAATTTGTCAAAGTGACTGGGGAATATCGCAGTTACAACAAACTTTTGGACATGAAGAGTAAACTTGTTCTGCATCTTTTTGCAAAAGAAATTGAAAAAGATGTGGCACAAGAGTATGTCAATGAGGTAAAACTTACTGGTTTCATTTGCAAAGAACCTGTTTATCGCAAGACTCCGTTTAATCGTGAAATCTGTGATGTCCTTTTGGCTGTCAACCGACCAAATTATCACAAATCAGACTATGTTCCTTGCATAATGTGGGGCAGGAATGCCAGATTTATTGCCAATCAAAACATCGGAGCAAAACTTGAACTTGTTGGTCGAATACAATCTCGCGAATATGTAAAAGCACTTGAAGATGGTGAAAAAACGATGACTGCTTATGAAGTCTCATGCCAAAGAATGTCCATTGTAAACAATGTCACAAACTATTTAAGTGGTGAGCATATTGAGAGCAATGCAATCATAAATTAAATTCAAAAAAAGAGCAAAATTGCTCTTTTCATTTTTTGTTTTTTTTGATTAAAAAATTGGTTCGTCGAATGTGGAAGGTCTTTCAAGTCCCAAAAGTTTTAAAACCGTTGGTGCAATGCAAGTGAGAGATTTTCCTTTTTTGAGCCTTTCTTTTTTGTGTTTTTCACTAACCAAAATGAATGGCACAGGATTGGTCGTGTGTTTGGTCAGTTTGTTTCCATCTTTGTCAAACATCTCTTCTGCATTTCCGTGGTCGGCGGTTATTATGCAGTCTCCACCAGCCATAAGCGTGGCAAGTGCAACAGCATAAGCCTGCTTGTCAACACATTCAATTGCCTCTTTTGTGGCATTGAAATTGCCAGTGTGCCCAAGCATATCCGGATTGGAGTAATTGACAAGCACAAAGTCATATTTTTCGCTTGCTATGGCATCTAAAACCTCCAAAGTTATTTCGTTTGCTCTCATTTTTGGATATTCCGTAAAGTCTTTGACATTTATGCTGTTAATAAGTTTCCTGTCTTCGCCTTCATACGCTTGTTCAATTCCGCCATTAAAGAAAAATGTGACATGAGCATATTTGGTCGTCTCTGATGTGTGAAATTGCTTTTTCCCATTTTGAGAAAGCACACAAGCGAGGTTGTCTTCAATGAAAGTGGGTGGGTAGAGAGTGTTTTGGTCTTTAAGTTCGTCAGCATATTGTGCCATGGCTGTAAAGAGGAAATTTGACAATTTCTTTGTTTCAAATTCCTTGAAATTTGGGTCGGTCATGGCAAAAGAAATTTCGCGTGCACGGTCAGAACGATAATTGAAGAAAACGAGACTGTCATTGTCCGAAATTTTTGAGTTTTCGTCAATAATTGTAGGCTCAAAATATTCGTCATAAACGCCATTTTCATAACTCTGTTCAATTGCTGTAATTGCAGAATTTTTATGTGCTCCAATGCCATTAAAAAGCATATCATAGGCAATCTTCACACGGTCATATCTTTTTTCTCTGTCCATGGCGTAAACTCTGCCAATAATCGTGCCGATGTGTGCGTTTGTGTTTTGAATTTTCTCCTCAGTCATTTTGACAAACTTCATTCCATCACGCACACCAGTGTCGCGACCGTCCAAAATCGCATGAATATAGATGTTTTTTATTTTGAAATTCTTTGCGTGCTCCAATATAGCAAAAAGGTGCTCAATTGAAGAATGCACTCTGCCATTGGACAAAAGTCCCATCAAATGCAAATTTCCTCCACTTTTTTCTGCGTGAGAAAGTGCTTTGTTTAGAGCGGGATTTTCATAGAACTTTCCACTTTCAATTTCACTGTTAATAAGTTGCAAATCTTGCAAAATAACGCGTCCACATCCAATTGTTAAATGCCCAACTTCACTGTTGCCCATGATACCATCTGGAAGTCCAACATATTTTCCACTGGCTTGTATTAAAGTGTGAGGGTACTGCTTTTTGAGTTTGTCAAGATTTGGTGTTCCTTGACTTTTGATAGCGTTTCCGTATTTGCTTTTCTTTTCTCCAAAGCCGTCCAGAATTACGAGTGTTACCATAAATTTCTCCTACATTAAAATGATACTGCTTTGCCAAAAGAAAAGTCAAATTTTTTTATCTATTTTTGAAGTGTTCGTCAAACAACCCTTCTTCATTTTCACGGAACTGTTGGTCATTTATTTCCGCGTCAAAGTCGTCGTATCTTGCAGTTTTTTGTTTGTAATTTTCAGCAACTTGCTCTCTTGAAGCTTCCACATTTGCGTTTACTGGAATTTGAGTGTTTGTTTCTTCTTTTGAAGAAATTTCGTTTTGCTTTTTCTTTTTACGCTCAAAAACTTTGAAAGAACCTTTGTTGACAATAACTCTTATGCTCAAATAAATTGCTCCGATTCCAAAAATAATATATACCATTCTTGAAAATATACTTGCTTGAAAGCCAAAAAGTCCAGCAATAAAATCATATTGCAAAAGTCCAATCAACAACCAATTTATTGAGCCTAAAATTGTTAAAACAAAAGCAATGAATGTTATCATGATTTCTCCTTAAAATTATTTTTTCAAAAAAAACAAAAAATACACTCTTTCATATAATTTTTGACAAAAAATCCAGTTCTTGATTAAGGAAAATTTAAAATTTGGTTGACTTTTTGTAATGTTTTGCATATAATTATACGGATTACAAGTCAAATAAATTTAGTTATCAAGACCTATATGGTCGATTTTTTAATTATTTAAAGTAATAAAATTTTAAGTGCAGACGATGTTTGCAACAAGTTTCTTTTGATAATAATAAATCGACTTCGTCTGTTTTAAAAGGAGATTAAAATGGAAAAACATTACTTGACACCAGAAGGAAAAGCACAACTTGAAGAAAAGTTGAATTTGTATAAAACTGTAAAAAGACCAGAAGTTGTAAAGCGTATTGGAATTGCCAGAGAATTTGGCGATTTGTCAGAAAATTCTGAATATGATGCTGCAAAAGATGAACAGGCGCAAATCGAAGCAGAAATCGCTGAAATGGAAAGTATTCTTTTGAACGCAGAAGTGATTGATAAGAAAAAAATCAATTCTGGTGCTGTTATGGTTGGCTGCAAAGTCAAACTTTATGACGAAGATTTTGACGAAGAAGTGGAATATCGCATAACTGGTTCCTCAGAAAGCGACCCAAGAAATGGCGTTATCAGCAATGTTTCTCCTGTTGGCAAGGCGCTTATTGGCCACAAAAAAGGCGAAACTGTCACTGTAAAAACGCCAGGTGGCGAAACTGTTTACAAAATTGTTGATATTGAAGTTTAATTTGCTTTGATATTTTAGAATTTTTTGCTATACTCTTTATGAGGTCTAAAATTATGGTTTTTATAAACTCATTAAAACTTTTTGGTTCAAACTTTGCAAAAACACTCAAATTTTTCTTATTCTATATTGTGGTTTGGGGGCTTGGTTTTGCGTTGTTTTTGCCTGCATTTTTTGAGTTTAAAGAACTTATTTTAAATTGCTTAAACACATTGTCTTCTGCTTTTGTAGGAGTGTTTTCAGGCTCGCTTGGCGCAAATATTGCAAACATAATAAATGTTTCCTTTCAACTTTTGAAAGATGCCTTAAACAGCAACTTGGGACTTGCAGTCTATGGACTTATTGTTGTGTTTATCTTTTTGCCATTTTTTGTCAATATCGGCAAATATACCCTCAATGAAATGTTGTATTCATATATGACCAGCAAAAATGAGTTGGGATTTTTTAGTGCTCTTGTTAAGAGTCTTAAAAAATCTCTGCTCTTTGCTGTCGCAAAAACATTATACAACCTAGTTTTCTTAGGCGTAACATTGCTTGCAGTGTTTGGACTTTCTCAAATTCAAGATGCAACATTTGTGACTTACTTTTTGCCACTGTGTGTATTTTTGGTTTTGGTGATGTTCTTCACAGTTCACCAAATCACAGTACTTGGTTGGGCACCAGCCATGATTGTGTTTAATCGTAATGTTTTTGGATCATATCGCAAGGGAATGAAAGCTGTTAAACGCCATTTTTGGGCATCTTTTGGAACAACATTGCTCTATTTTATCTTGTTCTGGGCAATTGTGATGGTTTTCGGTGTGTATAGTTTGGTTGCTCTTATTCCAATTATGACAGCACTTTTGTGTGTCTATGATATGACAGCATTTTTCACCAGCCAAGGTATGAGATTTTATGTCAACGACAACAAAATTTTGACGCCAAAAAGATTGGAAGAAGTTGACAACATAAACAAAACTGCTTATATCTTATAAGATTTCTTCTCAACAAATTTTTCTGTTGTAAGCAAAAATTTTCTGCTGAAATTTTTTAGTATCAATATCGTTTTTTATTGCAAAAGAAATTTGCAAATTTATATTTATTTAAGGAGAATTTATGAATAACAAATTGAAAATCACCTTCTTGGGCGGTGTGGGTGAAATTGGAAAAAATATGACCGCTTTCGAGTATAATGATGAAATCATCGTTGTTGATGCTGGACTAGCTTTCCCAGACGATGATTTGCCAGGAATTGATGTTGTTATTCCTGACATCACATATCTTGTAAATAATCGTGACAAAATCAAAGCAATTATTTTGACACACGGACATGAAGACCATATTGGAGCACTTCCATTTGTTCTACAACAAATAAAAGCACCAATCTATGGCTCTCGTTTGACGCTCGCACTTGTTGAAAACAAAATGAAAGAGCACCCAAAGGTTGCTTACAAAGCAATCACTGTAAAGCCTAAAAATGTGCTTAAAATTGGTGCGTTTTCTGTGGAATTTATCAAAGTTTCTCACTCGATTGCAGGAAGTCTTGCACTTTGCATAACAACACCTGCTGGCAATGTCGTTCACACTGGGGACTTTAAGATTGATTTTGAGCCAATAGATGGAGTTATGACCGATCTTCAACGCTTTGGAGAGCTTGGCAAAAAAGGCGTCAACCTTTTGATGTGTGAAAGCACCAATGTTTGCAGAAAAGGCTATTCTATGAGTGAAAAGAATGTTGGAAGAGCATTGGACGAAATATTCAAGGCTCACCCACAAAATCGCATTTTTGTGGCTACTTTTGCTTCAAACATACATCGTTTGCAACAGATTTTGAATTTGGCGGAAAAGTATGGACGAAAAGTGGCATTCACTGGACGAAGCATGATAAACATCACAGATGTTGGAATGAAGATTGGAGAAATTTCATTTAATCGTGAAATTTTGATTGATATTGACAAGATTGACAAATATGCCGACAACGAACTTTTGATTGTCACAACTGGAAGTCAGGGAGAACCAGGTTCTGCTCTTCCAAGAATGGCAGCAGGTGATTTTAAGCAAATCAAAATTGGACCAAATGACCTTATTGTTTTCTCGTCATCTCCAATTCCTGGAAATGAAAAGAGTGTTTATAATGTCATCAATTCGCTTTATCAAAAAGGTGCAGATGTCATTTATGATGAACTTTCTGAGGTTCATGCTTCTGGGCATGCTTGCCAAGAAGAAATCAAAACCATTCATTCTCTTGTTAAGCCAAAATTCTTTATTCCTATTCATGGAGAGTATCGTCATCTCAAAATGCATAAGCAACTTGCTATGAGTCTTGGCATGGAAGAGAGAAACATCATATTGCCGACCATTGGAGCACAAATTGAATTATCTCCAAATTCCATAAAAAAGACAGGCTTTGTTCATGCTGGTCAAAGACTTATTGATGGCTATGGAATTGGAGATATGGACAGCAATGTTCTTAGAGAGAGAAAACAACTTTCAGAAGACGGCATTTGTGTTGTTGTTATGACAATCAACAATGTGTCAGGAGAGGTGGTGGGAGAACCATTTATTATCACACGCGGTGTGGTTTATCAAGATGAGGCAGAGGCATTTGTGCAAGACACAAAAAATATGATCATTGCTTCTTTGAAAGAACAAGATTTGCGTGGTTGTGACCCTGCGGTTATCAAAAACACAATAAGAAGAAATGTTTCAAACTTTATTTACAAAAGGACACAGCGTAGGCCAATGATTTTGACCATCGCTCTACTTGACTAATGAAAGAGAAAGAAGAACTGGTCGGATTTGCAGATAAAAAATATCGTCCAATAATTAGGGAACATTCACGCGAAATTTTGTTGGATTTGGTAAAAGAAATACAACCCAAACGAGTGTTGGAAATAGGAACATTTATTGGCTATTCTGCTTGTGCCATGCTTGAAGCAGGTGCAAAATATGTTGTTACAATTGAAATTGATGAAAAAAATGCTCATGATGCTCGTGAAAATTTACAGAAATATCATGGTCAATTTGAAGTCAAAAATTGTGATGCTATGGAATATTTAAAAGTCGCAGAAGACAAGTTTGATTTGATTTTTTTGGACGGAGCAAAAGGACAATATTTCAAATATCTTCCATATTTAAAAAAACTGATGAATGTTGGTGGATATCTTGTTGCAGACGATATTTTGTTTTATGGATTAGTAAAAAAAGAGGGTCCAGTGGCGCATAAACACCGCACGATTGTCGTTAATTTGCGTAAGTTTATTGATGAAATTGAAAATGACAGCGATTTTGAAACAAAAATATATGAAATTGAAAATGGCATTAGCATCAGCAAAAAGAAAGTTTGAGGACTTTCTTTTTTGATTATTTATGGATTTGTCAATGTGTAATGGCATTATTTTTTAAGAAAATTCGATAAATTTGTGTTTTGTTTGTATTTTTTGTCAATATTTGTTACAATAAATGCATGGATTTTGAGATTAAAATTATTGAATTTTTGCAAGCAGGAAGAAATGTCTTTTTTGACAGGACATTTCAAATTATTTCGGGCATAGGCAGTGTTGTTGGAGCGGTTGTGCTTGTATTATTCTTTTTGCTATTTAAAAGAAAATTCGCGTTTTGGTTTCTGTTTTCCTATGGTTTTGTTTATTTGTTTGTGAATTTGCTCAAAAATTGGGTTGAGAGAATTCGACCTTTTAATGTGACGGACACCATTGTCAATATTGGAGATGTTGTGACGGATTACAGTTTTCCAAGTGGACATGCCGCTTGTGCCACTGCAATTGCCATATTTTTGGGGTACTTTTTATTTACGAAGTATAAATCCAAAGGAATGAGAGTCGGAATCGTGCTTGCTTGCAGTCTGTATGTCGGACTGGTTTGTCTGTCAAGAATGTATCTTGGAAAACATTATTTGACAGATGTCTTGGCAGGGGTTGCTCTTTCAGCAGTTTTCTGTGGGCTGGGATTGACACTAATGTATTTTTGGGAGAAGAAGAGGAAAAACTATGAGAATAAAAATGGAAATAAAAGACCTTAAACAAACAAAGGCGCTTGCTTCGGCATTTGCAAACGCATTAAATCCACCAATGGTGGTGTTGCTCAAAGGTGATTTGGGAAGTGGAAAGACAACGTTTGTAAAAGAAGTTGTCAAATCCCTTGGGTGTGACGACCTTGTGACCAGTCCAACATTTACTTTGTTGAACACATATAATGGCAGATTTCCAATATATCATTTTGATATGTACAGACTTTCGTCAGCCGAAGAAGCAAGAAATATTGGGTTTGAAGAATATTTCGACAAGAATAGTCTTGATGGGGTTTGCTTTGTGGAATGGCCAGAAAATGTTGAGGGACTTATAAATTCGGTGGACTATGAAGTGACCATCACAAAAAATGGAGAGCATGAAAGAATTTTTGTAATTAAGGAGAATGGGGACAATGCTAGCAATTAACACAGCGTTTTTGACAGCGAATTTGGCACTTAAATCGGGTGATAAAGTGGTTTTAAAAGAACTCGACGCACGCAGTAAACATTCGGAAAATGTCCTTTTTACAATCGACCAAATGTGCGAAGACGCGAATGTTGAAGTCTTGAACACTCAGACAGTGGCGGTTGTGGTTGGCCCAGGTTCATTTACTGGACTTAGAATTGGAACAGCGATTGCGAAGGCTCTTGGCTGTGCAAATAAGAATCTAAAATTTTTGCCACTTTCGTCATTGGAATTGATGGCATTTGTTGTTGCAAAGCAAAATTTGGCAAACGGAAATTTTGTTTGTGCCCTAAATGCTTTGTCAGATTTATATTTTGTTGCATATTTTGACAAAGAAGGCATAAAATTGCAAGAGGAGTCAATGATAACAAAGGAAGAATTGTCTGCAATAGAATTGCCAATTTTTGTGCTTAAAGGCGACTTAAAATGCGGTGAAGAAATTGGACTCAACAGTGAGGATTTGCTTGATTTTGCTTGCAAGAAAGAAAATGAAGGAAAATTTGTTGAAGTTTCTGACCTAAATCCAATGTATCTGCGACCTTCCCAAGCAGAGGCCAATCTTTTGAAAAAAGTTAATTAAATTAGTTGACAATAAATATAAATGTATGTAGAATACATAGCAATAAAGGAGCGTTTATGAAAAAACCTGTGTATGTCAGATGTCCAAGATGCGAACTTAACTATATTGAAAAGAAAGACAAATATTGTTCTGTTTGCAAAGCGGAAATGTCAGCAAATAAAGATAGTTTTATCAGTGACCTTGACCTTGAACTTTGTCCAATTTGTAAAACAAACTACATTCAACCTGATGAAATCATGTGTGCAAGTTGTTTGAAGGACCATCAAACCGAAGATGGAGAAATCTCAACTGATTGGGAAGAATATATCAATCGTGATGAAGAAGAAATTGTCTATGACGATGAAGAAACAGGTGAAATGGCAAGTGTAACTGATTTCGATGATGACCCACTTGATGATGATATTGATTCTGGAATTGGTTTTGATGACAGTTTGGGCGATGATGACCTCGACGAATTGGACGAAGAACTTGATGATGAGTTTGGCGATGACGACCTCGACGACGAAGAAGATGAAGACGAAGAGGAAGAAGAATTCGACGATGACGATGATTTCTAATATGCTTTTTCAAATTTTTTAAACAAAATAAACCATAAAAAAAGATGTCAATTGCGACATCTTTTTTATTGTTTTAAAACAAGTTTTTGTCAAAAATTATTTCTTTTTAACATCTGTGTTTTTTGTTTCTGCTTGAAGTTCTTGCTGTTTATTTGCTTTTTTTGAAACTTTTTCAAGTTCTCTGCGTTTCATTTCTTCTTCAACATAAACTCTTCTTTCAAGAGAAAGCAAATATTCAGGGGATTTGAGTTCTTCAACATGTTTATTTAAGGAGTCAATCTTTTCTGCAATAACAGTACGCTTTTTAGCAAACAATTTAAATTCTTTGTCTGTTTCTTTGGACATTTGACCTTTGTCTTTGTCACGGAGCATGAGTACTTTTTGCTTGTGTTCTGCTTCCAAAGAATCAAGTTCTTTTTGGAATTTGCCTATTGTGTTTTGAACATCTGCCACTTCTGCATCTCTTTGTTTCTTTGCTTTTTGTTTGATGTGGTCAATGTTTAAACTTGACTTTCTGTCATAAGTTTCTTTGCGTTTTCTCTCTATCTTCTTAATTTTTACTTTTCTAAGTGCCCAGCCAACAATGGCGATTACAATGGCAAGACCAGTAATGAGAGTTGAAGTAAGAAGCAACCAACTGAAATCATTTGAATTTGTGTCTGCGTCGGAGTCAGTTTCAGTGTCTGGGTCAGAGTCAGTTTCTGTGCTGTCTTCTGCGTTTGCAACAAAAACATTGTCAGAATTTTGGTCATAGTCTTCTTTTTTTGTTGTGTCAACAGCAGAATTGTATGTGTCTTCATCTGTTTCTTCAAAAGCAAGGTCATAGAGAACCATACTTCCAGCAGTTTTGTTTGAACCGCTAACTAGTGCAATATACAAGTTTGCTGTTTTTGTTTCGGTTGGTTTGAAGTAAATTGAGTAGGTTTGATATTCGTCGCCAGTTGTCTTAATTTCTGTCAAATAATCATAACCTGTAAGTCCAACAGTCGCACCATAAGATTTTTCGTCTTCGTCTAGTTCGTTTGCAAGTGTGGCAAAATTGGTCTTTATCTTAAATGTCAAAACATAATAATTATCAGCAGAGAGGTCAAGTCCATAATTGGATTGTATGATGTATCCGCCAGCCACTTGATTGTTGATGAAGAATACATTTGTGCTTTCGCCCTCAATATTGAAAATTTCGGAGTTTTCAAATTTGTCGCTTTTTACAACTCCACCATAGTTTGTTCCTTTATCTCCGCTTGAAAGAATTCCTTTGTATGCTGGGGTGGCGTCCAAATTAATGTCGTTTGTGATGTTGTTTGTTGGGAGGTTGAGATAGAAATTTGTCATATCAACAACTCCATACAAACTGTCATTTTTTGTTTCCGCTTTGCTGTCAAAAGTTGTGCTGGAAACAGTTTTAAGTTCAAAGTTGTCAAAATATGCAAAGCCTTGAACAAGATTGTCTTCATTTCCAAGTTCAATTGTCACATAAACTTCGTTTGTTCCTGCGATTGATTTGAGATAGATTTCGAAGTCACTCCAACTGCCGTTTGAGGTGAGTGGGGCGGATTCATAAAGTTTAAATCCATCTTTTCCGTAAACACAAACTTTGATTGAAGAAGCAGTGTTGTATTTGAAACTGATTTTCTGTGTTCCGCTTGCGGTGAGTGATATGTTTGATGATTGAACCTTTTGCCAAGATGAAGTCATATTTGAAATCATTAGGATATTGTCTGGGTCAACTGTCGAGCCATAGCAATTTTTTGGATTTGAGTAAGAGCCTGCCCACAAATATGGGTTGTTGTATGCCTCAACTCCTTCATCTCTCAATCTTTCATATTCTGCTCTATATGATTGATAAACGCTGTCCTCTGTGTTGATAACGCCTGCAAATGTTGTTCCGCTTCCCTTTGTGATTGTCCAACCATCAGGTGAGAATGGGGCAGTGCTATCATTGTTTATTGTGATATTGTTGAAATTGCCGTTTGTAATTGTTGTGCTTCCACTATATGTTGAAAATGCCACTTTGTTTGTTGCACCTTCATAATCTGCGGACGATGCTTTTTCGATTGTTATATCGTCAAACACAACTGCACCAGTTGCGAGTTCGTCTGCTTTTCCAAGTCCAAGACTGATGTTGAAGGAAGAGTTGTAAAGCACACCACCTTTTACATAGAATTCAATGGTGCCATAGTTGTTGTTGAATGCACTTGAACCATTTGTTGATACACCAGTGCTTGCTGTTTCTTTTGTCAAAGTGTATTGACTGTCTGTGAGTCCATATTTTCCATTTATAACGCTGTTGTTTTCCTCAACAAACATATAAACTTTTCCACTTGAAAGTTCTGAAACTTTGTAGTGAGCGGTCACTTTCAAGATTTCGTTTGCATTTATGTTGATGTTTTTTGATGTTGCTTTAACATATTGATTGTCTGCCCAAAATCCAAGGACATAGTTGTTTGGAGTGATATTTACTGTTTCTCCATCAATTTCTGCTGTTGCAGAAAGTGTTGAACCAACAAAATCATAACCTGTTGCGCTCTTAAATCCTTGTGCTGACAAATTGTTGAAAACTTGGGCATTTCCGCTTCCTGTCTTTGTCCAGTTTTTGATTGGAGAACCATCAGCATTGTATGAACCTGCTTCAAAGCCGAAATTGTATTCTTCTGGCATTTGAAGTGTTTTTGTTTCTCTCAAATCAAGAAGACTTGAACAACTGTAAACCTGTGTGGTTGTTTCGGAGCCAATAGTAACTTCTTGGGTGTAGGTTTTGCCAATATATGAACTGTAAATCTTCCAGAATTGATTTTCGCTGTATTGATATACATGACAATCGTCATAGAACACAACGCCACTGCTTTCGCGTCCTTCGCCCATGCCACCAAGCCACAATTGCATATTGACACTTTGACTTTCATTTCCAGTTGCCACAAAGAAGTAGAAAGTAATCCATTCTTTTGAAGAAACTTTGACATATTCTGCTTTAACTGCATTGCCGTCACTGTCTTTCAAGCCGTCCAAATAGATTGAACCATAAACATAGTCATTGAGGGAGGTGTATTCTTTTTGAGTTTTGTAATATTTTGTTCCGGCAGAAACTTTGTAATTTGAATTGACAGAGTTGTATTCAAGGTTGCAAGTGAAAAGTTCAGTTCCAGAAGAAATGCTATATTTTGTTTGGTCTGCTTCTGTGTTAACTTGAACATTTTCTTTGTTTACATAAACTGCTTTACCATCTTCAAGTGTGAAACCATAATATTCTTCGTCTTCATAGAAGAAAGAAACATCGTTCATATCCACGGAGAGAGGTGAAGCAGGTGTGAGTTCTTTCAAGAGATAATACTCTTTGCCTTTGTATGAAAAACTGATATAGTTTCCAAATTTTACAACCTTGTCATCGACCTTTTTGGCAAATGTGTCTTTGCTTATTGTTGTGTCTGCGTCCACAATGCCTGCATCAACATACGCATCATATGAATTGTAGTTTGTGTCATTTTTGAATGACACTTGAAATGAATAATATGAATTTGCGTCCAAACTTATTGTGTTTGACTTGTATCCTTGTCTTGCAGTTGCATTTTCTTTTGAATCAGCAGTTCTGGAATTTATCATCAAAATTTTTTGGTCGGTTGCTTTGGCAAGAGGATTTTTTGAAAGTCGATAAGTGTTTGCCATATAAGTTTGAAAAGAATTGCCTGTGTTGATAATTCCAGCAGTGGTCTTGCTGTTTGAAACTTGTCCAGTCCAACCAGAGAGATTTGTGCTGATAGAATATGTCGAACTTGAAGAATTGAAATTGTTGTTCGACATTGTTACCTCTTTCATATAACCATTGTAATAATTTGTTGAGGCTTCATCTGCTCTTGCCACATTTTGTGGAAGGGTGTATGCAAAGGTTGCTGAGAGTGGCAACACCAATGCGAAGATAAACATGATAATTTTGCTTTTTATTGATTTGAGTTTTTTCATACCTTTATCCTTTCTGTAAGTTTAACTTACATATTATAATACATTTATTATAAATAATCAAATATTTTTTTTAATTTTAAAGACAATATTGTCATGAAAGCAAACAAAATTGTTAAAAAATCGAACAAAAAGACTCAGGAAATTTCAAAAACTGACAAATTGTCTGCCAAAAGCAAAGTGATTTTGGCTTTGTGTGGAGCGTTGATTGGATTTATCAACGGCTTCTTTGGCGGAGGTGGAGGAATGATTTGTGTTCCTCTACTTGAAAAGGTGCTTCATTTGGGCAGTAAATATTCTCATGCGACAGCAATCGTGATAATTCTTCCAATTTCTTTCGTTAGTGCGGTGATTTATTTTTTAAGTGGAAACCTTGAAACTGTGCCTTTTTTGACAGTTGGAAGCGGAGTCCTTCTTGGGGGAATTGTCGGCTCATATTTACTCAAATTTCTCCCAGAAAAGGCACTAAAAATCATCTTTGCAATTGTCATGCTTGCTGGCGGGATAAGATTGCTTTTTTGATGCTTTGGAGGTAAAAAATGATTTATTTTTTATATATTTTGGCGGGCTTTGTTTCAGGTATTTTTGGCGGACTTGGAATGGGTGGTGGAACGCTTCTTATTCCCATTCTTACCATCTTTTTAGGGTTCGACCAAAAGTTGTCACAAGGGCTAAATTTACTAAGTTTTTTGGTTATGGCAATTTTTTCAATTTTTATTCATTATAAGAACGGCTACATCGTCACAAAAAATATTTTTTGGATAATTTTTTTTGGAATTATTTTTTCTATTTTTGGTGCAATTTTAATGTCTTTTTTGCCGTCAAAAATTTTAAAAATGATTTTCGGTGGCTTTTTATGCGTTTTGGCAGTGATAGAATTTGTAAAAGTATTTAAAAATTAGTTTACAAAATCTTATTTTTATGTTATATTTAATGCATAAAATAAGGAGATTTTTATGGTAGACAAAAACAAATGTATTGGTTGCGGAACTTGTGTTGCTATTTGCCCAGTTGAAGCAATTTCTTTTGATGAAGACGGAAAAGCAGTGATTGACAAAAACAAATGTATTCATTGTGGAGCTTGTCAAGCAAGTTGCCCAGTTGAAGCAATAGACTTAGACAAATAAGGAGTTTTTTATGGAAAATATTGCATATATCCAACTTGATGAGAGAAAAGTTAAACTTTTGATTGTTCAAACAAGAAATGGAAGATACAGAATTTTGGAAGAGGTTGAAAATTATTATGACCTTACAAATGACATCACAAAAGATTGTCTTTTTAGTCCAAAGTCAAAGAGTGATATTCTCAAAATTTTGAACATTTATCGCTATACAATTGAAACATTTAATGTTGGTAAAATGATTGCAATTTGCACAAATATCATTGTTAAAGCAAGAAATTATCGTGGTTTTTTGGACGAGATTTATACCAACACAGGAATGAATTTTATTATTGCTAGTGATGATGATATTGTGAAATACACTTATTTTTCTTGTATGGCTGAAATTGATACTTCAAAAGGCTATATCATAAATATCGGTTCTTACAGCACTTATATTTTGAAATTTAATAGACGCAATGTGGTGGAATACAACACAATTCCATTTGGTTACAGCAATCTTTCAAACATGGGGCTTTCCAGTGCCGATATGGTGGCAACTGTTAAAAAAGAACTTAAAAAATGTTCTCTTGTGAAAGGCTATGAGGACGACATGGTCATCGGTTGTGGAGCAAGTTTTATTGATATCGCTCGCATTGCAAAAAAACTAAATCGCTATCCAATTGATATTGACAATTTTTACGAACTTTCAGACACTTCGGTTGGAAAGGTCGCCGATTTTGCCAAAGAGGTTGACGCACAAAAAGTCAAGAAAATCAAAGGTCTTGGACCACAAGGAGCAGAAAGTCTCAATGGCGGTCTTGCAATTATTTCTGCTTTGTATGATGCGCTCAAAATTTCCAGCGTGTTTGTTTCAACGGCAAACGCTTTGGAGGGGGTTGTTATATCCAATCTTGGGGCAACAAATGAAAAATATACTGACCTTTTGCAAAATAGTTTGGACAATTATTATGAATTTAAAAAAGAAGGATTGGCAATAAATAACAATGTATATGATATGGCAATCTTGCTTTTTAAACAACTCAAAGTTGTTCATAAATTGCCAAGAACATATGTAAAACCTCTTAAAATTGCATCTTATATGTTTGATTGTGGGAAATTTATCAATTTTAACAACTATCAAAAACACTCGTTTTATGCGATTTTAAATTCCAACATCACTGGGGCAACGCAAAAAGAGATTTTGATTGCTGCTTTTGCGTGCACTTGCCAAAGTCTTGACAACTTCAACTTGGCAGAAATAATGAAATACAAAGATATACTTTCTGACGAAGATGTTGAGGCAATAAGAAAACTGGGAGTGCTTGTCAATCTTGCTGTCAACTTAAATGCTTCAAGAAAAAATATCATAAATGACATTGTTTGTGATATTTTGGGAGATTCTATTATTATGAAGACAGTTGTTTCAAGCGACCCTTCATTTGAAATTATGCAAAGCATGAAGATTTCTGACGATTTTAAAAAGACATTTAAAAAGAGTTTGCAAATCATCTAAAAAGGCAGGTTATGGAGAATAAAAGCAATTCAAAACTTGTTTGGTATATTTTATTCGCGGTGGTTACAGTTGTTCTGTGCTACCTTTTTGCTGTTGTCTATTTTTACTTTATTTCTCCATATAATATTGCTCTAAAAATTGGCTTTTGGCCTTTTGTCTCAGACACACAAATTGCCGATATGTATGCTGATGCCACTGTTGAAATTGAATTTAAAGTACAAAATTCAGAATTTCAAGATGAAGAAAAAAAAGTCCTTGGAGTTAATGTGCGAAAAGACGGATATATCATTGCTCCATACAGCGATTTTGAAAATGTAAACAGCGACACAATCATCAAAATCTATTCCAATTCTGGAACTATCTTCTATGGGAAAGTTTTGTTTGCTGACAAGGATTATGATTTGACCGTAATAAAGTGTCAAAACACTGCGGAGGGGGAAGGAGAAATCAAGTTGCCTTATGTCTCCATAGCATCTATTTCAAACATTGTGGAAGGCGATGAAATTATTTGCGTTTCAAATCCTGTTTCAGACAAACATATCAGAACAGGTGAGGTCTATGATATTGGATATGATGTGCCAAATGTAACAGAGCAAGATGGTATGTTGGTTGTTGACAGAATCCAAGAAAATTGCTTTGTCATTGATTTGGATTTGGACGGCACTCAATTTACAGGCGGTGCGGTGTTCGACAAAAATGCTTCGCTTTTGGGATTTTCGTATGGCTCATTAACTGATGTTTCAGCAGGTTTTGCTTATGTAATGCCGGCAGAGGCAATCAAGTTTGTTTTGGACAATGTTGTTGAAAAATATCAATCTAATTCCACTTTTTCTTGTGCTATAAGAGACAAATTTGTCGGGTTTGACCAAGCGGAACTTTCTTGGTTTATTGAGTGCTCGCAAAGAAATACAGGAGACGAAAACAATTTCTATTTCAACAAATCTTGGCATTCTTATTCAGACGAAATCACATATTATGCCAATTCCGATTATTCAGGATATTATCTCATGAATGAATTTGTTCATAAAGATGTCACAATCAGTTCCAATAGTGCAATCACTGCTCTTAAAATTGGCACAACAACCTATAATATAAAAAATAAATATGATTTGTTTGAAATTATTTACAAATTGAGTGCTGGCGAAAGAGTAACCATTTTTTACGAACAATTTGAAGGTCTGACAGCACACGCAAAGAGCGTTATAATCACAGTGTAGGAGGGGCGAATGAGAAAATTTAAGTATGCCATTGAAATGGGTGGCGGATACACTTGTATTTATGTCAAAGGTCAAGGTCTGGCTTTGAAAGAGCCTACTCTCATCGCTGCGGAACCGACTGATGAAGGATACAAAGTTATTGCTATGGGAATTGATGCAAAAAAATTGGTTGGAAAAACAAAGGATAATGTTGAGATTTTCACTCCAATGGCTAGTGGCGAGCATTCAAATTATGAATATTCTGTTATTTTACTTAAACACTTTTTGAGTAAAGTGGGATATCGTGCACATGAAGATAGTGCACTATTCATTGTGCCTTGTGGACTTACTGCAAGAGAAAAAGAGAACATATTGAATGTCTGCGAAGGAGCAAATCTTGGACATGTGGAACTCGTTCCATCGGTTTTGTGTTCATGTGTTGGTGAAGGACGAAACATTGATAGCTCCAAAGTCAATATGGTTGTGGATATCGGCGGAACAGGGACAGAAATTGGAGTTATCAATATGTCCAACATTTTGAAAGGTGCGACTCTCGGAATTGGAGGGAAAAGTATTGATGCTTCGATTGTCAATTTCTTGGCATACACACAAGAACTTGTCATTGGACTTCCAACGGCAGAAGTTTTGAAAAATGAAGTTGGTAGTTTGTATGACAACGACACCTTGAACATGGAAATAACTGGCGTGGACGCTCGAACAAAGTCGCCAAAGACAGTGGTTATTTTGTCTAGCGATTTGAAAAAAGCGATTGAACCATTTTACAGCGAAATTGTCCGTGCAATTGACACGACAATCAATAGTCTTCCGCCAGAAATAGTTGCAGATATCATCAATAACAAAATTTTGTTGGTTGGCGGTTGTGCAAAGATGCAGGGACTTGAAAATTATTTAAAGAAAAATCTCAATTATCCAGTTGAAATCAGCGAAGATGTTGATAATGTTACCATTTTGGGTGCAGGCAAACTTCTTTCTGACGGACAACTGCTTGAAAGCATTCTTAAAAAATTATAAAAAAAGCACTCAATTCTGAGTGTTTTTTTAATAATAAAATTTTTATTTATTAAAGGTTTCTTCATTTTTACTTGTATTATTTTTATTAAAGTTGAAATGTTTATTGTATTTTAAAAAATCTTTTCCAATTTCCTTTGCATTAGGAATGTCGATAGATTTCAATTTGTTGTTCGAATACAGAAAACTATTTCCAATTACAGTCACATTATGCATATTGATAGACTTCAAATTATCGTTAGCACACAGAAAGCCATCCCCAATTGTGGTAACATTAGGAATATTGATAGATTTCAAATTTTTGTTAAAACATAGAAAATCATTTCCAATTACAGTCACATTAGGAATATTGATAGATTTCAAATCTATGTTACAATTCAAAAAGTTATTTCCAATTGTGATAACATTAGGAATATTGATAGATTTCAAATTTCTGTTACAAGGTAAAAAATCATTTCCAATTGTGGTAACATAAGGGAAATCAATGGATTTCAAATTTTCGTTAAAACACAAAAACTTATCTCCTATTACAGTCACATTATGGAAGTTGATATCTTCCAATATTTTATTATTTTTTAAAAAGTCATTTCCAATTTTGTAAACATTCGGTAGGTCAATAGATTGTAATTTTTTGTTCCAATACAAAAATTTATTTCCAATTGTGGTAACATAAGGGAAATCAATGGATTTCAAATTTTCGTTACAAAGCAAAAATTCATTTCCAATTGTAGTAACATTAGGGAGGTCAATAGATTGTAATTTTTTGTTATCATACAAAAATTTATCTCCAATTGTGGTCACATTGGGGAGGTCAATAGAGGACAAAGCTTCATTATTATACAAAAAGTTATCCCCAATGATATTTACATTAGGAAGATTGACGGAGGACAAAGTTTCATTAGAATACAAAAATCCATTTCCAATTTCAGTTACATTAGGGAGGCTGATAGATTGCAAAAAGAGATTATTATACAAAAATCCATTTCCAATTTTAGTTACTTTCGGAAGATTGATAGAGTGCAAAAACCAATTATTATATAAAAATCCATCACCTATTTCAGCCACATTTGGCAGGTTGATAGAGTGTAATTCACAGTAAGGCAAAAAATCATTTCCAATTGTGGTCACATTAGGATTTTTGTAACCAATTATTCGATTGTGTTTGTTTATGGTAATTTCTACAACTTCATTTTTATTCGTAGTTTTGATTACAAGAATTTTGTTGCCATCTTTGTCGATTGAAGTATTTATTGATTGAATTTCTCCGATAGAGTCTATGAAAGAGTCATGATATTTAAGAATATTTTTTATAGTTTTATTCTTTAAATCAACAACAAAATTGTCAATCACAAGAGTAGTGTCTTTGTTGAAAGTTTTAACGTCGCCATGCTCTATTATAACATTGTTTTCACAAAAATAAATACCATTAGATTCAAAATTGTATCTATAAAACTTTCCATCGTTTGCTAAGACATAAGGATTTAATTCAAATTCTTGCTTATTATTCTCGAGTAAATGTATGTCATATGTTTTTTCAAAAGCGTCAGTTAGTCCGTATGCGATGTTTTCCAAATTGTTTCCAAAAGTGCAGTCAGGATTGTTTACAGTGTGATTGTAGCGGTTTTTTATTGAAAGAGTGATATTTCCTGATTTTGTAAATTGAATGCTGATAACACTTGTGCCATATTCATCTTGTCTTTTTGGATTTTTGAAGTCTTCTCGTTTGATTTCGTCTACATTTTTTTTGACAGCAAACCAAACTCGACAAGTATTTAATCTTCCACCTCTAAAAGTGCAAAGTGCTTCTCCGGGAGCATAATATTTTTTGAATCTTTGGATATCTTCTTCCGTTTTACATTCTGGATAAAGAATATATCCTGCTTCGCTCAAAAGTTCCTCTGGGGTTTTGTTGATGATTGAAGTTTTTACCTCTTTCTCGACATCTACAAGGCTGAATATATATGATTTAAATTCGTCTATTGCGTCTATTTCGTTTAAATTATTTTTTAAATCTTCCGCCAAAGAACGCGTTGGTACAAATTTTTTTGAAATAACTTCACTGAGCAAACCTTCTTGTTCCAATAATGTTGGAAAAAGTTCTCTGCATAGATGAGAGAAATCTTCTCCGTAATGTTTCTTTATAAATTCCAAATCTTTATTTTTCATTAGCCATAAATCCTTTTTAAAACAACATCACCATTTTGGGTGTGCAATCCAATCATTTCTTCATCATCAACCTTTTGATTCTCATTTTCGACTGATAATGGTTCAAATGCAAAAGGTTGAGTAAATTTTTTTGATGAACGATTTAACAAATTTCTATGAACAAACAAAGTGTCACCAACAACAGGGGGTGTGATATCATAAAATTCCAATATCAGCGATTGAGTTTGCCCATCTTTTTCTTGCAAAACATATTCGCCATTAGTTTTGATTTCTTTCACTTTAAGTTGTATCATAACGTCTCCTTTTTAATATTTTAATAAAATTATTTTTCTTTGTCAAGTTACAAAAATACGCTTGCTTAAAAATTATAAAAAACACTCAGCATTGAGTGTTTCTATTTTTCTTTTTTATGAAAGATATGTTTAAGTCTAGATTTGTTTATCATATTTTCAAATTTGAAAGGCTTTTTTGTACTTTTGAGCTTAGGTGCATAAAAATATTGCAATATTTCATTCTTTTTCAAGAAATCT
This sequence comes from Candidatus Caccovivens sp., assembly GCA_051888935.1. GTDB lineage: Bacteria > Bacillota > Clostridia > Christensenellales > UBA1242 > Caccovivens. The sequence goes on along the minus strand of JBJFCL010000007.1, from coordinate 20,428 downwards.
TTACCAATAGTTGTGACATTGTTCAACTCTATTGAGTTTATAGATGCATTGCTATACAAAAATCGGTTGCCTATTGCGGTTGCAGATTGTAAGTTAATAAAATTTAAACATTTGTTATTACACAAGAAATTGTCACCTACTACACTTGCTTTATTCAAGTCTATTGATTTTACAGTATTGTTTATAAACAAAAAGTTTTTACCAATAACCATCGCACTACGCAAGTCAATGGTGGTTATAGCCTTATTTTTACACAAAAAATTGTCTTTAATAATAGTTGCATTACGCAAATCAGCATAGATTAACGCATCGTTGTTATATAAAAAGTCGTTGCCAATTGTCTTGGCGTTGCGCAAATCAAGAATTTTTAACGATTTGTTGCATCGCATAAAATTGTCATTTATTTTGAAATAATTGGAGTTGATATATGCTATTATCTCGTTGTGGCTGTTGATGGTGAGTTTGACATCATTATTGTCAGTTTCAATAGAGATTTTTTTGTTGCTATTTTTATATTTTGAAACATTTATTGATTTTATATTTCCAATTGTATCAATGAAACTATCATTATAATTTAAAAGATTTTTTATGCTCTTGTTTTTTAAATCAACAAGGAAATTGTCAATCACTAGGTTGTTGTCTTTATTAAACCTTTCGACCTTTCCATTGTTTATTATAATGTTGTTTTCACAGAAATAAATATTATCTTTTTCAAAATTATATCTATAAAATTTTCCGTCCTCTGCCATAACATATTTTTTTAATTGATATTTCTGTTTGGTCGCTTCTTTCAAAGAAATTTCATATGTGTTCACAAAAGCTTCTGTCAGTCCTTCAATTATGTTGTCCAGATTATTTCCAAAGGTGCAGTCTGGGTTGTTGACAGAGTGATTGTAACGATTTTTGATTGAAACAGTGCTGTTTTCTGATTTTGTGAACTGAATGCTGATAACACTTGTGCCATATTCATCTTGCCTATTTGGATTTTTAAAGTTTTCCCTTTTGATTTCGTCCACATTTTTTTTGACAGCAAACCAAACTCTGCAATCTTTCAATCTTCCGCCTTTGAATGTGCAAAGTTCTTCTCCGGGAGCATAATATTTTTTGAATCTTTGGATATCTTCTTCCGTTTTACATTCTGGATAAAGAATATATCCTGCTTCACTCAAAAGTTCCTCTGGCGTTTTGTTGACGATTGGAGCTTTTTCTCCTTTTTCGACATCGACAAGACTGTATATATATGCTTTAAAATTTTCTTCTTGACCTTTTAAATCTTTTGCCAATGAAAAAGTTGGGGCAAACTTGTTTGAGATGATTTCACTGAGCAAGCCTTCTTGTTCCAAAAGTGTCGGAAAAAGTTCTCTACAAAGATGAGAGAATTGTTCTCCGTAATGTTTTTTTAAAAACTCTAAATCTTTGTTTTTCATTGGCAAGACCTCCTTTTTTTGAAATATTTTCAATTTAATTGTGATATTACAATAATAATTATTTTCTGTCAATACTTTTTGTAAAATTACGCTATTTCTCTCTTTTGTTTGAAGAATTTTTGTTTGAATAAGTATCTAATATTTTTTTTAATCTATAAAAATTGCTGAAATCTTTTTGTTTAAGATTTGGTGCATGAAATTCTTTCAAAGCATTATTGCAGTACATAAAATTGGTACCAATTTGTTTTACATTGGGCAAATCAATACTCTTCAAAGAATTGTTGCTTAATAAAAAGTTATAACTAATATCAATTACGTTTGGCAGGTTTATCGATTTTAAACAACTGTTTGAAGATAAAAATTTACCGCCAATTTTTTCGACATTAGGGAGGTCGGCGGTTAATACTGAATCGTTTCCATTCATGAAACTATTGCCAATTTCAACTAGTTTAGGAAAATATATTGATTGTAGGGAATTGTTGTAACAAAGAAAAGAGTCATCAATTTTTCTTAAATTTGGCATATTTATCTCTTGCAAACATTCATTATAGAACAAAAAGTCTGTACTTATTTCAGTCACATTTGGCAGATTTAACGATCTCAAAAAACTGTTGCTTAAAAGGAAAGAATGATCGATTTTTGTGACATTTGGCAAGTTTATGAATTGCAATGTGGTGTTGCAACTGAGGAAATCATGTCCAATTTCAGTAACATTTGGATTGCTATATCCAATTATTTCATTGTGCTTGTTGATGGTTATCTCAACAATATTTTGTCCATTTTTAGTTTCAATGGAGAGAACTTTGTTTTTGTCTTTATCAAGAGTAACATTTATGTTTTTAATCGTTCCAATTGAGTTAACAAAACTATCCAAATGCGAAAAATAACTTTTTATAGTTTTATTTTCTAAATCGACAATGTAATTATCAATCAAAAAAAATTTGTCTTTGTTGAAAGTTTTAACTTCGCCAGCATCAACGATAACATTGTTTTCACAATAATAAATATTATATGATTCAAAATTGTATCTATAAAATTTTCCATCATTTGCAAGGACATATTTTTCCAATTCAAAATCTTGGATTGTGTTTTGTAAATTGATTCCGTATTTTTGCACAAAAGCACCCGTAAGACCTTCAATTATATTGTCCAAATTGTTTCCAAAAGTGCAATCTGGGTTGTTTACAGTGTGATTATATCGATTTTTTATTGACAAGGTGCTGTTTTCTGATTTTGTGAACTGAATGCTGATAACACTTGTGCCATATTCATCTTGTCTTTTTGGATTTTTGAAATCATCTCGCTTGATTTCGTCTACATTTTCTTTGACAGCAAACCAAACTCGACAAGTATTTAATCTTCCACCATCAAAAGTGCAAAGTTTCTCATTTTTTGTGTAATATTTTTTAAAACTTTGGATATCTTTTTCGGTCTTGCACTCTGGATAAAGAATATATCCTGCTTCTTTCATAAGTTCTTCTGGACTTTTGTTTACAATTGTTGTTTTGTCTACTTTTTCAACATCGACAAGACTGTATATATATGCTTTAAAATTTTCTTCTTGATCAACTAAATCTTCTGCCAAAGAACGCGTTGGTGCAAATTTTTTTGAAATAACTTCACTGAGCAAACCTTCTTGTTCCAAAATTGTCGGAAAAAGTTCTCTACAAAGATGAGAGAATTGTTCTCCATAATGTTTTTTTAAAAAATCCAAATCCTTGTTTTTCATTAACCATAGACCCTTTTCAAAACAAAATTGCCGTTTTTGGTGTGTAAACCAACTATATCTTCATCATTTATTTGTTGTGACTCCTTCGTCATAGATGCAAAGGCAAAAGGTTGAACAAAATTTTCCGAAGAACGATTTAATATTTTTTCATGGAAAAACAACACATCGTCAACCGAAGGAGGCGTAATGTTGTAAAATTCCAAGATGAGGGATTGTTTTTTGCCACTCTTGTCTTGCAAAACATATTCGCCATGGTTCTTTATTTCTTTTATTGAAAGTTGAATCATTGTTTTTCTCCTAATTTTCATGATATCACAAGTATAAAAAGGTGTCAAGTTAAAATCTTTTGCAAAACTCGACAATTTTCACGAAATTTGCTCTTTATGTTTATTGCGAACTAAGGTTTTTACAATTTATAATATGTGCAGAGGTGCAATTATGGCTCGTAAAATTGTGGTCACAAGTGGAAAGGGTGGAGTTGGGAAAACCACCGTCTGTGCCAATCTTGGCGTATATCTGTCAAGACTAGGTTTTCGCGTTGTGCTGATTGATGTTGATATTGGACTCAACAACTTGGATGTCATTATGGGATTGGAAAGGCAAGTTGTGTTTGATTTGACAGATGTTGTGAGCGGAAAATGTCGCGTTAGGCAAGCACTCATTCAAGACCAGAACTACCCATCACTTTATCTTTTGCCATCTTCACACACATATGCTTCCAGCAAAATAACTGGCGAACACATAAAAAATGTTATTGATATCATCGACCATTCCTTTGACTACATTTTGATTGACTGTCCTGCGGGCGTTGAGAACGGCTTTCACAGGGCGGTTTATCCTGCCAATGAGGCACTTATTGTTGTTACTCCTCATTTGTCTTCATTGCGTGACGCCGACAAGGTGGTTGGACTTTTGAGCGAGTATAACATTGAAAGCAAAGGACTTGTCATAAATCGAATGAGAGGAGATTTGCTCCTCTCTGGTGAGATGATAAATATTGAAAGCATTGTCAAAGCTATGGGCATTCCGCTTTTGGGAGTGATTCCTGAGGACGACAATGTGTCAAAGATGTCAAGTGTTGGACGAATAATGACTGACGGCGAAAGTGCAAGAGCGTTTACTCTGTTATCTGAAAACATACATAACGGAAGTAAAAAAATATATGATTGCACTTATAAGTATCGTGGCATTATGGGATATTTTAAGAGAAATATTAAAAAACATGTCTAAGGAGATGTTATGGAAAGAATAAACGAACTTCTTATTCGAGACAAATTTACAAATCTTGAACAAATTGCGGAAGTTTTGAAAGGAGAAGTAACAACAATTGCTCGCAACTTCTTTTTGCTTGATGATGATTTGGTGGTGCGTTATAGACGGGAGGGGGACAAATTTGTTTTTAATGTAGAAATTTCCGCAACTCGAATAAAACCATTTGGAAATATGATATAAAAAAGATGCCAAGTCGGCATCTTTTGTGTTTAGTCTTATTTGAAATAAACAAGTCCATAGCAGTTTGGACCAGCGTGAGTTCCAACGACACAACCAATTTCATGGATTGGTGTGTTTTTTGGGTCAACGCCAAGAGCAGTGGCATATTTTTCCAAGAAATGCTCTATTAGTGTAGGATTTGCTGAATGTCCAAAGTAAATTGGATATTTGCGGTCGCGTGTATTGGCAAGTTCGACCATATACTCGTTTGCCTTTTCGCCAATTTTCTTTGCAATGTTGTTTACTTTTCCTCCATCAAGACTGATGATTGGTTTGATTTTTAGTGCGGTTGCTGCAATGTAACCAGCAGAAGATAATCTTCCTCCTTGTTTGAGATATTTCAAATCGCCAACAACTGCCACAAGTCGAACGCTTTGTTTTAGGCGTTCAAGTTCATCAATGACTTCTTGTGGTTGTGCGTTCGGGTGAGAATTTATATATTTCACAATTTCAATTATAAGAGCACCTTCTGCAAAAGTCGTCACACGAGAATCACAAACATAGACATTTTTCATTCCCAAATTTTCTACTGCATTTTTTGCTTGGGCGATTGTTCCTGCAAGGTCGGACGAAATGACAATTGTCAGAACGAACCAATCTTCTTTGTTTACATATGGTCCAAGTGCAGTTTCAAATTTATATTGGTTTGGCTGGCTGGTTTTTGGAATTATGCCAGTTGTTTTGAGTTTTTGATAAAATTCGTCATTTGGCAAACCTTCGGGATATAAATCTCCGTTAAAGTTTACTTCAATAGGCAAAATTGTGATATCGTTTTCCTCAGCAAATGATTTTGGCATATCAACAGAAGCTTCTGTGACGATTTTATATTTCATATGTTTTTTCTCCTCGATATAATGATATTTTAGCAAAATTTACATTATAAAATCAAGGAAATTGCTTAATTTGCTAATTTTTTTATATATTTATATAATAATTTTTTAATTTTTCTTGAATAATTGTTTTGTGAAGTTGTAAATAAGTGCAACGATAACAATATAATAAATCAGTGAAATAAAGAAATTTCCATTTATATACAAAGCGGTTCGCAAAAAACCACTTTCCATTGTCGCTCCTCCAATGAAAGATGTTATGTCTGCGTGAATGAAAGGTAACAGGCAGTACCAAAGTGCATTGTTAAGGAAGATATTGCAAATTGTTGCAATTGCAAAAATTGTTAAAGAAACTGAAAACATCAAAACAAATTTTCTTGACAAATTCATAAGGAAAATGGTTATGATTGAATAGAAAAGAACTTGTAGTTCTATGCCTATAATTTTTATTAACCAGAACCAAAATGGGGCGATGGTATAAGCAGTGTTGAGATTGAAAATTGCCAAAATTTCATTCGGTAAAAAGCCAAACATGATTGCTCCCCAACCAAGTGTGAGAATTGCATAAAAGGCAAGCACAAACGAAGTTGACAAAACAATAGCCAAAAATTTACCGACAAAAACCTGATTGAAAGTGACATTTTGAGAAAGAATCAAATCCATTTTTCCATTTTTGCGGTCACGACCAAAGAGTTTGTAAGCACAGAATATTCCAAACATAATCGTTATAAAACCAATAATACACATCATTGTGTAGGAATAATCAAATGCGGTGATTTTGTATGATGCGACATTAAAATTCAACGCTTCTTGGTATTGTGTGTAATAAAGTCCTTCATCTTGTAAAAAATAGTTTGCTTTTGCAAGACTTGTCTTGGTATCTTCCGCTTGGACAGATTTGTAACCGTAGAAATTGTTTGGGTGTTTTGAAAGTAACATTTCAAGTTCTGTTACAACAGCAAACTTTGCACTTTGAGTCGTAAGTTTGTAGTTGGTGATTAGGTTGCGCATATCATCTGCGCGTTTCATATCAAATTCGTTAACTTCATTGTATATGCGTGTCATTTCTGCATAAATCTCAGCAGTTTTTGTTTCTGCTTTTGTGATGTAATTGCTGGTTAATGCATTTATCTCTTGGGTGGTTATTGTCCAAATTAGTGAAGTTGATGAGATTTTGCTGAGTTGTGAAAAATAATTCTTGTGTAAATATATATCATCCAAAATTTCCGAAATACTGGAATCTCTTGCTGTTACTTCTTCAAAATAATTTCTTATTGTTTGCAAGTCCTCAAACTCATCAATTTTAAACAGTAATCTACTATAAAATTCCTCCATTTGGGCATATTCAGTTACAAAATTTGATAACAAATTTTTTGCTTCAATTATGCTTTGACCTTCCCCACTCGGAGTGTCAAGAGTGTTTAGTTCTGTGTAAACGCACGAACCAGAACGATTGTATTTTTCAACATCGTCACTTATTTTTTCAAATTTGGACACTATTGATTTGAGACTGTCATGTTCCATGCAAATGTTGCTTGATTGAATGGAAATGATTTCTTTTGCTTCTGTCAACATTGCATCTGATTTGATTTTGTTGTCGCTTTTGTTGTTTTCGTTAAAGTTTATATAAATCTCTTGTGTCGTTTGTCCAAGGGTGGTGGCACTATATTTTGAAGTGGTTGGCACTTTGTAAGCAAGACCAAAGATAAGGCAAAATGCCATCACAATTATCATCACAACAAGTGTGATTGGGTTGAGTATAAGACGCTTGAAGTCATATCGTGCTATTTTGAAAATTTTTTTCATTCTTCCTCCTTAAAATAAGGAGCAAGGTCTGCAAAAATCTTCTCCGATTTTCTACTTAAATAACCTGCCTTATAAACAGCGATTCTATTTTGTGTGAAAAATTTGACAATTTCGGCCGTTTGGTCCTCGTCGGCAATAAAGAGAACTTTTTTGCCATAGAGTTTGACATCTAAGTTAAAATTATCTTGTATCAATTTTCCACAATAATGCGGATATTTCACAGAAACAAACGCATAAGTTGTGTGAGTGCTGTATTTTTCACAATCTTTAAGAGAGAGAATTTCTTTGATTCTGCGGTCTTCCATAAATATAAAATTTTTGCAAACATCTTCAAGGTGTTCCAAATGCCTAGAAGATATGATAACACTTGTGCCTCTTGAACTTATAAGAGAAATGTCTTCTTTGAGTTCTTTGATTTTGTCCGCAGGAAGACCTTTGAAAGGTTCGTCAAGCAAAAGTAGTTTCGGTTCGGTCAAAAATGCCAGTGCAAGTGCCATCAATTTTTTTTCAAAATAAGACAAAAACAGCACTCTGCGTTTCATTTTGTGTGCAAGACCAAATTGATTGAGCACTTTTATTATTTGTTCTTTGTCAACATCTCCTTTTAACATGGAAAGATATTGCAAGTTGTTAAATACAGTTTGAAATTTAAAAAATACAGGTGGGTCAAGACAAATGTTTACTTCACTAAGTGCTGACTTGTCTTCAAGGATATCTTTCCCATCAATCAAAACTTGCCCATCACTTATTGGAAGAGAACCTGAAATTGCTTTTAAAAGACTTGTTTTGCCAGACTTGTCTTCTCCCACAATTCCAATGCAATCACCCTTATGCATTGCGAAAGATGCGTTTTGTACCAAGAAACGCTCTTTTATCATTACTGTTAAATTTTTGACTTCCAAAATATTTTTCATGATATTATTATATCAAATAAACACATAAAAGTAAAGTGTTAATTTAAACCAACAAAAAAACCACTGTTGTATGGCTTTTTTAGTCTAGTCGGTGTTTACCAAGTTCTCGAAAATATATTCATATATGTTTGGAGCGTTTTGACGCCATTTTTTGCATGCTTCTTCTGCTGCTTGGCGAGTCGGTGCTTTGATTTTGATTTCAAAAAGAGGACTGGAAATCAAATTTTCATAAATTCGCATTGTCACAAGATAAGAGCCATCATCGGCATCGGCGTAGTTTGCATAGTATTCTTGACTTTGCTTGATTGAAAGACGATTTGCTTTGGCATATTCTGAAATTTCGTCACGCAGTTCAACTGGAATGCGCTTGTAAAAATATGACAGACAATCTCTTCCTTCAAAAGTGAGATTGTATCGCATTTCTCCTTCTTTGCAAACTGTTTTGTATATAAGTTTTGCTTCTGAGAGTTGATACAAAAGGTCGAGGCAGTCCATATAGTTTATCCATGCGTTTTTGACCGAGCAAATTTCAATGATAGAGTTTTCTGTTAGGGGCATTTCCATTTTATCCAAACAGAACAAAATTATGAGTTTGTTGGTCACTGCGTCGTAATTCATGTTTGAATGATATCATTTTGAAAGTAAAAAAGCAAATTTTTTGCTTAATTGGCAAAATTTATTTGTTTTTTTTAGATTATATGATAAAATAAACCAATAAAGGCGGAGGCTGTATGGAAGCAAATGACATTTTGGAAGTTGAAAAGTTTGTTTTGGCGTGCAATGATATGTTGACTGGCAAATTTTTGGACCTCAACAAGAGATTGGACAAATTTTTGTCCGTGATGACAAAATCTGACGATGTCATCAATCTTTTGAGTGAATGTTTGGAAGATTTTGACGAAGACGCAGAATTTTCCAAAGCGTTTTCTGTGGATAAAAAGACGGGCAGTGTCAAAGTTTCCATTCCAACGGACGACAAAAAGCGTTTGGCTCTTTCTGTGACAATTTTCAATGATATAATCAACGACAAACTCAACGCAAATCAATTTTTGGAAACTTATTTTCAAGACAAAAAACTCACTCCAATGCAAAACTTCTTGGAGAAGATTATAAGACCATATCGTGACATAATTTGCAAAACTTTTGGACTTGCATCGGATATCACAGCGGAAGATATCACAAGACAAATTGAACAAGACAAACTTTGGCAAGACCAAGAAGAAAAGAAGGCAGAAGCAGAACAATTTCCTCATCTTGACGAACTTTTGACAGAAATCAAAAAATCTTGCAATCAAATCTTGGCTATTTTGAAATTTGAAAAGAAAAGAACTGATACCCTTGATGATGTTGAATTCGTGACAAATTCCATCATTCAAGCTTGCGAGAAACGCGATCTTATGGTGATAAATGGACTTGTTATTGGACTTAATTATGCTTCCAAAAAATTCAAGAACATTCGACATTTGGTTGTCGACCTAAACGAATTGATTTATGACTATTATGAATATTTGGCGTCATCACAACAAACCATTTAAGTTCACTAAAAAAACTGATAGGCAAAAAAGAAAAACACCTTAGCGGTGTTTTTTTAATCTTCTTTTCCTAGCAGAAAATCAACCGAACAAGTAAAATTTCAGAAGATGCAATAAAACATCAAAACTTGGCTCAGAAACTCCCGTTTCCCATTTTGCAATGGAAGATTGGTCGCAATTTAAATAAGTATGTCTTTTTTTTGGTTGTCCATCATACGATACACTATGAAAACAAAAATTTGGACGATTAGTAGGCACAAAATTGTGCAAAATTTGATTATTGTTTGTGTGCTGATTGCACTTTCAACGGTTGCAGTTTTTGGTGTCAATTACATCACATCTTCAAAAATGTACAACGGGGTGTATTACAGCGGAAATGAACAGTCCAACAAGGTCTCTTTGATGATAAATGTCTATTGGGGAACGGAGTTCTTGGACGAGATGCTTAAAACACTTCAACAATACAATGTCAAGACCACTTTTTTTGTGGGAGGAACTTGGGCAGTTCAAGAGAGTGATATGCTTCAAAAGATTTTTGATGCAGGACACGAAATTGGCAATCATGGATATTATCACAAAGACCAAGGCAAACTATCTGCTGACAAAAATCATGAAGAAATTTACAATACTCACAAAATTGTCAAAGAACTTTTGGGGATTGATATGAATTTGTTTGCTCCACCAAGTGGCTCTTACAACAAAAAAACTGTGGAGATTGCCAGCGAACTGGGTTATAAGACAATTATGTGGACAGATGGTCGTGACACTATTGATTGGCGTGACAAAGACAGCAACCTCATATACAACCGAGCGGTTAAAAATTGCAAAGGTGGCGATTTTGTTTTGATGCATCCAACCGAAGCAACAAAAAATGCTCTTCCAAATATTATCAAAACCTTGCAAGAACAGGGTTTTGAACTTTGCACAGTTAGTGAAAATTTGAAATAAATTTCTCTTTTGACAAAAATATGTTTGTTTTTTTGTTAAATCTGTTTGGGCAATTCGAAAGGAAAGTGCTATAATGCAACTAGAATTTGAGAATCTTTCGGGGGACTAAATGGCAATTTATAAACTAAATTCCAAAAAGAAGAAAGAAAACAACAAAAATGTCAAAAAAATTGTTGGCTTTTCATTTATTGCAGTGGCTTCTGTTGTGTTTTTGTTCTTGACAGGGGTCGTCCCAGTTCTTCAAACTTTTTTGCTAGGATTATTTGGCGTTTTTGGATATCCGCTTTGTATCATTTTGTTTGTGGTTGGACTGGCTCTTCTTAACAATCGAAAATATGTTATGTCAAAAAAATACACCATTTGTCTTATTCTATCAGTCTTTTTTGCATTATGTATGTTGCAGTTGGCAGTGGTTGGAAACAACAAAGTTTTGTTGGAAGATGGTCAAACACAGATAATGCCTTTTTGGGATTATTTGGCAAAAAATTACCTTGACAAATGGACAGCAGGTGGCTTTTTGATTGGAATTTTTTCCACAATTTTCTTGTATATCGCAAACATCTATGGTGCTTATATCATTTTTGCTTTGTCGCTCGTTATTTGCGTGGCACTTTTGGTTGATTACCTCAACTTTATGAAGAAAAACAAGGAAATTGACTCCCCAGTTTCAATTAAAATCAGCGAAACAGAAAGAAAAGAGCAAAAGCAAATTTTGAGCACTCCATCAGTGAGAGAAAAAGAAGATATAAATGTCGTTTTGGACGGAAACTTGAAAGAACAGCAAGCGGAGGTGGTGCAAGAAAACAAACCACTTTCTGCCAGACAAATTTTGGGACTTGATAAAAAGCGTAACAAAGCGTATGAATACGGAGAAGGAAATCCGCCATCTTCATACAATCAATCTATCAAAAAGGTGCAAGAAACAAAGCCAAAAAGTTTGAAAGAACTCATTTTGACTCCGCCTCAAATTGATATTGACGAATATTTTAAAGATATGAAAAAAGATGCTCCGACCAAAGAAGAAGTCAGTGCAAACTTGACAAATCTTAAATCGGACACAAATTCACAGAAAGTTGAACAAGAATTTAAACCAGAAAGCGAGCAAGTGGATTTTAAACGCTCTTTGCCAGAAGTTAAGAGCGATGAATTGGTTGAACAAGCAGACGACATTTTGAAAAGTGCGATTGAAGAAGAAAAGAACGAAAATCCCGATATTTTTGAAGAAGTTGAAAATGACCCTGAAAGAAATTTGTTGAATTCTCTTCCTGAACGCAACAATGGTGGGAATTTTGAAAGAAATAGTTTCGAAAGGACAAGTTTTGATAGAGGGGATAGAACAAATTTTGAACGCCGTGGCTTTGAGCGAGACAGATTGTTAAATCAAGAGGACCGCGATGCTCGTGATGCTTTTAGGGCACAAGCAGAAACAATCGCCATGCGTAATGGCTCATTGCTTAGAGGGAATGAACCTTTGCAAGCAGAAGAGGAAGAGAAGAAAGAACCTTATTTCTATGAAAAACCTCCAATTGATTTTATTACAACTAAGAGCGTTGACCTTTCGGAACTCAACGAAGATGTGGCAACCAAGCGTGTTCTCTTGGAAAATACACTTGAAACATTTGGTGTTCCTGCAAAAGTGCAAGGGGTGGTGGTTGGACCAGCAGTTACTCGCTATGAACTTGAAATGCCACAAGGAATTTCTGTGAGCAAAATCAAAAATCGTGTTGATGACATTGCTCTATCGCTTGCGGCGGAAGGTGCAATCAGAATTGAAGCGCCAGTTCCGGGCAAGAGCGTGGTCGGGATTGAAGTTCCAAACTCATCAATTGCAACTATAAGTTTGAAAGATGTCATCATGTCAAAAGAATTCCAACAAGCATCTTCTCCGCTAACTTTTGCCATCGGAAAAGATATTTCTGGCAAAATTATCTGTGGCGATATGAAAAAACTCACTCACCTTTTGGTGGCTGGGGCGAGTGGTTCTGGAAAGAGTGTTTGCTTAAATTCAATTATTTTAAGTTTGATTTACAAGGCCTCACCAGAAGACGCAAGAATTATTTTGATTGACCCAAAACGCGTGGAATTTGCTTCCTATGAAGCGTTGCCACATTTGATTATGCCAAATATTGTCTGCGACACTCAAAAAGCAATAAATACTTTGGCATGGGCTGTCAACGAGATGGAAAGGCGTTTTGAACTGCTGGGATTTGCCAGAGTAAAAAATATTGATGAATACAATCAAACTCCTGATGTTTTGTCTGGAAAAGTTGAAAAAATGCCATTTATTGTGCTCATTGTGGACGAACTTTCTGACCTTATGATGACAGGAAAGAGAGAGGTTGAAGAAAAGATTATAAGACTTGCACAAAAGTCTCGTGCTGCTGGGATTCACTTGATTTTGGCAACACAAAAACCTATTGCAGATGTCGTGACGGGACTCATTAAGGGTAACATTCCTTCTAGAATTTCATTTGCGGTTACCAGTGCAATTGATTCCATGGTCATTTTGGACAGAGTTGGCGCGGAAAAATTGCTGGGCAAAGGTGATATGCTCTATTATCCAATTGGCGCACAAGAACCTAAGCGTGTTCAGGGCTGTTTCATAACGACAAACGAAATAAATAATATTGTTGATTATGTTCGCGATAATAACAAGCCGATTTTTGATAAAGAGATTGAAGATGCCATCAACAATCCAAACAAAACTGCTGGTCAAAATGGTGGTGGATACAATAATGACATTGACCCACTTCTTCCACAGGCTCTTAAAGCATCAATCGAGTGTAAACAGGCTTCTGCCACAATGATAAGACGACGCTTTGCGATTGGTTATCCAAGAGCGGCGCGAATAATTGACCAAATGGAAGCGGCTGGATACATTTCCAGTGCTGATGGGGTCAAAGGAAGAACTGTTTATACAACAGAAGAAGAATTTAGAGAACTTTTTGGTGACCAATATGACTAAAAATCAGCACTTATTAGTTGACTTTGCTATGAGAAGATTTTAAGTGTTGTTATTTGTCAAATAAAATACATTAACAAAAGGAAGACTCATGGACAAAAAATTGAGAAACAAAAGAATATCCGCAATCAGTCTTGGCTGTGACAAAAATCGTGTTGATTTGGAAAAGATGCTTTTTCGACTTCAAGATGCTGGCTTTGAAATTGTGAGTGATGTCAGTGATGCAGAAATTGTTATTGTCAACACTTGCGCGTTCATTTCACCAGCAAGACAAGAGGCGATTGACAACATATTTGAGATGTGCTTACTCAAAAATCAAAACAAACTGGAAAAAGTGATTGTCACAGGTTGTTTGGCTCAAAGATACAAAAATGAAGTGTTAAAAGAAATTCCAGAAGTTGACGCAGTTGTAAACAACAACGACAATATCGTGCAAGTTGTGGAAAAACTGTATGCATTTGAACCTATAACTGCGGGAAATAAAAATGGCAGAATTTTTACAAATAGAGGTTCTTATGCATACTTGAAAATCGCAGAAGGTTGCAACAATGCTTGTTCTTATTGCACCATTCCGCGCATTAAAGGACGATATCAAAGTTTTGATATAGATGAAATTGTTTCGGAAGCAAAAGAAATTGCAAAACAAGGTATAAAGGAACTTATTCTGGTTGCACAAGATGTGACGCGTTATGGCGAAGATTTGTATGGAAAAAATCGATTGATTGACTTATGCAAAAAACTTGTCAAGATAGAGGGTATCAAGTGGATTAGATTGCATTATGCCTATCCAGAAAAAACAAATGACGAACTTTTGAATTTTATTAAAAATGAACCAAAGATGTGCAAATATTTGGATATTCCACTTCAACACATTGATGATAGAATTTTAAAAAGTATGCGTCGGCGTTTAGATGAACAAAACACGAGAGAACTTATCAAGAAAATCAAGAACGATTTTTCGGAAATTGCTTTGAGGACAACTTTCATTGTGGGATATCCAAGTGAAACGAGAGGTGACTTCAAAAAACTGTATGATTTTGTCAAAGAAACCAAGTTTGATTATGCTGGATTCTTTCCATATTACAGAGAAGAAAACACACCAAGCTACTTTATGGATAAACAAATTTCCGAAGGAACAAAAAAACATAGACTTAACAAGATGTTGCGTCTGCAACGAAAAATTGCTTCTGAAAAAGCAAAAGAAAATATCAATGAAACTTTTACAGTTTTGATTGATTACTTTGATGAACAAACTGGTCGCTACATTGGCCATACACAATATCAATCTCCAACCGTTGATTTTGGTGTTGCGATTGATGCATCTGCACTTGATGTTGGACAGTTTGTTAATGTCAAATTTATCGGATTTGACGGAGAAAATTATATAGGAGAGTGTTTATGAATTTACCAAATAAAATCACAATTTCAAGAATCTTTTTAATCCCATTGTTTGTATTTTTTTACCTTGTAGACTTCATTCCTTATGGAAAGTTGATTGCAACAATAATTTTTATCGTGGCTTGTTGGACCGATGCTCTTGATGGACATATTGCAAGAAAAAACAATCTTGTTACAAATCTAGGAAAATTTCTTGACCCAATTGCAGACAAAGTGTTGGCAATGAGTGGAATTTTGCTTCTTATCGCAACACCGATTACACCAAATGTTGGAACAGAAATTGTGCCTATTATTTATCCAACATATATTGGAATTATCGCAGGCATCATCATTTTGGCGAGAGAATTGATTATCAGTGCATTCAGACAAATTGCAGCAACAAAAAATGTTGTGCTTGCAGCAGATATCTATGGAAAAATCAAAGCAGTTTTTCAAGATATAACTTTGGCATTTTACTTTATCTATGCTTTTGTGATTGAAGAGTTCTACAATGCAAGCATTCAGGCGTGGAAGACAACGAATGCTGTGCTTAGCATCGTGGGTTATGTGCTTTTGGCAATCACAGTTATCATGACCATTGTGTCAGGCGTGAAGTATATCACAAACAACAAACAAGTCCTCAAAGATTAAATTTATACTATTATACTTTGCGATTTTTGAAACAAAATACTTAATTTGTTTTGAAAAATTGTTGTTTATAAGTATAATGGGTATATAGGAGAAATTTTTATGGCAGAGAAGAAAGATGCAAGAGAAGAGGCACTTGAACAAGCACTTCTCAAAATTGAGAAAGACTTTGGAAAGGGTGCAATTATGAAATTGGGCGACAGCCCTTATCAAAAAGTTGATGTTATTCCAACTGGTTGCTTGACTTTGGATTTGGCGCTCGGAATTGGCGGAATCCCTCGTGGAAGAATCATTGAAATCTATGGCCCAGAATCCTCTGGAAAAACAACTGTTTCACTTCATATGGTTGCAGAGGCACAAAAAGCGGGTGGTCGTGCAGCGTTTATTGATGCAGAGCACGCACTTGACCCTGTTTACGCAGAAAAATTGGGCGTTGACACAAAATCTTTGTATGTGTCTCAGCCAGATAATGGCGAACAAGCACTCAACATTTGCGACACACTTATTCGCTCTGGTGCATTTGATATTATTGTTGTGGACTCAGTTGCAGCGCTAACTCCAAAAGCAGAAATTGATGGCGAAATGGGTGACAATCATGTGGGGCTTCAAGCAAGAATGATGAGTCAAGCACTCAGAAAAATGACTTCTGTTTCATCAAAGAGCAATACTGCTGTGATTTTTATCAATCAGTTGCGTGAAAAAATTGGTGTAATGTTTGGAAATCCAGAAACGACAACAGGCGGAAAAGCACTCAAATTTTACGCAAGCATTCGTCTTGATGTTAGAAAGACTGACACAATCAAAGAAGGTCAAAATGTCATTGGAAACCGCACGAAAGTTAAGGTTGTCAAAAACAAACTTGCTCCTCCATTTAAAACGGCAGAATTTGATATTATGTATGGTCAAGGCATTTCACAGACAGGTTGCATTGTTGACATGGCTATCAATCTTGGAATTGTGAAGAAATCTGGGGCATGGTTCTCATACAATGACGAAAAGATTGGACAAGGAAAAGAAAACGCAAAACTCTTCCTTGACAAAAATCCAGAAATCAAGCAAGAAATTGAAGATAAAATCAGACAACAAGTTTCAGGCAATGCTGACATTGTTGCAACAGAAGTTGATGAATAATGTTGCTTAGTATTTGATTTTAAAGTTTTTGAAAAAACGCTAGGAAATCTTAGCGTTTTTTTTGTGGTTTTGAAATTTTTTTGTTTAATTTTTACAAAACTTGTGGTCAATTTTTATATATACCACTTTTCTTTTGGCGAGGATTGAGCGGAAGTGCCTTTTGATAGAGTGAAAGTCTTTTCGCTTTCAAAATCATCACAAGATTGATATGAAGCGACAATTTTTACGACTGATTCTGATTCCAAAAGTGGAAGGCGAAGGGTGAGTTCTCCTTCTTTGTCCTCTATTGTTTGATAAGGAATATTGTCTTTGAAAATGTGGTAGATTATGTGCTTTTTTGCATTGAGATTGACGACAATTTGGTTGTTTTTGACCATGCAATATGCGTTTATTTCTGGTTTTTCGGCAAAATTGCTAGACATTTCGCTTGGCATATTAAATCGTGAGAAAATTGCTGTTTCGGTGTAACGCTCTGGACAATATGGGCTTGCAAGCACGATTCGATGGTCGTCCGCTTTTGCGAGGGAGTCGATTCTTGCCTCTGCAACACTTGATGGAATGTCAAAATCTGTCTTTTCATATGTTTGTGAACTTATGTACTGCTTGACGACCTCTGTCGGCTGATTTCCACCTGCGATTTTGCTTGGCGCATTTGATAAATCTCCAAACCAAACGCCGATTACTTCGGTCGGTGTGTAAGAGATGTTGTAGGCGTCTGTGTTGCCATTTTTCTTGCCGACAGTTCCTGTTTTTGAAGCAATTTCTGTGTTTGACAAATTGGACAACTTTCGTGCTGTTCCGCTTTTTGCTGTCTCTTGCAAGATGTTGGTCATAAGGTAGGCACTATCCTCTCGAAAAACCATTTGTTCTTGCGGTTTGTGGACATAGACAAGTTTGCCGTTGGCATCTGTGATGTATTGGATAAAAGACGATTGTGCAAAATTTCCGTTGTTTGCAAAGGCAGTGTAGGAAGTTGCAAGGTCTTTGAGTGTCACTCCATATGTCATTCCACCAAGTGCAAGAGCAAAACTGTTGTCTTTTTCGTCAAAATTGATGCCAAGTTTTTCGGCGTATTGTTTGCCTGTGTCAATTCCAATGTAACTGAGCACTTTTATCGCAGGAATGTTGACCGAGTTTTTGACTGCGTCTGTCACCGACATATATCCAGCAAACTTTTTGTTTACATTTGATGGTTCAAAATTTCCGATTTTGATTTTTTCGTCCAAAACCTGCGTGGCAGGAGAAACGACATTTTCATTGAGTGCAGGGGCGTAAACAAGTATTGGTTTCAAACATGAACCAGGTTGACGCTTTATTTCACTGAGTTTGTAAGCACTGTCGCCAAGATACGCCAAAACGCCATGCGTCTTTGCGTCAATGACGATTCCTGCACTATCCAAATCTTCAAATTTATTGTTTGACAGGGCGTTTTGCAAGGATTGTTGTTTTTCTTCGTTCATGTAGGTGTGAATTTTGTAACCAGCAAGAGCAATCTGTTTTGCTGGCATATTCAAAATTTTGCAGGCTTCGTCAATGCTGGCTTGGGAGTATGAATTGGTTTTGTTTGCTGTTTTTTTGCTTGTGGAAAGCGTGATAGGTTGGTTTTGTGCAGATAATTTTTCTTCTGCGGTGATATAACCATCTCTTTCCATTTCGCGCAAGACCAAATTGCGACGCGCAAGACAGTTGTCATAATTGGACAATGGAGAATATTTGCTTGGAGACTTTATTATTCCTGCAAGGGTGCAACTTTCACTTAGCGTCAAATCTTTTGCGCTCTTGTCAAAATAAAACTTGCTGGCACTTTCAAGACCATAACAGTTGTTGCCAAAAAAGATTATGTTTAAATAACTTTCGAGTATTTCGTCTTTGCTAAAACTCTTTTCGAGTTTTTGGGTAAGTGCAATTTCTTTGAGTTTGCGTTCAAAAGTTTTTTCGTTTGTTAAATGGGTGTTTTTGATAAGTTGTTGGCTGATTGTGGAAGCACCTTCTTTCAAACTCATGCTCTTGATGTTGTTGAGCATGGCTTTGACGATTCGCTTTTTGTTTATTCCATTGTGATGGTAAAACTCTTTGTCCTCAATTGACAAAAATGCCTCTTTTGTGTATGGTTGCAAGTCTTCCAATTTGCAGTAATCTCCGTTGAAAAGATTTTCTTCTTCAATTTGCTTGTTTTCAATCGAAAAGATATCAATTGAAAGAGCAGGATTTGTTAAAGCTTCGGCATTTAGCGGTATGGATTGAAACTTTATGTAATTGATTGCCAGGTATGTTCCGCTGAAAACAACAGCGAAAGTGACAAGCAAAACAACTGAAATTAGACAAATTTTGACAAATTTCTTCATTTCCCTATTATGTGTCAGAATTTGTCTAAAAATTCACATTTTGACTTGCAAAAGATGAGAAAATTTTGCTATAATCATAGCATGAAATATTATATCGTTACATATGGTTGCCAAATGAATGTGCATGAGTCGGAAAAACTTGCCGCTATTTGCGAGAAAATGGGTTACACCTTGGCAGATAGGCGTGAAGATGCGGATTTGATTATCTTTAACACTTGTGCAATAAGAGAAGGCGCAGAAGACAGAGTTTTTGGGAATGTGGGGGCTTTGAAAAAATTGAAAAAAGCAAAGCCTGACCTTATCATTGCGGTTTGTGGCTGTATGACACAAAAAGAAAGCACGGCAAATTATATGCTCAGGACTTTTCCATTTGTGGATATTGTTATTGGCACTTTCAATTTGCCAAATTTTGAACATTATGTCAACGCTGTCAAAAAAGGCAGGGTGTTGGACCTTTATGAAGAAGGCGATATCGACGAAAGTGTGCCTTACAAACGCACAAGTGGAGACAATGCGTGGGTAAATATTATGCAAGGTTGCAACAATTTCTGCACATATTGTATTGTTCCTTATGTTCGAGGAAGAGAGAAGAGTCGCCAAGAAGAGAACATCTTGAACGAAATAAAGAGCATTTTGGCAGAAGGAAAATACAAAAAAATAACGCTTTTGGGACAAAATGTCAATTCATATGGCAAAGATTTGAATCCAAAGGTGTCTTTCGCCAAACTCTTGGAAGATATTTGTGCCCTTGATGGAGATTTTAAATTGACTTTCATGACCTCTCACCCAAAAGATTTGACTGACGATGTTATTGATGTTTTGGCAAAAGAAGACAAGATTTTGAAAGAAATTCATCTTCCAGCACAAAGTGGAAACAACCGCATTTTGAAACTTATGAACCGCGTCTATACGCGTGAAAAATATTTGGAAATAATCAAAAAAATTCGAGATAAGATGCCAAACGCTCGCATAACCTCTGACTTTATTGTGGGCTTTCCAACAGAGACCGAAGAAGAATTTAAAGACACTTTGAGCCTTGTGGAAGAAGTCAAATATGACAGCATATTTGCATTTATGTACTCTCCGCGCGAGGGGACTGTGGCAAGCAAGATGGATGGTCAAATTCCACAAGAGGTCAAACAGCGCCGTGTAAACGAACTTTTGGCACTTGAAAAGAAAATTCAAAAACAGGAGAAAAAATAATGGCAAAGGCAAAAGAGCCGTCAGATATGATGAAACATTATTTGCAAATGAAAGAAGAATACAAGGATTGTGTTTTGTTTTATCG
>JBJFCL010000006.1:0-77422 GCA_051888935.1 Candidatus Caccovivens sp. | reverse complement strand
GTGGAACTTGCAGGTGCAACCATAACGCGTGCAACACTCAACAACATTGAAGACATCAAAAAAAAGAAAGTGTTGCTTGGAAGTCGCGTGTTTATCAGACGAAGCAATGAAGTAATTCCAGAGGTGCTGGGGCTGGCGGAGAGTTATGAGTCTTCAAAGCCTATTGAAGAGCCAAAAATTTGCCCTTGTTGTCACACAACTTTAATCAAAAAAGGGCCACTTGTTTTCTGCCCAAATCATGATGGTTGCAAAGAGCAAATTGTTGCACGGCTTACTCATTTTGTCAGTCGTGAAGCGTTTAACATTGAAGGACTTTCTGAAAAGACGATTATTCAGTTTTATGATGATTTGAATTTGAGACATTATTCTGACCTTTACCATTTGACAAAAGAGCAACTGGTCGGTCTTGAAAAATTTAAGGATAAAAAAGCGGAAAACTGCCTTTCGAGTCTTGAAAAGAGCAAAAATATTGAATTTTTCCGATTTTTGTATGCACTTGGAATCAGTGAAGTGGGCATAAAGACTGCAAAAGATTTGGCGAAGGTCTTTCCAAATCTTGAAGACATCAAAAATGCCACATATGAACAACTGCTCACTGTTGAAGATGTTGGAGAAATTATTGCTCAAAACATCGTTGACTTTTTTAAAGACGAAAGCAATCTCAAAGAAATTGAAAGATTGCTGTCTGTTGGTGTCGTTCCTCAGAGTTCAAATCAAGCAAAATCCAATGTTTTGAACGGTTTGACATTTGTTTTGACTGGAACTCTTCCAAACTATTCGCGTCAAGACATGACAAATATCATTGAGGAAAATGGCGGAAAAACTGCTTCCAGCGTTTCCAAAAACACTTCGTTTGTTTTGGCAGGCGAAGAGGCGGGTAGTAAACTTGACAAAGCAAAAGCGCTCAATGTTCCTATTTTAAGCGAAGAAGAATTTTTTGCGAAATTTCTTGTATAATTGAACCAGTTGAGTTATAATAAAAATAGGAGAACCAGAGATAAATGAATTGTCCACATTGTAATAAGCCGATGTTGAAGGAAGAAGAACTTGGCTTTACAAAGGCACTTGAAGTTGCAATTAAAGACGCTATTCGTTCGGCGGCTTGTTTACCGCCAGCACCTAAAAGATATGCTTGTTCAAATAACAAGGCAAAAAATGATAAGTTTCGAGAATGGGAAAAAGAAAAAGAGAAATACGACAAAGAAAAAAAAGAATTTGACAGACTTACAAAGGAAAGAGAAAAAATTATAGCACAAAACAACAGTCGAATACTTTTTAAGAAAAAAGTTCCACCACCTCCAAAACCGCCAGCACCTCTTCCACCAAAGCCAAAAGAATATGTTCCTTGCAAAAATCATTATAAAAAACAAGTTTCAGGCGAATATAATGAAAAAGTTTCTAAAAGAAGCAAAGAATTGTATTATGTTTTTGACGAAACTACCGGAAGGTTAAAAAAATATAAAACTTTCATTGAAAAGATTTTTTCACCAAACTAAGTTCCAAATGCAAAATTTTTGTATGATACATAAAATTATCAAATAAATCGCTTGACAATAGACTTAAAAACATATATAATAGGCACTGTGTTTCGTTGTCGGAAACAGTGCTTTAAAAAGCATAAACAAACAACAGGTGGCACTTTTAAGTGTTGCACCGATTTGAAGAGATTTCTTCAAAGTTACAAAGGCAGGTGTCTGTCCCAGGTAATTGTGTTGTTCATGTTTCAAATAAAAAAGCATTTTTCATGGCACGAAATCTTCGTGTCATGTTTTTTTAGTTTTGTTTTTTCAAAACCAAAAATCACGAAAGACAAATCCATTCATGATTTAAAACTGAAAATTTTGACAAAAGGAGAAAAAGATGCCTACATTTAACCAACTTGTAAGAAATGGAAGAAAAACTTTTGAGAGAAAGAAAAAAGCTCCTCTTCTTGAAGAGTGTCCTCAAAAGCGTGGTGTTTGCCTTTCTGTTAGAACTGCAACACCTAAAAAGCCTAACTCTGCTCTTCGTAAAATTGCCAGAGTAAAACTTTCAAATGGTCAAGAAGGAACTTGCTACATTCCAGGAATTGGTCACAATTTGCAAGAACACAGCGTTGTGCTTGTTCGTGGCGGACGTGTTAAAGACCTCCCAGGTGTGAGATATCACATCATTCGCGGTACTTTGGATACAGCTGGCGTTGCAAACAGAAAGCAAGGTCGTTCCAAATACGGTGCAAAGAGACCAAAATCAGGCAAATAATCTGCACTTTTGCTCATTTTTGCCCGATGGTCAAAAAGTTTCGCCTTATTGTTTGATTATTTGCCTTCGCGACCTAACGAAAATCGCAGTTGCATAAAATTTGTTGACGATTTTGTCGCGACTTTAAGGAGAAATTTGAGTAAAAGTTTCAAAACACTTTATTGGAAACGGAAAAAGATTTTCAATTTTGATGTTTGGGAAAAATTAAAAATTATAAAAAGGAGTAGAACACAATGCCAAGAAGAAATAGTGCGGTTAAGAAAGATGTTTTACCAGATCCAATTTACAATAACAAGGTTGTAACAAAATTGATTAACCAAGTTATGATGAGCGGAAAGAAAGGCCTTGCTCAAAGAATTGTTTATGGTGCTTTTGACATCTTAAAAGAAAAAACTGGTGCTGAACCTCTTGATGTTTGCCTTACTGCTATTGAAAATGTAAAACCTATGCTCGAAACAAAGGGTCGTAGAGTTGGCGGTGCAACATATCAGGTTCCAATGGAAATCAGACCAGAAAGAAGACAAACTCTTGCAATTCGTTGGATTGTTTTGAACGCAAGAAAGAGAACTGGCGAAAGAAATATGAATGAAAAACTTGCTGGTGAACTTTTGGACGCATACAACAACACTGGCGCTTCAATCAAAAAGCGTGACGAAATGCACAGAATGGCAGAAGCTAACAAGGCGTTTGCACATTACAAGTGGTAAAATTTGCTTGATGCTCATTTTCCATTTGAGTATTTTTAAAATGGTATTCACACCATGGTTTAGTTTAAACAAAATGTGAAAAAATTAAATAGGAGAAAAATTATGGCTACAAACCTAGAGATGACCAGAAACGTCGGAATTATGGCTCACATCGATGCAGGTAAAACCACAACCACCGAAAGAATTTTGTTCTATACTGGAAAAAATCACAAAATCGGTGAAGTTCACGATGGCGCTGCCACCATGGACTGGATGGCTCAGGAACAAGAAAGAGGTATCACAATCACTTCTGCTTGTACAACTTGCCAATGGAAAGGTCACAAAATCAACATTATCGACACTCCGGGACACGTTGACTTCACTGTTGAAGTTGAGCGTTCTTTGAAAGTGCTTGATGGTGCGGTTCTTGTGCTTTCTGCTCGTGACAAAGTTCAACCACAAACTGAAACTGTATGGCGTCAATCAACAAAATACAAAGTTCCAACCATCATCTATGTCAACAAAATGGACAGAGATGCTGCCGACTTTTATGGTTGCGTAGAATCAATCAAAGAAAGATTGAAAACAAATCCAATTGCCATTCAAATGCCAATTGGCGAAGCTGACACATTCAGAGGAATTATCGACCTTTTGACAATGAAGGCAGAGATTTATGAAGACGATATGGGAACCGTTTTCAATGTCGTTGAAATCCCAGAAGAATATAAAGCAAAAGCTCAACAACTTCATGATGAAATGATTGAAAAGATTGTTGAAACTGATGATGCTCTTCTTGAAAAGTATTTTGAGGGCGAAGAAATCTCTTTGGACGAACTTAAAACTGCTTTGAGAAAAGCAACAATCAGCAGAGCATTAGTTCCTGTTCTTTGTGGTTCATCTTACAAAAACAAGGGTGTTCAAATGCTTCTTGATGCAATGGTATGGTATCTTCCATCACCACTTGACATCGACCACATCTCTGGCGTTAATCCAGATTCTGGCGAAGAAGAAACAAGAGCACCAAGCGAAGATGCTCCATTTGCAGGTCTTGCATTTAAGATTATGACAGACCCATTCGTTGGAAGACTTGCATTTTTCAGAGTTTACTCTGGAAAACTTACTGCTGGTTCTTATGTTTACAACTCAAACAAGGGCGAAAAGGAAAGAGTTGGTCGTCTTATCCGTATGCACGCCAACCAAAGAGAAGAAATCAAAGAGGTTGGAGCAGGAGATATCGCTGCGATTGTTGGTCTTAAAGACACAATCACAGGCGAAACTCTTTGTGACGAAAAAAATCCTATCGTTTTGGAAAGTATGGAATTCCCAGAACCAGTTATTAAGGTTGCTATTGAACCAAAAACAAAACTTATGCAAGAAAAAATGGTGCTTGCGCTTGTTAAACTTGCCGAAGAAGACCCAACTTTCAAAACTTATACAGACCAAGAAACAGGTCAAACAATCATTGCCGGAATGGGCGAACTTCACCTTGAAATCATCGTTGACAGACTTCTTCGTGAATTTAAGGTTGAAGCAAATGTCGGAAAACCACAAGTTGCTTACAAGGAAACAATCAGAAAAGCAACTCGTGCAGAAGGCAAGTTTGTTAGACAGTCTGGTGGTAAAGGTCAATATGGTCACTGCGTAATCAACATTGAACCTCTTGAACCAGGTGCTGGCTATGTGTTTGAAGATAAGACTGTTGGTGGTTCAATTCCAAAAGAATACATTCAACCAATCAACAATGGTATCATTGAAGCAAGCAAAAACGGCGTTATTGCTGGTTACGAAACTGTTGACTTCAAAGTAACTGTTCTTGATGGTTCTTACCACGAAGTTGACTCTTCTGAAATGGCGTTCAAGATTGCCGGCTCAATGGCATTTAAAGATGGTGCAACAAAAGCAAATCCAGTGCTTCTTGAACCTATTATGAAAGTCCAAGTTGAAGTCCCAGATGATTATCTTGGAACTGTTATGGGTAACCTTACTTCAAGAAGAGGTATCTTGACTGGAAATGAAACAAAACCAGGCGTTCAAGTGGTAAATGCAGAAGTTCCACTTGGAGAAATGTTTGGTTATGCAACAGACCTTCGTTCACAGACACAAGGTCGTGGAACTTTCACAATGGAATTCTTGAAATATAATGAAGTTCCAAAGAATATTGCTGAAACAATCGTTGGACAACGCAAAAAGGCTCAATAATTTTTGCGAATTTGCCAAAATCTAGTAAAAATTTTAAAATTTGTGCAAAATTGTTTTGACATTTTCAAATTATATGTTAAAATGTCAAGGTAGATTATAAAAAGGAGATATTAAAAATGGCTACAGGTGTATATGATAATACAAAACCTCACGTTAACGTTGGTACTATCGGCCACGTTGACCATGGTAAAACAACCCTTACTGCTGCTATCACAATGTACAGTGCTGCAAAGGGTTACGCTCAGAAAATGAGATATGACGAAATCGATAAGGCCCCAGAAGAAAAGGCAAGAGGAATCACAATCAACACAGCACACGTTGAGTATCAAACTGACAAGCGTCACTATGCTCACGTTGACTGCCCAGGACACGCTGACTATGTTAAAAACATGATTACAGGTGCTGCACAAATGGACGGTGCTATCCTTGTTGTTGCTGCAACAGATGGTCCTATGCCACAGACAAGAGAACACATCTTGCTTGCAAGACAGGTTGGTGTTCCTTACATCGTTGTTTTCATGAACAAAACTGATCAAGTTGACGACCCAGAACTTTTGGATCTCGTTGAAATGGAAATCAGAGATTTGCTCTCTGAATATGGTTTCCCAGGAGACACAACTCCAATTATCAAAGGTTCCGCTCTTAAAGCTTTGGAAGCAGCTCAAGCTGGAAATGTTGCTGACCCTGCTTGCGCTTGCATTCAAGAACTTCTTGATGCTTTGGATTCTTATATTCCAGAACCTGAAAGAGATACAGACAAACCTTTCCTTATGCCTGTTGAAGACGTATTCACAATCACTGGTCGTGGAACTGTTGCCA
Organism: Candidatus Caccovivens sp.; assembly: GCA_051888935.1. Classification (GTDB taxonomy): domain Bacteria; phylum Bacillota; class Clostridia; order Christensenellales; family UBA1242; genus Caccovivens. Next base: position 71,477 of record JBJFCL010000006.1, on the reverse strand, counting down.
CAGGAAGAATTGAAAGAGGTGTTGTAAAGATTAACGACGTTGTTGAAATCGTTGGTATGGGCGCTAAGAAACAAACAGTTGTAACTGGCGTTGAAATGTTCAGAAAGACTGTTAACGAAGGTATTGCAGGATACAACGTTGGTATTCTTCTTCGTGGTATTCAAAGAACTGAAATCGAAAGAGGACAAGTTCTTTGCAAACCTGGCACAATTCACCCACACACAAAATTTGCTGCCGAAGTTTACGTATTGAAGAAGGAAGAAGGCGGACGCCACACACCATTCTTCAATGGTTATAGACCTCAATTCTATTTCAGAACAACTGATGTTACAGGAACAATTGAACTTCCTGCTGGTGTTGAAATGGTTATGCCTGGTGACAACATTAAGATGACAATTGAACTTTCAAAAGAAATCGCTATTGAACAAGGACTTCGTTTCGCTATCCGTGAAGGTGGCAGAACAGTTGGTTCAGGTGTTGTTTCACAAATCATCGAATAATACGAATAAAAAAAGATTGCGTTTGCAATCTTTTTTTTATCTTAATTTAAACTCCCAAAATAAATATAAGTCAAAAATTTGCAAAAGATGGTTAATTGTGTTAAAATCAAATAAATGGAGAAAAATTTATGGGGCTGATGAATTATATTTATAGATTTTTTGGATTTGAAGGTGATGATGTCAAGGTTGTCAAGAAAAAGAAAGAATCCAAAGCGTCATATAATTTGAAAGTAACACAAAAATTGCCAGACGAAATTGATGGAATCAAGGTTTTTTATCCTGAGAATTTTGAAGATTGCAAAGATAAGGTGGAACTTTTGAAAAAAGATACTCCATTTTTTCTTGATTTTAGAGGTTGCAACACATTAGAAAAAAACAAGATATTGGATTATTTTGCAGGAGTCATAGACATTTTGGAAGCTAGTCAAGAAATGGTGGACAAAAATCTCTACATATTTTTGCCTAAAAATATGGAACTTGAAAGAGATTAAAATAAAGGATATTTTTGTGAAAAAAGATTTTTGGATTAAATTTTCGGTGATGATGTCAATTTTTGTATCGATTTTGGTGCTAGATTTGGTGACCAAATATGTTTTTGATGCACAACTCGCTGATGGAAGTGTGATTACTGTCATTCCATACCTTTTTAACTTTAAACTGGTGCATAATTATGGCGCAGCATGGGGTATGCTTGCTGGAAAACAAGTGTTTTTGATTGTGTTGACACTGATTTTTTTGGGAATTTTTATTGTTTATTATATCAAAGAACAAAACAAAACTTGGCTTCTAAACATAACATTCGGTTTTTTGTTTGCAGGTTGTTTTGGAAACCTTTATGATAGACTATTTTTTGGATATGTAAGAGATTTTATTCAATTTGATTTTTGGAAATCTTTTCCAGTTTTCAATTTTGCCGATGTGGCACTGACTGTTGGTGTAGTTTTATTTTTGGTGTATTTGCTCATTTATTTTTTGAAAAACAGAAAGACTGAAAAACCAAAGGACGATACAAATGCAAAATAAAACTATTGTTGTGAAAGAAGATGAAAAAGGTCAGAGACTTGATGTTTTTTTGATGGACAAATTTCCAGAATTTTCACGCTCACACATAAAAAACATGATTGAAAATGGCGATATTTTGACAAATGGCAAGATTTCAAAAGCAGGATTGAATCTTAAAGTGGGCATGAAGATTGAAGTTACTGTCAAAGAACCAGAAAAAATCTCCACAGAAGCGGAAAAAGTGGATTTTGAAATTGTTTACGAGGACGATGACTTGGCAGTTATTAACAAACCGCAAGGTCTAGTTGTTCATCCATGTTCGTCAACTAAAAGTGGAACATTGGTAAACGGACTTTTGTTGAGACTTTCAAATTTAAGTGGAATAAATGGGCAGTTACGACCTGGGATTGTGCATCGTCTAGATAAAGATACAAGTGGACTATTGGTGGTGGCAAAAAATGACTTTGCTCATTTGAGTTTGGCAGAACAAATTAAAAACAAGTCTTGTCATAGAAATTATTTGGCAATTTTGGAAGGAAATCTTAAAGAAAACGAGGGGAGAGTGCAAACTTTCATCAAACGCGACCCAAAAGACCGCAAAAAAATGAGCGTGCAGGACTCTGGAAGAGTTGCAATAACTGATTTTAAAGTGTCAAAACGCTTTGAAAAATGTTGTTTGGTGGAGTTTTCTCTTCAAACAGGAAGAACACATCAAATCAGAGTTCATGCAAAATATCTCGGTCACTCAGTAGTCGGAGATAAGACATATGGTCATGAAGTAAAAGACTTAAATGGACAACTTTTACATGCATACAAACTTTCATTCACTCACCCAAGAACGCAAGATTTTATGACTTTTGAAGCAAAATTGCCTGACTATTTTGAAGATTATTTGAAAAAGCAAAAAGAAATTTAAAGTCAATTTTTAAGTTTAATATATAAAAAAAGACTGAAAATCAGCCTTTTTTTAATTTTTTATGGTCTTTCAATCCCTCCGTCATTCTTATTTGAAACTTTCATGGCTTCCTTATTTTCCGATTTTAGTCCTTGATTTTCGAGTGTGATTTTTTCTTTAACAAATTCTGCGATTTTCTCTTCTTTTTTTACATGCTTATTCAACTTAGAGTCACTTCTAAGTTTAAATAAGGTTTTTGATTTTACATCAATATATGTATAGGAGCCATCTTCCAATTGGACCATACCAAAACCGTTGTGAATTTCATTTGCTTCTTTAAATTGAAAGTCAAGAATTTTACCTGTTTTTATATTGAAATAAGTCCAAAATCCATTATCTAATTGAACGGCACCAAATCCTTCGGAAATATCACCAACATTTTCGAATCGTTTTTTCAAAAGTTTTCCAGTTTTAGGGTTGAAATAAGTCCAACCATCTTTTAATTGAACAGCACCAATTCCTTCGGAAAGATTTCTTACTTTTTCGAAATGCATATCTATTAGTTCTTCTGTTTGTGGGTTGAAATACGACCACGAACCATTTTCTAACATAACACGCCCAAAACCATCGTGAATATCCCAAGCATCTTTAAAACATAATTTCGAGATACTTCCAGTTTTTGGATTGAAATAAGCCAAATAGTCGTTTTCTAATTGAACAACACCAAAACTTTCTGAAACATGACAAACATTGCGGAATTGCTTTTTTAAAACTTTTTTTGATTTGAGATTTAAATAAGACCAATAGCCATTGTCTAAGAGAACAAAAGAAAAACCTTCATGAATTGAGCCCATACATTTAAAAGAAACTTTTAGCATTTTTCCTGTTTTTGCGTCAAACAAAGACCAATAACCATTTTCCAAAAGGACTCTTCCAAAACCTTCACAAATTTTTTTTGCATCCACGAAATGATAATCCAGAATTTTTTCTGTTGTTTCATTTTTATAAGTATAGGAGCCGTCAGAACGTTTTACTACTTTATAATTATTTGTCATAAGTTTTTCCTCCTAATATTTAATAATCAATTATATCGTGTGTACGGGACAATGTCAAGATATATCTGTTTCAATGCGAGAACTTTTCTATCATTATTTTATTTTATTATCTTAAAAACCTTGACAAATATGTTGTTTTTTGTTACAATATGCAATGTATCCGCATGGAACGGGTTTAAGTTGGATTTTTGCAAAAAAATATAAAAAGTTGTAAAAAATTATTCCACACCTTATACAGCGAGTTTGGTTAGAGGAGGTAAGAAAGATGTTTGCAGTAGTTCAGACAGGTGGAAAACAGTATAATGTCACAGAAAACGATGTGCTTAGAGTTGAAAAACTTGAAAAGGCCGTTGGTGACAAGTTCAATTTGGATGTACTTTTGGTTTCTGACGGAAACAAGACAGTTGCTGGTTCACCTATTGTTAAGACAGCGGAAGTTGTTGCTGAAATTCTTGCTCATGGAAAAGGTGACAAAATTGTTGTATACAAATACAAACCTAAGAAAAATGAACGCAAGAAACAAGGTCACAGACAACCTTGGACAGAAATTAAAATTGTTTCAATAAAGATGTAATATGACAAAGATTACGATTTTTAAAAAGAAAGGCAAGATTTTTGAATTTCAAATTAAAGGGCATAGCGGTTATGCTGATGAGGGCAGTGACATTGTGTGCAGTGCGATTTCAGTTGCAAGCCAAATGGCACTTGTGGGATTGAAGGAAGTTTTGAAACTTGATGTGCAGAGTGACATAAAAGATGGATATTTGCATTTGATTGTGGACAGCGACCTTGAAAAAGCCCAGCCAATTTTGAAGGCGATGGAACTTACTTTGGAAGATATTCAAAAAAACTATGCTAAGTTTGTAAAAATGGAGGTTAGAGAAGATGTTGATTAACTTACAACTTTTTGCTCACAAGAAAGGTGGCGGTTCAACCAAAAACGGAAGAGATTCTCAAAGCAAGCGTCTTGGCGTCAAGGCATATGCTGGTGAGTTTGTAACTGCTGGTTCAATTATTGTTAGACAGCGTGGCACTGAGGTTTATCCAGGTGCAAATGTTGGTCTTGGAAAGGACTACACACTTTTTGCTCTCAAAGACGGCAAAGTGGCTTTTGGAAAGAGCAACGGAAAAAATATCGTTTCAGTTATTGCTGAATAATTTAAGGGCTGTAAAGCCCTTTTTTGTTAGGAAAAAATGAAATACGAAATAGGAAAAGATTATATTCAAATATTTGGAAAAGACGACTTTGATGCCGAGCATATCTTGGAGTGTGGGCAAATTTTTTCATATAAAAAATCCGATTATGGTTATCAAGTGCTGTCATGGGACAAGAGTGCCAAAGTTTATGAAACTGCCGAGGGGTATTTGATTAAAACAGATTCACCAAATTATTTTGAAAACTTTTTTGACTTAAAAACTGATTATGGTGAAGTTAAGAAAGAACTTTCAAAGCATAAAATTTTGCAAGAACCCATCAAGTTTGGTCATGGCATCAGGATTTTGAGACAAAACTTGTTTGAGACGCTGATTTCTTTTATAGTGTCAGCAAACAACAACATCAAGAGGATTCAACTGATTTTAAATCGTTTGCGTGAAAGATTGGGGACAAATATGGGAGATTTTTATGCATTTCCAACGCGAGAACAACTTTTGAAAGTTGATGAGCAATTTTTTTCGGACATTGGGGCGGGTTATAGAGCAAAATATCTCTATAAAGTGGTGCGTCAAATTGATGAGGACGCTTTGAAAGATTGGCAAAATTTGCCGACCAAAGACCTGCGAAACAAACTCATTGAACTTGCAGGAGTTGGTCCAAAAGTGGCGGATTGCGTGCTTTTGTTTGGATATGGACGAGGAGATGTCTTTCCAGTTGACACATGGATTGCAAAAATGTATAACAAATTTTATGTGCCAGAGGAGAATCGAGAAAAAATTAGATACAATCTAACCGATGAATTTGGTTGTTTTTCTGGTTATGCCCAGCAGTATTTGTTCTTTTTTATGAGAATAAATTAAATTAGGTATTGCAAAATTGAAAAGAATGTTGTATAATAGTTTAAACTAAGGGGGAAATTATGAGAAAAAAACATTTGAAAAGTCATAAAATATTAAAAGTAATTTGTGCTTTGGCAATCCCATTTTCTGTTTTGTCACTCGCTGCTTGTGGTCCAACAGTCACACCAACTCCAAAACCAACTCCAATTCCAACACAAGAAGTTGAAAGATTTGCTTCAACAATCAAAGATGATTACACAGTGACATCTTCTTATGGAAAAGGAAGCAATGTTGTTGACAAGACTGTCAAGGTTGACGAAGACAAAGTTTATGTCAATGAAAATGGAGTTGAAAAGTACACATTTACTGACAGCAAAAACAATGTTTATACATTTGAAATCTTGGGCGACCAAAATTGGCATAAGTCATATGCAACAGGTGATTATGTGACAGTTGAATCTGCAACACAAGAATTGCAAGACATTTTTGATAGTTTCAACTTCACAAGTTATGACGAAAGCACAAAGACATACAAAGGCGAAGGCAAGGTTTTCAACACGAAAGAATCTGTTGAAATGCAACTTACATCTGATGGTGCAACAATTTCAACTCCTGCTGGAACAATGAGCATCAGCGACATTGAAAACACAAATGTAGTTTTTCCTCAAAATGTGATTGATGACACAATTGAACAAGTTCCAGTTGAAAAAATTGACGCTTTTGTTGACAGTCTTGGAACAAACTACACATATCACACATACAGTGGACTTGATCAAAACATTCTCAAAGTGAATGACGGCACTGTTTATTACAACCAAAATGGAGACATAAACTTTTACACCACAGAAGCAGACAAACTTTATGTTTATTCATTTGGAAATGACAATTATTGGCACAAAAATTACGCAAGCGACGCACAAACAAGTGATTACAAAGCAGTTTTGAGCGGAATTGAAGATTTTCTTGATTCTTGCTCTTGGGAAAGTTATGACCAAAACTCCAACACATTTGTTGGGTCAAATATTGATGGCGAAGTTTACTTTACAATCACAGACAGCGGCGCTGAGTTGATATCATCATCAGCATCAGCAGTGGTTTCAAATGTTGGTTCAACAAAAGTGACAATGCCAACGAATGTAAAAGACGACACAATCGCAGTTGTGAGCGACAAGATTTACACAGTGGATGAACAAGGCAACTATGATTTCAATATCACACTTTTGAACGAAATCATGGACGATTGGTTTAAAGGCAACAATCAATGGAATGAAGACGCTCTTGCATATTTGATGAGTGGGGTTTCTAATAATGTTGAATTTGGCAAAATTGCATATTTTGATGTGACAAATGAAAAATTCTCAATGGGAATTGTGCATGATGTTGATGGCGTGACATATTTGAGAAATGTTTCAATCAAAGATTCTGCTTTGTTTGAAAATCTTGCAAATGGACAAATTGCAACTTCCAGCGACTTTGTTGAATATTTGAATTCTGTTACATGGCGTGCTTTTTCTCGCTCAGAAGGTATTCAAATCGACACAACAATGAATCAAAACGATTTTGATGTGATGACCACAAACATCTTCAATCGTTTGGCAGAAGTTGGATATCAAGGTGGTGATATTTCAAACCCTGGAACAAAAGTTGACGGACTCAGTTCAGAAAATGTTGTGTTCAGTTTTGCAACACCAAAAAGTAATGAAAGTGCTGGCATGAAATACTGGACACATTACTATCTTGTCAATGATGGAAATGAATGTAAATGGGTAGGCGTTGGCGTTGCTGCCACAACAAACACAAATGGTGACAATTACAATGTGATTGAAGATAAAGATGGAAAATGGTTTGTGACAACTTATGAAGAGACAACCTTGGATAAAGAAAACGCAAATCTTTACACACCAGTTGAAACAGTGAGTTATGTTGTTGAAAATCCTGATTATCGTTATGAGATTTCCTATGACGAAACAGCATCAAACACAGAAAAAGACATGGAATTGTAATAATTCCTTGTTTTTTTTATATTTTTGTGATATGATATCAATATGAAAAGACAAAAGAAATTTAGATTTTTATCATTACTTCTTTGTTGTATGTTTTTGCTCTTTGCGGGCTGTGAATTTGGCGGTGGTGGAGAAATTGATGGAACAAGCACCCAGTCACTTGCAGGAGCAAAGGTTCTTTCTCGTCCTGCTGATTATTCTTTTTCTGACGCAGTCGGCAATTTTTCTGAAAATTATTACAATCTTTTTGCAAGAGAAATAATGGCAGGTTTGTATAATTCATACAACAACATGGGTTATACCCCAGGAGAAAAAGAGTTTTATCTAAAAGAAATAGACAAAAACAATGGCTTTACAATAGGTGAAGAAAGTGACAACAAATATTATTTATATGACTCCATTCGTTACACGATAACAGATGTCAAGACTGTCAGAGAAAGTGGGTACATTATGTCTCAAACAATCACACTGGACTTTTCAAAAGATTGGAATTGGAATCTCCCATATGATGCCATAGGTAAGAAAATTGTTTTTTACAACACTCCAAATTTTGAACAAAATGTTGTGAGCAATGTTAACAACAATATAGGCACATACACATTAGATATTGATAAATTGATGTTTGATGGTGACTGGACTCAGTTATATAAAGATGGATTAGGTCCAAACTATCTCTCAGTTTATGATAGTAATAACGGGGTTGATGGAACAGAAAAAGACAGCGATGGAAATGCTTATAAAGATTATTGGCTTTCGCCTTATTACAATAAAGATAAGGACGGAAATGAAGTGACAGGACTTCAAAACTATTATCAAGACGCGTTGGAATATGCAACATATCTGTTTGTTTTGGGATATGACTATTCCATTGAAGCAGATGCACCATATTTTGACTTCACGCCAGATTTTAATTCTGCTGATGGAAGCGTCAATGATGTCAAAGTAAACTATGAGGGAGAAAATATTTCAGTTGTTGACGCACTTGGAAAGGTCAAAGCAAGATACAACGAGGTCGGAAACTATGTTGGGCTTACGGACAAAAACAGAGAACAACTTGCAAAGTTCATCAGAGACAAAGTGATTGGAATCGACAGTCCTGAAAAATTTCAAGTGTCATTCACAAATTTTGTTAAAGACACAACAACAGGAGCAGAAAGTTCAGACACCGAACATGCAAATGAAACATTAAACTTCAACAGAAACTATGACAAAATCATTGAAAACATCATAAGTTATGCGTGTGAGAAAGCACCAATTGGAATCAAAAGTGACGGAACTCCACTCACACTTGGAAACAACTATCCTGTTTCACAAATAACTGACTATGAAGCAGACAATTTCTTCTTGAACTACAACACGCCAGATGGCAAGAATGATGAAAAGAATGAGTATCTTTTCCATTATGTTCCAACGGCAGAATATCAAAGTTTTGTGCTCTATCCACTTGCTGACCAAATTTCAAAAGATGGAAATTTGAAATATATTCATGATTTGTGGTTGGCGTTTGAATATAACGAAGAGGTGGCAGGAAAGACCATGCTGGACGCTCTTCAAATCAATGTGGGCGTGAGATATTACAGCAAGAGTGCAAACGGCTACACTGTGACTGCACAAACTTCAACACCACTTTCCATCACTCGTGGAAAAAACACAGACGGCGTTTGGGGAGACAACACTTGTTATATCGGTTACAGCGAAAAAGAGCAAGGACAATATCAAATCGCCACGCCAAGTGATTTCTCATTCAAGACCGATTTCAATCGCGATATTGGAGAAGGGGCAATCGACCCAAGAATTGATGGCGAGGCTGTTGACGGCGGTTACAGAAAGTTGATAACCGGCACAAGCAAAGCAAAAGACTATTATCAACTCAACAATTCCTCTTCCTATGGCTCATTTGTCACACTCAATCCTGCTATGTTTGCTGGCGAGGACGGTTGCGATTATATGGAAATCTATTTCGATATCGTCAAAGACAAATCTCAAAATGGAGTTAACTACAACTTCAAAGTGGCAATTGGTCTGTTTGGGGCATATTCACCAGAAGAACTTGGAATGAGAGTATAATAAAAGAGGCAAACTGCCTCTTTTTGATTTAAATAGACAAATTTGTGTTTTTGTGATACAATATATACGAAGACCTTTAAATATTGCAAAATTTTTGCAAATTGTTTAATTTGAATTATATGGAGGGAAAATGTATCTGGCAATTTATATTTGTGCGATTGTTTTGGTGGCATCGCTCATTGTGACTTGTTTTGTCTTGCACGCTAAATCTGACAAAAAGCGCAAAGAAGATTTCAAAGCACAGCGCGAAAAAGAAGAAATTGCACTTTTGCCAAAATTGGAACTTCCACAAGAAGAACCAAAACAATTGGAAGAACCTTTGGAAGAGTTCTCTTTGGAAGATGTTGACATTTCTGACAAAAATGAAGTTGAGAAGAAACAAGTTGTAAATCATTTTGATTCAAACAACACTGATTTTGATGCACAAAAGAAAATTATGAACGAAAAGTTTGAAACATATGAGAAATTCTTGCGAGATAGCATGGAAAGTGTTGATGATTTGCAAATAGACGACGATGATGACGACGAAAATGAACTTGAAGCGATTATGAATTTTGATTTTGATTCCATTAAAGGCAAAAGCAAAGAAGAAATTTTGGAAATTACCAAAGACCTGCCAAAGCGTGTGAGGAAACTTATTCTTGATGACACGCTAAATGAAGATGACGAAGAAGATGAAGATTAAGGTTTGCTTAATCTTTTTTATTTTTTATTCTTTTGAAAAAACAACATTCATATAATGATAGCAGGTGGTGTGATGTTTAATTTTTTCAATGAAATAAAGGGGAATTTAAAAAACAATTTTGATAGTTTTAACCTCGTCAACATTTCGGGGGCTCTTTTGTATGTTGAGGGGCATTTGGGACTTGTGACTCTTTCAAAAGAACTCATTTCTTTTAAAGTAAAAGGCGGAGTGATTATGGTGGAAGGACGAGATATGATTCTCGCAGAACTCAATGAAAACACCATAAAAATCACTGGCACTATCAAAAAGGTGGAGCAACTTTAATGAGAATAAAAGAACAAACGCAGTTTTTTATCCATTCTTTAAATCAAGAAAAAATTTTAAACGAACTTTCCAAGATTTCACCACTTTCAAACATCAACAGAATCAGCAAGAACGAAACCTCGTTTTCTTGCTCCTATTTTTCATACAAAAAAGTGGAAAAATTTTTGAAGAATAAAGGCGTGGAAATCACACAAATTCGACACTTTGGAATTTTGGGGAAATTATCCAAGATTTACTCATCGGTTGGACTGTTGTTGGCAATTGTTGCTTTTGCCGTTTTCTATTTGGTTCAATGCCAATTTGTTTGGCGATATGAAGTTAACGGATTGGACAAGTTGGAAAATATGCAAGTTGTATCGTTTGTCAAGGAAGGATTTTCCAATAACAAAAACAAATTGAACACAAAAGAAGTGGAAATTGCACTTTTAGACAACTTTGATGAAATAAGTTTTGTTTCCTGCATCGTTCGTGGGCAAACTTTGGTCATAAACATCAAGGAAAAATTGTTGCCAGACGAAATGAATGGGGATTTTGCCCCTATTGTTGCTCAGAAAAACGGAAAAATCAGCAAAATTGAACTTGTTTCTGGCACTGTTACTGTCAAAGTGGGAGACTTTGTCAAAGAGGGTGATGTGCTTGTTGAACCTTACACCATTGACACCTCGGGACAAATCAAAAAGGTGGAAGCCAAAGCAAGCATTGAAGCGGAGGTCTATAATGAGGGCAGTGTTGACCACTATGAGTGTTTTATTGAAGTTAAACGCACTGGGCGAGTCTGCCAAAGCAACGAAATCACGCTTTTTGGACTGAAAATCTACTCTTTTAGTGATGAAAACAACTTTGCAATGTATGAATGTGAATATGAAGATGTGGATTTGGTGAAAAATATTATGTTGCCGTTCAAAATGCGAAAAACTTTTATATATGAATTGGAAGAAAAGACGATAAATTCCAAATTTGAAGATGTCGCAGATGAATATATTGCAAAAGCAAAAGAAAAAGCGTTGGAAAAATGTCAAGATTGTGATACAATAAAAGAAGAATTTTATACCTTGCGACATTTGTCAGGTGTAACTATTGTGAACTATGTCATTGTAACGCAAGAAAAAATAGGAGTTTATAATGCAAATTGACGGAAAAATTTTCCCATACAAAAGACAAATTTTAAAAATTTTTGAAACTGCTGGACGCGTTTTGAATGAAAACTTCGAAAATGTTGTTGTCTCTGTAAATTTTGTCGATGAGAAAGAAATAAAAGAATTAAACAAGAATTTTAGACAAATTGACAAAATTACTGATGTGCTTTCTTTTCCAAACTTGCAAAAATCGCCATCTCAAAAATTGGCCGAGTTTGACAATGAAGTTGATGACGAAGGAAAGTTGCTTGTGGGCGACATTGTAATCTGCAAGAGAGTGGCTTATGCACAAGCAAAAGAATATGGACACAGCAAAAAGAGAGAAGTTTGTTTCTTGGCTCTTCATGGCCTTTTGCATCTTTTGGGTTATGACCATATTGAGAAAGAGGACGAAAAGATTATGTCTTCAACTGCTGAAAAAATTTTGTCAACTTGTGGGGTGCACAGATGAAATGCGGTTATGTTGCAGTTTTGGGACAACCAAATGCTGGCAAAAGTAGTTTGGTCAATTTCTTTGTGGGAGAAGAGGTGGCAGTCGTCTCTCATAGACGCCAGACCACAAGAAATTCCATTTTGGGCATAAAAACTGGGAAAGATTATCAAATAATTTTTGTTGATACACCTGGTGTCCATCACAGCAAAAACAATTTGGACAAGTTTATGATGAAAAATGTGCGCAGTGCGATTGCTTCCGCTGATGTTGCACTGTATCTTTTTGATGGTTCAGTGGGCTTGCAAGAAGAAGAGAAAGAGTATATTGAGAGTTTGAGGCAAAAATGTGAAAATGTCATTTTGGTGCAGACGAAAGCGGACAAGAAACAAAAGTTTGATGGAGGTGTTGATGCCAACATAATTTCGGTCAAAAGTGGCGAAGGAACAGAAGAACTTTTAAAAAAAATTGTCAATCTTTTGCCGGAAGGTGAGTCGATTTTTGATGAAGAACTCTATACTGACAAGAGTGTCAAATTTTTGCTTGCTGAGAAAGTAAGGGGAATATTGCTAGAAAAGTTGGACAACGAAATTCCGCATGGGGTGGCAGTCGTCGTAACTAGATTTGATGAGGACGAATTGTCAGCTTATGTTGACCTTGAAATTATTTGTGAAAAAGAACAACACAAGGGCATCATTATTGGGCGTGGAGGAAGCACATTGAAAGAAGTTGGCTCTCAGGCACGCAAATATTTGGAAGAATTGATTGACAAAAAATGTACAATCAAAATTTTTGTCAAAGTTGACAAGGATTGGAGAGATAGAAATGTGAATCCATATATTTAGAATAAAACTTGATTTAAAGTAGAAAAATATCTCTAAGGAGGTATTTTTTTATGATTATAGCGAATTGGATTGCATATGTTTTGACACTTGTTGGTGCTCTCAACTGGGGGCTTGTTGGAATTTTTAACTTCGACCTTGTGACTTGGATTTGTGCAGGATATCGCAATGGTTGGGGAATCGCCATATATGTGCTCATTATGCTTGCAGCAGTTTGGCTTATTATTTCGCCAATTATTTCACGCGGAATAATCAAACTTTGTGGAAAAAATAAGAATGAAAATTAAGAGCATTTGCTCTTTTTTTTGTTATAAACGCTATAAATCATTGACAATATATTTTTTTTGTTGTAAAATATAGAAAGTCTTGTAGGGGTGTAGTTCATCGGTAGAATGAGAGTCTCCAAAACTCCAGAGGAGGGTTCGATTCCTTCCACCCCTGCCAAATAAACACGCTCGCGTGTTTTTTTAATATGTCAAGAAACTTTGGAGGTGTGATATGACACAAAGAGTTGTCAGTGAATTGATTGAAAGCAATGTGTTTGTTGTGGGCGATGAAAAAAATTGTGTTGTCATTGACGCAGGTGCAAGGTTAGAGAAAGTTAAGCAAGTTATCGGCAATAGAAAGGTTTTGGGCGTGTTTCTCACTCATGGTCATTATGACCATTGTTATTATGTTTTGGATTATTTGAAAGAGTTTGACTGCCTTGTGTATGCCAGCAAATTTATCAAAGAATATTTGCAAAATTCAACTTACAATTATAGTGAAGGAAAATTTGTAGTTGATAGTTTTGAAAATTTTGTGTTTTTGGAAGGAAACGGAAGATTGAAACTAGGAGATATTGAAATTAAATATAATACTCTTGGTGGGCATAGCAAAAGTGATATGTGTTATCAAATTGGAGAGGATATTTTTGTTGGTGATGTGCTGTTAGGTCGCGACATGGGAAGAATTGACCTCTACGGCGGAGATAAAAACATAATGAAAACCAGTTTGGAGTTTTTGTCAACTTTGGACTATAAAATTATGCATTGCGGTCATGGAGCAGATGTTGAAAAATCTTTGCAAGATAAAGTTGCAAAATTATGGATAAAATTTTTAAGTAGATAAAATATAAAAATTTATTAAAAATAGAATGTAAAAAACAAAAAAATATCAACAAAAAATCATTAATAATAATAAAAAAATAATAATTAGAAATAATTATATAGTCGTAAAATAAAGAAAAATCGCTATTTTTGACGATTTTTTTTCTTATAATTAAAATACACTTTTATAAAATATTAAAAAAATACAATAAAAATTATTTTTTTGCATTTTTATTGTATTTTATTTTTTTATATTTTTTTTGTCCTCTTATCTTCTCCGTCCAAAAATAATGTTATGGAAGTGTTGCGGTCAACAATTCGGGAATATATGCGTTCATCATATCGGTTTCTTACATCTCTTAGGTCAAGATTGCTTGTGATAATTGTTGGAAGACAACGCATTTTTCTTTCATTTATTATCAAATACAAATATTCCAAAGTAACATTTTTGTAAATTGGTTCAGTGCCAAGGTCATCAATAAACAATACCTCGCAATCAAAATATCGATTTAAAAAATCGTCGTTTTGTGTTTTGCTAAATTCTTTGAAATCTTGATTCAACTTGAATGCTGTTACAATTTTAACAACTTTTCCGCGATTGACAAGTTCATTTGCCATACATTCTGTCAAATATGTTTTTCCGACACCAGTTGGACCAGCGAGATAAACTAGTGTTTTTTTGAAGTCACTTTGACACCATTTTTGCATAAGCAAATAAGTGTCTTTGAGATTCCCACTTCCTTTTATGCCATCTTCAAAGTTTTGCAATTTCTCAAATCCACTTTCATGAAGCAAGACTTTGGATATTTCTTGTTTTAAACATTTGCACATTTGCCCATTTACATATCCTTCATCTTTGCAAATTGAGCAAGAATACTTTGGTTTGGCATGATTTTGCATGAGGTCCAATTTCTCTTTGAGTGAAGTTTCAAGTTTCAAATTGGCTTTTTTGCCCTCGCTTGCCATGCGTCCATTTTCAATAACGGTTTTGGTGTATTGTTTTTGCAACTCTTCATATTCATGAGTGTTCTTTAAATGAGAAATTTCACTTTCATATTTATTGATTGCATTTCGTTTGTTTTGACGAATGACATTTAGGGCTTTTTGTATGATTTCTTGTTTCATTTTTCCTCCTAAATCTCAATTTCGTCAATAGACTGGAACAGAGAGTTCATTTCTTCTTTTGTGTAACTTCTTCCAGTTGAAAAATTTGACTTTTGTGTGGTTGGTGCAACAATGTTAAAGGAACTTTTTGCATCATCCACAGTTTTGATGTTTTTGTCGTGGAAAGTTGAGATGATGGAAGATAAATATTGCATAGGCTGTTCTTTTCCAAGTGCAAGCGTGCAGGCGTAGGCGACTACATCTTCTGGCATTTGCCAAGATTCTGTCCAAACTTTGTATTTATCGCGGTCGAATTGGTTGACATTGCGTGAAAGTCCAATATTTTCCAAGATATCCTTGATTTTCTTGTCGCAAGCAAGGACATCTTCAAAATATTCTTCAAGACCTTTTTCAGTCAAAATTCCCAGTTTTTGGAACTTAACAAGGACCTTGTTCATGCCTTCAAGAGTGCGAATGTTGCTTTTGAAACAATAATTTGAAATTTGTGTTAGCATTTTTTCAGAAAAACCCATATTTAGCCATGGATAGATGTAATTATCCACAACTGGTTCAATGTTTTCATAATAAAGACCCAAATTTTTGCATATATCGCGAGCAATTTGATTTGAAGCAGTTTTTTCTTCTTCAAAATTCATTATTTCTTCAATAGTGTAGAGTTTTTGTGAATAATATCTTTCAAGTTGTTTGTCCATTGCCTCAAAGACAAAATTTGATGGCTTGGATTTGAGTTTTTTTGCCACAAAAATAATAACTTGGTCGTCAAAACCATATGAAACGACCCATTTTTTGTAGAGTTCATATTCGTCCAAAGCGAAAGCACGCTTTAATCCCAATGCTTTCATAATGCCTTCCATTCCACTTCTCAAACTATCCATTTCCAGCATTTTATCTTTGACTTGATTTTCCGTTGTTATGCCTTGACTAATCCAATTTTTTGCAACAGTGGTTATGTAATTATAACCAACATTATCACCTTTGATGTTCACACAATAATTTATAACCAAAAGCAGAGCACTCTTTTCCATATGTAAGCGTTCAATGATATCATAGTATTCGCGATATTCGTTTGGCGTAATCATTCTCCCACGCAAAATTTCTTGGGCTTGTGCATTGAAATTGGCATATTTTTTTTCGTTATATTTTTTGGTGTTGTTAATGACATCAGAAATTGGAAGATATCTCACTTCAAATGGCATCACATTCAAAATTTGAACCAATCCTTGTTCTTGCCAATAGGCGAACGCTTTTTCAATTTCTTCTGTGGAAAGATGCAATTCATTGGCAAATCGTTCAAGGGTGTTGTCAAGTGCACTGCTGTCTTGGCACTTATAGAGTCCATATAGATAGACTTTGACAAATTGTCCATCTGCATATGGTAAATAATTGTTGATAAAAATGTTATCAACAGAGGTTGAATTGTTTGCTAACATATCGACTGAAAACTTGCAAAAAGCCATATTCCCTCCAACGAGCAGACATAAAATCAAATGTATAATATCACAAAATCAGTTTTTTGACAACTTTTTGGCGAATGTTTTGTGCTTGTACAACATAATATACTCCATGAAAAAGTTAAGTCTATTGTTTTGTTTAATTTTTTGCCTCCCATTTGTGCTTTTTGCTTGTGGGGAAGATGAAGATGTTTTAAATTCATATTATATTGACGCGTCTTTTGATGAGGAGAGTATGTCACTTTCTTGCGAAGAGCAAGTCTGTTATGTCAACAATAGTGATAACGCTTTGAATGAAATTTGTTTTTATGTGTATGCCAACGCATTTGATGAGGGGCAAAAGGCGGTGGCAATTAGTTACGAAAACAAAGCGTATCCAAATGGGAGAAGTTATGGTCGTTTGGACTTAAAAAGCGTAAAAATAGGAGAAAATGATGCTGAAAACATCTTCTCTGAAAATAGAAGTATTTTGACTGTCAAACTGAAAGAGGTCTTATTTCCGAGTGAAAGTGTGACTGTTGACATAAATTTCACAGTCTATTTGGCAAATATTCATCATCGGCTTGGATATGGCGATAATACAATAAACTTTGGCAATTTTTTCCCAATTGCTTGTGTCTATGAAAATGGTTTTGTTAAAAATGACTTTTGTTCAAATGGTGACCCATTTTATAGTGATTGCTCCAATTTTGATGTAAAAATTTCTTATCCTTCAAGATACACAATCGCAACAACAGGAACTAATGAAACTTCATTAAATTCTGAAACAAAAACCACAACTTGTAAAGCAAGAAAAGTGAGAGATTTTTGCTTTGTGTTGTCGGATAAATTTGAAGTGTTGTCCGCTCAAACAGGTGATGTGCAAGTGAATTATTTCGGCTATGATGACAAAAACGCTCAGGAATATTTAAAAATTTCTGTTCAAGCACTCGAAACTTTTGAAGAATTGTTTGGTGAGTATCCTTATCAAGTTTTAAATGTGGTTAAGAGCAATTTTTGCTATGGTGGAATGGAATATCCAAATTTGGTGTATGTTTCGGACGATTTACAAGATGACAATGTTTACAATTATTGCATAGTTCACGAAATTGCTCACCAATGGTGGTATGGTCTGATTGGAAACAACGAATTTGAATGTGCATGGGTAGATGAAGGCTTGACCGACTTTTCAACGGCAATGTTTTTTGAAGAACATGGAGAATATAATTTTAATTATGACACCATTATGGCAAACGCGCGTGACACATACAAAAATTTTGTGGACATTTATACAAAAATAACAGGAACTTGTGACCAATCTATGAATAGAACTCTTTTAGAATTTGAAACTGAACCTGAATATGTGAACTGCACATATACAAAAGGAATGCTTATGTTCGCATCTCTTCGTGACACTTTGGGGAAACGCAAATTTTCAAAATGTTTAAAAGAATATTACAAAGACTATAAATTTAAAAATTCTTCTCCGGAAAAAATGATAAAAAGTTTCAGTCAAACATCTGGTGTTAATCTTGAAAGTTATTTTTCCTCTTGGATTGATGGAGCGGTGGTGATTGGATAAAATAAATAGAAAAAACAAAAAGTTGCATTAACTAATGCAACTTTTCTGTTTAATTGTTTGATTTTGCATATGGATTGATTATTTTTGTTGGAATTGCCTTCTTTTTCTTTTTACTGTCATAAGTCTTGTCCCAATCTTTGATGGCATCTTCAAACATTTGCAAGTAGTAATCCATACTTCTTTCTACTTTGAACTTTTCAGCGTGTTTTGCTATTGTTACTCTTTCTGCCTTTAATTCATCAGGATGTTCTATCCACCAATCAATCTTATCTCGCAAATCTTTGTAGTCACCATGTTTGAAGACGCTGTTTTCATGAACAGCAAACTGTGGTGTTGCACTTTTTGGACTGTCTGACACGATAGGAACACAACCACATGCAATTGCTTCAATGCAAGTCATTCCTTCAACTTCAATATCAGCAGGGTGAATATAAAGGTCTGCAAAATTGTGTAGAGCAATAAGTTGTTCTCTTGAAAAGAAAGCAAAAACAGGATAATTTGGCAATTTTTTTGCCATTTTCATTATGTGACCTTTTGTTGGACCTTTTCCACCAAAAATCAACTGAATTTTATCACGATATTTGCTGGAATTTACTGCTTTTATGATGAGGTCGTGGCGTTTTTCACGAGAAAATCTGCCAACGAAGGAAATGACAATTTTGTCTTTAAAAATCTCTGGTTTTTGAGTTTCTTTAACTTTGAAAATGTCATTATAACCATTTGAAATGACATGCAAATCAGCATGGAACTTGTGCTGTGCAACTTGGTTTGCAACCATCAATGATGGACAATGAATATGTTTTATGTATCGATATGTTTCGTTGTAAAACTTTCTCCACAACGAACCATTTACAAGTTTGGATTTGTTTAAATATAATGTGGAAGTGATGTTCTCTGGAACCAAATGAAATCCGACTGTGCAAGGAATGTTCATCTCTCGACAAAGTTGGATTGTTGTGTATCCCAATTTGAATGGCATATAAACATGAACTATATCAGAATCCTTTATGCATTCTCTGATAATTTCTTTATTTGGTTTTGCAAACTGGAAACCTTGTGAATTAATGATTTTGTTTATTGGTTTGCCAAAATTTCTCTCTTTGAGAGCATAAGCGGTGTTGTGTTCATCATCTATCGCAATCACTCTTACTGTGTGACCTTTGTTGACAAGACCGCTATAAAATCTTTGTGCGGATACACTTGTTCCGTGATTATTTTGATAGAATTGATCAGTAACTAATGTAATAATCATATTTAAACCTCTATAAATTTTAATGTCGAAAGCATTATAGCATAATAAATTGACGATTGTAAAGCAATATTTAAAAATTTTTAACTATTTTTATCTGCACGATTTTTATAGATTTTTTAAGTGCTGATATTTATATAATGTCTAATTTTGCGTAAAATAAAAAACAGGAGAAAAAAATATGGCAAAAATAAAATCATCAATTCAATTTGGTTTGGTTTATATACCAATTGTTTTACATTCTTGTTCAAAAAACACAGATGTCGGTTTCAACCTTATACACAAAAAAACTGGGCAACGCATCAAATACAAAAAGACTTGTGAAGATTGTCCAGCAAACATACCTCAGGAAGATATAGTCAAAGGTTATGAATATGAGCGTGATAAATATATCATTCTGACAAAACAAGAACTTGACAAACTCAAAACGCCAAAAGACGAGAATATTGAGATATTGCAATTTTCAAATTCTGATGAAATTGAACCGATTTTGTATGAAGACTCTTTTTTTGTTGAACCTTCTGGTGCAAAAAAGGCATATGCATTGCTTGTAAAAGCACTGCAAAGCGAGAAGAAGGTGGGGATTGCCAAAGCAGTTTTAGGCACCACAGAGACGCTTATTGCGTTGAGAGTAATTAAGGATAGATTGGTGCTAAGCAAATTACACTTTGCTGATGAAATGCAAGAGAATCCAGTGTCAAAACCAAATGAAACAATCAACAAAGATGAACTCGCTTTGGCAAAGACACTTATTTCAAATATGACCAAGCCATTTAAGTTGGAAAATTTTGAAAATGAGTATAAAAAACGCTTACAAAAAGCGATTGAAGAAAAAATTGCTGGTCAAAAGATAACCACTCCTAAAATACAAAAACCAAAGAAAATTATAAATCTTATGGATGCACTCAAACAATCTGTGAAAGACACTGAAAGTTCTAATAATGATAAAATTGTCACAATCAAAAAGCGTGAAAGTAAGAAGAGAGCATAAAAATCTTTTAATGTATTGACATGGACGCCAAAGAAATGGTAAAATACGCCTCGTATGAAGAATAATAACACAGAAGCAAAAATATTTAAAACAGAAGAAGAATGCAAGAACTTCCTTGCAGAACTTTTTGCAAAAGTAAAGAAAGTTGGTGATTTTAATATTTTATTGCACCAAATTTCTTGCCAATGTTACAATAGACAGGATAGGGGATTGACCTTAGAAAACAGAATAAATGGCATTCTTGAAAGAGGAATTTCAACCACAAGATATCCGACAATAACTGCCACCACAATGTTTGCTGGTTCAGTTAATTCAAACGGAGAAGATGAAATTGACATTCAAGATATTTTAAATTATCGTTATTATGACAGTGAAGACAAATACATATGTGTTTTGGCCATTCCAAAGTTTGTTGATGTAAATGGACAAAGTGTTGAGTTTTCAAGTTTCGAAGGTTTTGCCGGTGGTTTTTGTGATAACAAAAAAGAGATAATGTCAAAACATTTGAAAGACGCTTACAATTTGGAAACTATGAATATGCGTGACTTGAAATATAGTTTGTTTGATGCTGTAAAGAGTGACCGTTTCAATAAACATTATTTGTTGGGGATAGTGCATATAGACCCTTCTATTCAACATTATGGAATGCTTGTGTCACATGAACATTTGTTTGAAAACGCAGATACTTATAAAGTTCACAATGAGTATTATTCCGAGCAAATAGAAAAACTTTACAATAAATTCCAAACGAAAGATACTGCAACAATTATCACGAAAAGTTATAAAGAAGAGCAAGACTATTGGGATACTTTGACAATGGAAGATATAGATTAAAAAAATCTTTTGTCAAGTATATCTAGGACGGCTATTTTCAAAAAATAATTACAGAAAAAACTTGCGTAACGCAAGTTTTTTTAAGTTGTTAAAGCATTTTTTGAAAGGACAATATAATATTACAATTAAAATTGACACGATTTTATATAGATGTCTTCTGCTATTTGAGCGATTTTTTCTAACTCTTCTTTTTTACATTTAATTTTGCTTTTTTTAGGAGTTCCCCAAACATTAAAAAACCTTGGACCAAACCATTCTTGGTTGTAGCAAGAAGAATGTGTTGCCTTAACTATTGATAAACACGCTTTTTGGGGGTTCATAAACAATAAATTCATTGTACATTTGGCAATATTTCTTATAATTTTAGGATAGTTTGATATAATTCCTGTTGAACTAACTCCTGGGTGTGCTGGACAAAATTGTACATTTTTTTCATTTTTGAATAGTTCAAGCAGGGAAAACAAAAGGAATTTTTTTGAATTTGCATATGTCTTTATAGGTTTTCTATTGGAATAATCTACATTTTTGAGATCCAGTTTGGAGAAACTATACGAAATGCTGGATGTTATAACAATTTTTGCGTTTGTTCTTTGTCGAAGTTGTGGAAGCAAACTTCTAATCATAAAGTATGGCGAAATAAAATTGATTTGAAAAACAATGTCATATCCCAAATCCGTTTTTTTGTTTGGCATTCTAAATGCCCCGGCGTTTAATACTAGTGTGGTGATAGGTTCATCTTGTAACTTTTTGCAAACAGTTTTAACTGAAATTATGTCGCTCATATCAACGCGATAATTTTTAACAGTAATGTTTGGATAAGTTTGTTGTAATTTTTGTTTTAATTTGTCAGATTTTTCCATATTTCTATCCAACAAAATTAAGTTTGCACCTGTCTTTGCAAATATGTTGCAAAGTTCTTGACCAATACTCCCTGTTGCACCTGTTACTGCAATCAACTCACCTTTTAAATTTATATTATTATTTTGTATCCACTTTTCTATTTTCATGTTGTAATTTTAACATCTTTTTAAATAAAATCAAAATTATTGTTAACAAAATTGATAAAGAGATGCCGTTAAAAATAAAGAAGACGACAAATCAGTTGTAAGAATGAAAATAGAAAAAAGAGAATGTGACAAAAGAAAATAGAAAAAAGGACGATGAAGGTCTATCAAAATAAAAAGAGTGTGCTATGCATATTCTTTTTTTTGTTTAAACTTATAATTTTTGACATCAAAGAAAAATAAATTGGGTTTTTCCTATTTTAACAAAATCTACTAATTTATTTATCTTTATAAAAACGAACTCAAAAGTAAAAACCTTTGAGTTCGTTTTTATTGGTGGGTTGCCGGGGCTCGAACCCCGGACCCTTCGATTAAGAGGTATGAATAAAACTTGTTTTTCAGGTTGTTTTAGTGTTATCCTATCCCTTGAAATCCCTTGTTTTACAGGGAAAAGTCGTGTTATATCGTGTTAACTAATCTTTTCTAAAATTATCTAAAATTATTTAAGATTTTGCTGTCTAATTTTAGACAGTTGGCGAACAACTATCTAATAAAGTATTTTAGATATATAAAAATTTACAAAATATGATACAAATTTAATAAAAGTGTGTTATAATGTAGTCAATAACGGAGAATTGTAGAATGTTAGAGTTTTATAATGAGATTTGCAAATTAAAAAATATTACTAGAAGAGGTTGGGAACATAGGCAATTTAATGTAAATAGAATAGAAAGTGATGCTGAACATGTGTATTCAATGCTAATGCTGGCATATTTCATTATAGAAAAAGAAAAAATTAAAAGTTTAGATACGTTAAAAGTATTTAAAATGATAATGTTTCACGATTTAGGCGAGATAGAGATTGGAGATATAACACCATTTGATAACTATGATGTCGCAAAAAAACATAAAGAAGAAAGGTCTGCCATAGAGAATATATCAAAGAATCATAAATTTATAGAAATTTTAGAATTATGGGATGAATACAACCAAAGGAAAACTAAAGAAGCAATATTTGTTAAAATGATCGACCATTTAGATTTTGTTTGTCAAGCAAATAATTATAAAGAAAGTAATGAACAACAATTTGAAATATTGTATAACGAATATAAAATAAATCATCCAGAAGTTTTGGAGGTTTTAAATGAAATTAGATAAAAATTCACTCTATTACAAAGTTCATCAGTTATTAAAATGTGGTGATATAGATGTGTATGTTGATATGGATGGTGTTTTAGCGGAATATAAGTATGGGGAAGGTTCTAAAATTTTGAATGGAGATACTTCTGTATATTTTCAAAAAAGACCTATTAAAACTATAATAAAGTTTATAAAAAGATATTATAAAAGCAACAACTTTTATATTTTAACATCATGTATTAGGGAAAACCAAGTTGAAGTCAAAAAAGAATGGGTGAAAAAATATTTACCATTCTTTAATCAGGACAATATAGTTTGTCTAGTTAGTAAAGATTTTGAAAGTCGAATTAATGATAAAGTTAATGATATTTCTCAAAGGGTTAACTCTAGAAACAAGAAATCTATACTAATTGAAGATACTCATGAAATTTTAAAGAAATCATGGGAGCAAAATAAAGAATTGTTATTACCGGTTTTAGTAATAAATTTAATTAAATGAGGTTGATATGAAAAATTTAATAATTGATTGTTATACAGATGAGCCATCAGGATTAGGTGCTCCACCATATTTAAGTGTGCATTCTAGATATTTGGCTGGTGCATTAAAATATGTGGGACAAGAATATGAATATATAAATATAGATGATTTAAGGCTATTCAATGGGGAAGGTTTAGAATTTGAAAATTCCTTAAATAAGAGAACTATTAACTACAACTATCCTAAAAATGAAATTGAAAAATTTTTAAAAGAAAGTGATATTATTTATGTTGTTATGGGATGTTTTGTAAATTACAATTATTTATCGTGTGAACCTCCAACATTTGATGAGATTGCGAACTTGCTACGAAACTTTAAAAATAAGCAAATAGTATTAATGTATGCCTTAGGTTCTAAAATTGTTACAAGAGATGAATTAGATAAAACACTACCTAAGAATTTATTTACTAAAGTGGTTTTTGGTAATTTTTATAATTATATAATTTATGGTAAGGAAGATGATTATTTGCCACATTATGATATTTTAAAAGAAGTTTCTAGATTTTCAGCAGATATAGTTGATAAAATTCGTAGACCTTTGATTTATGAAATTGAAACAGCAATTGGTTGTAACAGAAAACCTGGTTGTAAATTTTGTATAGAAAGCATAAGAGGAATAAATCATACATCAAGACCTGTTGAAGATATTGTGGATGAAATAAAAGAATTATATGACTGTGGTGTTAAGTATTTTAGATTAGGAAGGCAACCAAATTTTTATGCTTATTTTAATTCAGATCCGGAAAAAGTAGAAGAATTATTTTCAAAAATTTGGGAAAATTGCCCAGGCATACAAGTTTTACATATTGATAATGTTAGTCCGCATAATGTCAATACCCCTAGAGGTAAAGAAATAACAAAATTATGTGCAAAGTATTGTACAAGCGGAAGCATTGCTCCTTTTGGTGTGGAGTCTTTTGATCCTAAAGTTAGAGAGTTAAATAATTTAAATGGTTCAATTGATGATATTTTTAAATCTATAGAGATAATTAATAATGCGGGTAAGGAAATTACAGATGAGGGGACTAGAAAATATTTGCCAGGAATTAATATCATTTATGGATTAGAAGGTCAAACAGAAGAAACCTTAAACTACAACTTAAAAGCTTTTAAATATATATTAGAAAACTTTTATGTTAGACGAATTTTTGTAAGGAATCTAACATCTCCACATGGCGAGTTGTTTGGAGAGAGTGATAAAAATGGTTTTGAAAATTTTAAAACACAAATAGTTGAAAACTTTTCATTACCAATGCTTAAAAAGGTTTATCCAATAGGTACAATAATAAAACACGAAAGGGTTGAGATGTATAAAGATGGAGATTCAATTTTAAGACAAATAGGGACTTGTCCAGAAAGGATTGTTATAAAAAATAAAAAATTAGATTTGGATGATTTTTATACAATAAAAGTTATTGGGTATATATCTGATAGAGTTTTATTGGGAGAAATTATATGCAAAGAATAGCTATTATAGTTCCCTTTCCTAATATTGCAGTTGAGTACGAATTTCATAAAATGATAAAAAATGATAATGTTTTATATCAAATATTTAAAATAGATTATCAAACTCATCAAAAAGAGAATGAACAAAAATTTTATCAAGAAATGAGTGCAAATTTAGATTTATTAGTTGAAAAAATCCAAGGACTTGGATTTGATAAAATAATTTTAATGTGTTCTTCTTTGAGTTCAAAAATAGACGAAATAAAAGTTTTAACAGTTAATAAGATTGTGTCTAAATTTTTGATAGACAACGCATTAAATCAAAATCTAATATTGATATCTCCATATTCAGAAAAAACAACGCAAGATACATTAAAAAATTTTGAAAGTTTTAACATAAAATTTAAGAATGTATATTCAAAACAGATTTACGGTTCTTATAATTTTTTTACTTTTGGTAATGAATTGATTGATTTTTGCAAAGGAAATAACCTTGCAGATGAAAAAGTTTTTGTAAGTTGTACTAATATTCCGGTAGTTGACAATATTGGAAAACTTGATATTGTATCATCAAACACAATTGTGGCTAATTATATTAATAATTTATAAAGGAGAAAAAATGAAGGAAGAACAAATTGAAAAGGTTTTAAAGATACTCGCTAGAGATAA
The DNA here is from genome assembly GCA_051888935.1 of Candidatus Caccovivens sp. Taxonomy (GTDB): domain Bacteria; phylum Bacillota; class Clostridia; order Christensenellales; family UBA1242; genus Caccovivens. The sequence continues at coordinate 45,447 of JBJFCL010000006.1, read as the reverse complement.
AGAATTGCAGAATGAGGTTATTAAGAATTTTAGCAATAATCTTTGGTGGCCCAGTAATGTTGAAGATAAAAGATTAAGGTTGATTATTGCGGGATTGTCAACTAGAGTATCGTATTCAATGATAGAAAGTTATGGAAAAGTAATTAATAATTTAATTTCAATAGGTTTTGATAAGTTCAAAGAGTTTAGTGACGATGAAAAAATAGATGTTATCAAACCTTTAGGATTATCTGCAACCAGATTAAAGTATATTAATTCAATGTATAATTTTATTGATAATCATAAAGATTTAAATATTTTAGAAGAAGATGAATTTATTAGTTTAGTTAATAAAGAGGTAACAGGAGCATCTTATAAAGTTGCTCAATGTTGTTTGCTTTATTATAAGGGATATCCAAACTCTATAATGCCTGTTGATTCAGGGATGAAGGATGTTTTGCTTCCATGTTTAGGTTATGAAAAACAAAAATCAGGCATTGGTCATGAATATGCCAGAAAAGAATTAGAAAAAGATGTGGCAATTATTGATAAAAGGAAATTTATAGATGAAAATGGCTTAGATATAGATGAAAATGCATTTAATTGGTGGGCACATTTATCATTAATATATTACAAGAGAAAATATTGTAATAAAAAGAACCAACATTGTCCATTGCATAGTGATGAGGTACATATAGAAGAGGAGTGTTTAAAAAGATGATTATTTTAGAGGGATTAGATGGGGTTGGAAAATCAACAATTGTTGAACATTTAAAACAATTTGGTTTTTCAAATTTGCATTATGATTATGATTCGGCAAATAATGATTTAATAAAAAAGTATTCATCTATTAGTAATAGAACAGATCTAAACAATTTGATAGCAGATAGATCGTTCTTTAGTGAAATGGTTTATGGTACTGTATTGAGAGGTGGAAGTAGAATTTCAGATGAACAATTTGTAGAATTATTAAAATTATATGCTTCATTAGATGTAAAAGTAATATATTTAACCTCAGATAAGGAAGTACTATTAAAAAGAAGACAGGAAGATAAAAAAGATTTTGATATGCTCAATTCAAAATATATGGAACTTAATAATAAATATGGTCAAATTATGAATTTAGCAGCAAAGTATTTACCGGTTTTGCATATTGATACCTCAGAAAAGAGTATGGAACAAACATTTAAACAATGTGAGGATTTTGTATTTGGTGGTAGAATTGATGAAAGAACTTTATGATATTGTGTTTGTGGGAAATACTTCTATAGATAAAAAGAACTGTATTAATAAGAAATATGTTGAAGTTGTTGGTGGTTCTGCATTTAATTCATATTGTGCTACATTAAAAAATAAATCAAAGCAAAATAATAAAATTTATAGCAATACTTTTCAACTAGAAAAATTCAAAGAAATTGATATTAACAAATCAGAAAATAAATTAAATTTTTTTAATATAGATGAAATAAATAACACTTGTTTAAGTGAAATAAATTCAGAAATATCTTTAGATAAAGGTTTTTCTTGTAATCATTTACATATTTCATTTAGAAAAGGTGTAAATGTTGAATCGTTTTTAAGTGGAAAGATAAAGTTTAAAACATTATCAATTGATGTTATGATATTTAGCGTTTATAAATATTTAGATGCAATAAAAAAATATGCTAATCATATAGATTTTATATTTTGTAATAAAAATGAATATGAGATTTTAAAAGACATTAAAATTAAGGGGATATTCATAGTAACTAACGAAAATAAACCAATAGAGATTTACTATAATGATAAAAAAGAGTTTTATTACGTTCCACTTATTAATAACAAATATATTAAATCAACAACAGGAGCTGGAGATTCTTTTATTGGTGGATTTTTAAGTGAATATTTGATTTCTGAAGACATTTTACAATCTATAACTAATGGAATATCTTGTTCGCAATTATGCTTAAAATCATATACAAATGAAATTTTTTACAAAAGGAAACCTAAAATTTTAAAAAATATATTTAAGTTTCCAACGCACATTGTTGTTATTGGTCCATCATGTGCGGGCAAAAGCACTTTAATAAAGAAACTTATAAATCGATTTGACTTTTATTCTCATTGTGATGATTTAACTGTTTTAAAGGAAAGAGTTGAATTAGATGAAGGAACATTAGATAAAAGATTATCAAAGTATTATTTAGATATTGAAATTAATGATAAAAAAACCAAAAAAATTTCTAATAATTCTTTTAAAATAATTGATGAAAGTTTATGGAAAGAAGTTGTAAAATTATTGTTAAATAAATGTCCCCAATATAGCATTATTGAATTTTCAAGAGGAATATTCTCAAAGGATAAAAATAAGAGGGAAGAAGTTTATATTCCATATATTAAAATGATAAGTGAAAGTTTAATAGATGGTGAATATATCGTTGTTTTTATAGATGCGCCATATCGCAAAAGGTTAAAAAGAAATATAAAAAGAGATAAATTAGGTGGTCACAAGGTTGAAGATGAAACATTTAATACAATCTATAGATATTCTTGTATGCCTAATACTAAAGATATTGTAAAAATGAAATCAAATTATAAAATAAAAAAAATCATAAAGAAAATAGGAGAAAGAAATGGATTTAAAAGAAGTACAAAAACAAATATGGGAAAATAAATTAAGAAAAGGTTTTAACACAACTGATGTTTGTAAAGAGTTTTGTTTTTTAAGCGGAGAGGTTGCTGAAGCTTTTGAAGCTTATTATAAGAAAAAAGATGATTTGGGTTCTGAACTTGCAGATATTGCAATTTATTTAATGGGATTATCTCAAATGTTAGGATTTTCATTAGAAGAAGAGATAAGTAATAAAATAAAGATTAATGAAAATAGAAATTATGAAAAAGTCAATGGAGTTCTTTTAAAAAAGGAAAATAAAGATGATAAAAACTAAGTTGATAAATAAAGAAAACGATACTTGTAAATTTATAACACAAGAGGGGGAAGAAATATTCACCACTCATATAAGTTCTTTGATTGTTGGAGAAATATATCAATTTCAAACTAATATTAGTGGATTTTCCACAATAAAAGATAAACTTGGCAATACTTATAACATTTTAATTTTATAATTTGGAGATACAACTGTTTAAATTATTAGATGAATTAAAAAATTACAAAACTTACGACAATAAGGAACAAGAAGATATAATAAAAGTTATATCATTTCTTGAGAGTAATACAAATGGTTATGACAGGTCAAATTTAGAAGGTCACATAACAGCAGGAGCTTTTATTTGCGATAAGCAAGGTAATATTTTACTAAATCATCATAAGAAGTCTGGGAGGTGGTTTCAGTTTGGCGGTCATAGTGATGGCGAGGAAAATAGCCTAAACGTTGCCAAAAGAGAAATTATGGAAGAAGCAGGTATTAAAATTTTGAACTAGGGATAAATTCTATTTATGATGTTGCGGTTATGAGAATCCCTTATAGTGCTAAGAAAAACGAGTCTGAACACTGGCATTATGATGTTAACTTTTTGTTTATTGTTGATAATCATAATTATGAAATTTCTAATGAATCTATGGAAATCAAATGGGTTACTATTGCCGAAGCTTTAGATTTAATCGACAAGAATGACTATGGGATGATTAGGATGATTGACAAATATAAAGAATTTTTAAAACTATAAAGAATTTAAATTAACTGAGAGGACCTAGAGTCCCGGAATTAGATACACTACCAGTTTGTATCACTTCGGGAGAACTAGGTCTTTTTTATTTTAGACAAACAAAGACAAAGTTTTACAAAAATATTATGTTTTAAGTTACCTATTTTAAATTTTAACTATGTTAAAATTATGATGAAATGCTAGCTTGAAATAAAAGGAGCATTGTATGAGAAAGATAAAATATTATGATAAATTTTCAAGCAAACTATTAGAGATTGAAGTAACTGACGAAGTGGCAAAATTTTATCATGCAGATAATAGAAGATTAAGTCGTAAAGGACAAATAGACAGAGAATGTATTGCTTTATCTCTTGATGAGTTTACAAACCATAATGGCGAAGATTGGCACCAATATCACGAACTTATACCAGACCCTAATGCTGATATAGACAAAATAATGGAACGCAAAGAATTAAAACGTGTTGTTTGGAGTGTTGTTGACAAACTTCCACCAGAAGAACGATTGATTATAAGAGATTTTTATAAAATTGGATATAAACCTTTTGAGATTGCTGAAAAATTAAAAATAAATGGTCCTAAATTTTCACAAAGAAAAGCAACAGCACTTAAACATTTAAGAAATTTACTATTGTTTAGTAAAGATTTCGTGCAAATGGATTATTTTATGTGTAGCGATTTTCAACCATTCCCTGATGAGATTGTTGAGGAAGCAAAAGAAATTGATTATAATACATTCAAAGTTCCACAAAAAGAGGTCCACGAGCTTACTAAACAAGTTCCACAAGAATTTAAAATAATTGATAAACAAGAAATTGAAACTAATGACCAAGAAAAAGAATTTGGATTGCTAATACATAAAGAAGTTAGAAATTGTTTAAATTGGTTAGAAGATAATGGTTGTGAATTAGGAAATAAAACTATACCTGAAATGTTGCCATACCTTGTTAAATATACTATTGAAACAAGCAATCCAGAAAAAGATAAGCGACTATTTTCTACCCTAAAAAAGACATCATCAAAAATGTGAATGTCGCTGATAAAGTGACTAGACCAAAAACCGAAGGATACAAAGCAAGTTTTTATTCAGCAGATGAAATTGAAAAATTATTTGAAACTATCAAAGAACACGAATGCAGATTACCAATAATGTTAACTGCAATGTATGGATTTAGGCGAAGTGAAGTTTTAGGACTGAAATGGCAAGCAATAGACTTTGATAACAAACTAATCTATGTTCAACACAAAGTCATAGAAACTCAACTTGATGGCGAAAGGTTGATATACAAAGCTGACAAAATGAAAAATAAGACAAGCCATAGGGTTCTACCACTCTTACCACAAGCAGAAGAATTGCTGTTAAAGAAAAAAGAAAGTATTGAGAAAAACAAAACAATGCTTGGTAAATCCTATAATGACAAATACGTAGATTATGTTTGTGTTGATAATATTGGCAGATTGATTTTGCCTAATAGATTAACTAAAAACTTTATTAAGATATTAAGAAAGAATAACTTGCGAAAGATTAGATTTCACGATTTAAGACACTCTTGTGCGAGTATAATGCTTGCTAATGGTGTTCCAATGAAACAAATACAAGAATGACTAGGACACGCCGATTTCGGCACCACAGCGAATATTTACAGCTACCTAGATTACACAACAAAGCAAAATTCGGCAAACACAATCTCAAATGTGTTTAGTTTTGTTGGAACTAATCAACCACAACAAGAAATTCAGAAAGAAGAACTAAAAGAAACCAACCAACAAGAATTGTTGGACGAAATTGAAAGATTAAAACAAATGATTAAAGAAAAAGAAGAAGACGAAGAATATTTGGCTTGGCAACGAGAACGTGAAGAAAAACTCAAGAAAAAACAAAGTGATTTGGAAATGTAAAATTTTTATAAATATACTACAAAAATAATTTGTTTATGCTATAATATATACGAGGAGTAAATTATGGCAAACACAAAGAAGGAATTAAACAAACAAATTGATTTATTGGTTGAAGATATTTTGGATAACTATGATAAATATTCAGACGAAGACAAATTAAGAGTGAAAAATCTTATAGAACAGATGACAAAATTGAATGGCGTTTTAGATAAATACGACAAGAAGAAAAAAAGTTTTTGGAATAAACTTACAGAAGCTTTTAATAATTTCTTTGGTGTTAAATGAAAAGTAAATGGATAAGTTATTGTGCCATTCCTTTATGTTCAGCTGTTCTAACTATAATAATAGGAACACTATTTTCTTTATTGACAGGTTATAAAGCCCTTGAAGTTCATTTGATTTTAAGATTGTTTGTTTGGCTTGTCAATATTGCGGTGTCTTATTGCTTAACAGTTTTGATTTTTAAAAAATGTAAAAATGTCAAATTGTTTAACAAAATATCAATAATGCTATCCATTATCGCAAGTGCTATTTTAGTTGCATTGATTTCAAGCGATTTAGAATGCTTATATCTTACAACGCTTTCAATACTATTTGCTTTATGGGAAATGATTGAATATTTTATAAAAAAGAATAAAAAGGACTAGGAGTTATAGCAATTCCTAGTCCTTTTTTTTGTGTTTTTTTCAAAAATTTTTAGACACTTTTTTAGACAGCACCGATTTTTGAGTGTTTTTAAGCAAAAATTGGGTAGGTGAAAATTGATAGGATTTGATTAAGATTATAAAAATTTTAGACAGTTTTGTAAAAATTTTTAGACACTTTTGCTTGGTTTTTAGTGTGCTAGACATTAAAAAATCCCCTATATTATAGGGGATTGTCGTGGTGGAACGATGGGAACGATTGTCGAACCCTAATTCCACCTTTTTTCTTTTTGTTGGATCATTATTATCTCTAATATTAAATATCACCACAATATGATCCTTGTAGACATAGACCTTATAGATCAAAGTCTTTAATATGGTTTCCATTCCAGCTTTTGAATATTTGTTGAAAATGTAATCTCTTATGTTTTTTGGAGACAAGTCGTACAGCGGATTATTTTCAATTTCTTGAATTTGATAATAAATCGCATCTTTTTGTTTGAGCAATTCTTCGTTTTGCTCTTTAATTTTATCATTTATGATACCGTTTTGTATTGCCGTTACAATATTGTCTAACTTTTTATCTATAGATATTAGGTCGTTTTTAAGAGATTTTATTCTTTCTGAATCATCATTTTTATCAATAATTTCTTGCACTCCTGTGACAATACGATCTAAAAATTGTGGAGATGATAGTTCGTCCTGGGCGCATCTATAAATGTATTTTTCAAATTTGTCTTTCGGTATACGATCAAGGTCGCAACCTTGATTAATTTTTTTCTTCTGACAACAATAATAGTAATAAACTTTGCCTAGCTTGCCTGTAGCACTATCTCCAATTAAATTTGCTCCACATTCTCCACATACCACTTTGCCTGCAAGCAAAAATTTTGCTGGTGATTTAGAACGTTCTATATAAGAATTTTTCATAATCAATTGTGTCTCCTCAAAAAATTTTTTATCAATAATAACTGGCGTAGCATTCTCACAAATGTATTGTCCTCGTTGAAGGTATCCCGTATAAATTTTGTTGTTTAAGATGTTTGAAACTTGATGCTGTTTAAATTTTGTTTTATTCCTATTATAAATACAGTTGTTTTCAAGATATGATAGAACATCTTTATAATTGTGCATTTTGTTGAACAATCTGTATATCAATTTTACATTCTCGGCTTCGTTTTCATCAATAAAATACTTTTTATCTATAATTTTATATCCATAGGGTACAAATCCACCAATAAACTGCCCTTTTGCTATACTTTCTCTTCTTCCACGTGCCAATTTTTGAGATAGCTCTGCTGAATAATATTCTGCTAGACCTTCCAATAGACTCTCCAACAGAATCCCTTCTGGATTTTCGCTTATTGGCTGGGTGGCCGATATTAATTTGACACCGTTCTTTTTAAGCGTTGCTTTATGAACTGCACTATCATATCTATTACGAGAGAATCTGTCTAGGGCATAGACCAAAACCGCAGTGAACTTGTGAGATGCGCTATCTTTAAGCATTTGCTGAAACCCTTCACGATTGTCGTTTCTTCCAGTTTTTGCTCTGTCTATGTAGGTTTCAATGATTTGTAGATTGTTTTTGTCGGCAAAATCCTTGCAAACGTGCAATTGTCCTTCTATGGACTGTTCCGTTTGCTTTTCACTCGAATATCTAGCATAAACTACGACTTTTTCTTTCATTTTGTTTCCTTTTTCTTTTTTTTGTTTTCTATATCTACCTCACTATGCTTTGAAATGCTACGGCTTTTCCAAGAATCTTTATATCATTAAGTTCTTCTCCGTGATAAACAAATGGAGCATATCTGGAATTCGCCGCCACAAGAGTCAGTGTGGCATTTTTTTCATCGTAATAAACTCTTTTAAGTGTTGCTTCATTATCAATTAAAACGGCGGCAATTTCGCCGTTTTCGACCGTATTTTGCTGTCTAATAAAAACTAAATCGCCATCATAAATTCTTGCATCAATCATAGAATCTCCCTTTGCCCACAGAGCGAAATCGGCACTGATACCATCAACTGCGTCAACATAGAATTCAAGAAGTTCATCTGCATAAGATGGTTGACCACAGGCAATAGATCCTAAAACTGGAATTCTCGCTTTTTTGATTCTTCTTGTACCTTTGGGTATAGTAGTAGATGTATTGAGAATGTGTTCCATATACATATCTGTAAGCGAAACATTTAGGATTTTGCAAAGTTCCATCAGCGTTTGTGTTGATGGAAATGTTTTTCCATTTTCCCACTGAGAAACACTAGCACTTGTGACATTCAATTGCTTGGCTAATTGTTCACCAGTCAATCCTCTTGACTTTCTTATAAATTGAAGATTATTTCCGAATATGTTATTTTGTCCCATTTTCATATCTCCTTATATCCATTTTAAGCAATTCTTAATCAAAAATCAATATAATTTTTACAAAAATTAAAGATTTCTTAATTTTTTTTGAAAAATTGTTTGACAATTTAAGTTAAACTTAATATAATGAAATTGAAAAGTTAAGAATTACTTAATTTTCCTTAAAAGGAGGTTATTTTGAAATCTGGGCAAATTATAAAGATGATTCTCAAAGAAAAAGGTCTGAAACAAATATGGCTTGCAAAAGAGTTAAAAATTTCACCTGCAAGACTAAATATGATGCTTGATAGGGACATAAAATTTGAAGAAGCTATCCGAATATGTGATGCCTTGAAAATTTCAGTCGATGAGTTATCGCAAAAACAAAAAAATGAGATGAGTTCCGCAAACGCCAATCCGCTAAACTCATCTCACAAAAGCGACAATGCTACCTAAGGTAACATGGCCTTTATTATTATAAGGCAAAATTTCCAAAAAATCAAGGAAAGGAGCGTAAAAAAGGAATGAATGAAAAAACAAGTATCAAAAAATTTGTAGAATGGTGCAAAGAAAACGAAATCGAAGCTAAAGAGTTTTCAAACCTTAGATTCTATGTGGCGGAGGATCTATTATGAAAATTTTTAGAAAATTTAAGGAATGGTTAAGACGCAAGGAAGAGATTGATCTTGAGCAGGTAAGGCTGGTACACGGGAGAATTTACGATGATGATTTGTAGAAATTGTGAAATGGTGTTTGAAGATGACGAAGTTCCAAGTTATGAAGATGATTTTGGATTTGAAACGGGAGTTGGATTTAAAAGTTATAAACAAAAATTCATAGGTAACTGCTCTTGTGGTGGTGAAATTGTTGAAGCAGAACAATGTAACGACTGTGAAGAATGGTTTGAGGTTGACAAATTATCTGAAAACAACCTGTGTAAAAACTGTAAAAATCTTAAAGACAAGGAGCAAACAGATGGCGATTGAAATACCAAAAGAAGATTTAATCTATAAAGAAAATTATGCTTTGGAATTCTTGTGCAGAGATATTCTCAAGCAAATGAAAATTGATTTGAGAAAGGAGCAAGGCGATGATAAAAAAGTTGTCAATTAAAAAATATCACGAAGCAGAAGGGCTATCAAAGTCTATGATGGACAAGCTTGCAAGGTCTCCTGCACATTTAAAAGCATATATGGAAGAACCAGAGAAAGAGACGGAAGCAATGATTCTTGGATCACTCTTCCACACACTTGTTCTTGAGCCGAAAAAACTGGATAAGGAATTTGCAATTTTGCCAGAACTGGACAGAAGAACGACAGCAGGAAAACTTGAATATGCATACTTTTGTGAAGCAAATGAAGGTAAAACAATCATTACAAGAGAACAATTTGAGCAGGCAATGAAATGGGTCGATGCAGTCAGAAATAATCCAGAAGCAAAGAAATGGCTGACTGGTAAAGGAAAAAACGAAGTAAGCATTTTTTGGAAAGATGAAAGAACTGGAGAAATATGCAAAGCAAGGCCTGACAGAATAAAAGATGGCTACATTATTGACCTAAAAACTGCAGTTTCTGCACAACAAGATGACTTTCAGCGAAAAGCGTACGACTTAGGTTACTACAGGCAGGACGCTTGGTTCAGAGAGGCATATAGGCAAGAGTTTAAAACTGAAGCACAAGGATTCTTGTTTATTGTGGTGGAAAAGACAGCACCATTTAGTGTTATGATTTATCAATTTGATACATTTGCGATAGAGATTGCTGAAATAGAAAACAGGCGACTTCTCGATACTTATCACAAATGCAAAGAAACAGGCAACTGGTATGGATATGATGGCGAAAAGCCAGAAATTCAAACACTTGGCTTGCCAAATTATGTAATTGCAAAAAATATGGAGGAATTGTAAAATGGCACAACTTACACATTGGAAATCATTTAAAGACAACAACTATCTTGGAGCATACAATTTGGAACCGGGCAAAGATATGGTTGTTACAATTAAAAAAGTCGATAAGGGTGAAATTATTGGAGAGAATGGAGAAAAAGATAAAGGTTCGCTCATTTGGTTCAACGAGTACGAGAAACCTATGATTTTGAACACAACAAACGCAACTGCGATTGCAACAATCTATGATACACCATATGTCGAGGAATGGGTTGGAAAAAAAATCCAATTATATCAAACTTCAATAAGAGCGTTTGGTTCAGACTGGGATGTTTTGAGAGTTCGAAAATGGAATCCATCGGTTTGCACGGATTGTAAAAAGCAACTTGAAGCGTTTCAAAATATGACAGCAGAGCAGCTTGCGGTTTATACGACAGCAAAATATAAACATCCACTCTGTGCAGAGTGTGCACAAAAGAAGGCCGGGAGTAAATAATGGAACTTCGGCCTTATCAGAGAGAGATTGTAAACAAAATTGATAAGGTCTTACAAACACATAAATCTCCAGTTGTTGTGCTTCCATGTGGAGGCGGAAAGTCTGTGATTTGTGCTGATATAGTTAAATCGGCAATACAAAATGGAAAAGAAGTTCTTTTCTTAGTGCATCGAATTGAACTTGTTGATCAAATTCGAGAAACATTTCAGCGCTATGGAGTAGATGCGGAACACTGTGATATAAAAATGGTCCAGTCTTCTAAATATTTAGATAAGTATTACGACTTAATTATTACAGATGAATCTCACCATTCGACCTGCAGAACATATCAAAATATTTATAGAAAATTCCCTATGGCAAAAAGAGTCAATGTAACCGCTACACCTTGTAGAACTGATGGTAGAGGACTTGGAGATACATGCGATTACTTGCTTGAAACCGTAGATACAAAATGGTTGATTGAAAATAAATATCTCTCGCCTTATGAATATTATTCACCTAAAATTTTAGCAGATTTCTCTTCTTTAAAGAAAGTTGCAGGCGAATATGAAAACCAAACAGAGTTATTCGATAAGCCAAAAATTTATGGAGATATATTCAAATATTATAAGCCAGGGAAAAAAGCCATTTGTTATTGCGCGAGCATTGAACACTCTTTGAAAGTTGCAGCAGAGTTTAATCAAAGAGGAATTCCGGCAAGGCATCTAGATGGTGGAATAGGCAAAGAAGAAAGACATCAAATAATCGAAAATTTTAGAACAGGAAAGATTATGGTGCTTTGTAACTATTCACTCATTGCAGAAGGGTTTGATGTTCCAGATTGTGATATGGTTATGCTCTTAAGAAAAACAGCGTCATTAAATTTGTTTATTCAAATGACAATGAGATGTATGAGATATAAAGAAGGAAAAACAGCAATCATATTAGATTTTTGTGGTAATGTTTATGAACATGGACTTCCAGATGAAAAAAGGAGATGGTCTCTTGACACTAAAAAGAAGCTACGAACAAATAGTTCAAGTGAACCGGATGTTGTAGCAAGGACCTGTAAATTTTGTTTTAAAACTTACTCAGGAACAAATCGAATTTGCCCATATTGCCACGAAGATAATGGTAAAACAAAAAAGCAAATCGAACAAGATGAAAAAGAAGAGCTTGAACGAATTCTTGTGTTAGAAAAGCTTACGAAAAGACAAGAACAGTCAAAAGCCAGGACATTTGAAGAACTTATAAAACTTGGCAAAGAGAGAGGTTATAAGAATCCAAGTTACTGGGCCATGCAAATTTTAAGAGGGAGGGAACGAAGAAGATGAAGCAAGAAACTGCTATACAAAACCTAATAAAAATTACTTTAAGCAAAAAGGGATGCATAGTTCATAGAGCAAATGTAGGAACTTTTTACACGCCTGATGGAAGAATGATTCATATCGGAATAGATGGCCATTCCGATCTATACGGGCATAGACCAGATGGAAAAGCTTTTTACATTGAGGTAAAAACAAAAACTGGGAAAGTGTCGTTAAAGCAAGCTGCGTTTTTATCAGCAATGAAAAATTCTGGAGCTATCGCAGGGGTTGTAAGAAGTCCAAAGGAAGCACTATCTTTAGTGTTTCCAGAGGTGGTAAATGACAGATGAAGAAAGAAATAAACTTTTTGAAGAAAATATAGGACTCGTTTATTTTGTGTTAAAAAGATTTTTTAGAAACTACAAACGTGAAGATTCAAAAGATAATTTGGTACAAGTAGGAATGATAGGTCTTTGGAATGCAACAAAAAGTTTTGAAAAAAGTCGTGGTATTAAATTCTCAACTTACGCAGTTAAAGGTATAAGATGGTATGTCCTAAATGCTATAAAAAAAAGAACAAAACTAAATAAAGAGGTGCCATTTAGTAGGCTAATAAAGGAAACTCCATTGGAAGAAAATTCAAATGACAATGAATATATAGTCGACTATATACAGCAAGATACCTATGATCAAGATAGTGATTGGGAATCAATTAGATGTGAACATTATTTGCAGTATCTATCTCCAAAAGAACGTGAACTTTTTCACAAAATTTCAGTAGGCGAAACTCTAAAAAAAATTGCACAAGAAGAGAATGTTTCTTACCAAGCAATAAGTCTTAGAATTATAAGGATTCAAAAAAGGATTCTTGCAATAAGAGAAAAGGAGGAAAAAACAATTGGAGAACAAAATGCTGTGGGCAAAAACGATGATAGTCGCTTATAATCGATTGCCAGAAGTGTGTGAATCTATAGATAAAATCATATACAAGTATGCATTAAGAAGAACATGGTTCGATACTTACGATATGTTACAAAAAATCATTGAACAGTCTGAAAGAAAAAAGAACTTAATCAATTTAAAAATTGTTATTGAGAATGCTTTGGACAACTTAAACGAAATTGACAGAGAAATTATTCAGTTAAGATATGTGAACTGTGTAAATGTAAAAGATATTTCCCAAAAATTAAATATTTCACCAAGGACAACCTTTAGGCATTTAAATTCTTCTATATTGAATTTTTGGAATAAAATGTGTGAGTTGGGTTATAGAGAATCAGATATGGAAGAGATGTTCAGAGGTGAAAAATGGATTTTAAGTTTAAAAGAACAATTGAGCCTATGTAATGAGGAAGATAATGAAAAACCTAAGGAGAAAAAGTGAAGTCAAACAATTTTTATGATGAATACGAAAGGCAAATATGCCACAAGTGTTATCAATTTTTCTATAGAAAGAAAGGTTCTGATAACATAATATGCATTCCTTGTAAAGAAGGATATAAAGGAGAGAATGAATGAAAATAAAGAACAAATTAACGGATTTAAACAACCACTTATTTGAACAATTGGAAAAGTTAACGGATGCGGAACCAGGAGAAGAGTTAGAATTGGAATTAAAAAGATCCAAAGCGGTTGCTTCTATTGCCTCTAATATTATTGACAACGGAAATCTTATGCTAGATACAATGAAATTTATGGATGAAAATGGTTATACAATTGAAACAGAAATAAAACCTCAAATCCTTTTAGGAGTAGCTGCAGATGACAACGAAGAAGAAAAGAACAGGAAAATATAATGAAGAGCATTTTCAATTCTTAAGAGATAATGTTATAAATTCACAAAAGAATTTGACAAGGATGTTTAATGACCGATTTGGTCTTAATGTAACTGAAAAAGCAATAAGTAGCTTAAAGAAACGACTTTGTATTAAAAGCGGATTAAAGGGTGGTGCTTGCAAATTTACAAAAGAACAAGTTCAGTTTGTCAAGGACAATGTTGTTAATCCAGAAAAAGTCTTAGCAAAAATGGTCAACGAAAAATTCAACACAAGTTATTCGCATATTGCAATTTCAAATTTAAAATCAAGATTGCACATAAAAAGTGGACTGGTTGGTGGACAATTTCAAAAAGGACAAACGTCTTTCAACAAAGGAAGGAAATGGTCAGAATTTATGTCTAAAGAAGGACAAGCTGCATCCAGAAAAACTTGGTTTAAGAAAGGGAACACACCACATAATCACAGACCTGTCGGAAGTGAAAGAATCACTAGAGATGGTTATATGGAAGTTAAAGTGAAAGAACCAAATAAGTGGAGACAAAAACACGTCCTTGTTTGGGAAGAAAATAAAGGACCTATTCCTAAAGGTTATCAGTTAACATTTCTTGATGGGAACAAGCAAAATTGTTCTGTTGAAAATCTCAGACTTATTACGTCTGCGCAAAGATTAATTATGAATAGAAGAGGACTTTATTCTGACAAAAAAGAAATTACCGAAAGTGGCATAGCATTGGCAGCGCTGTTAAACGGTATTTATGAAAAGGAGAAGAAATGAATAAATTCGAAATAAATCAAAACGAATTAAAAAACATCTTGGATGCGGTTAAACACAGCATCTCAAAAGATGAATATAGACCGATTATGAAATTTATACAATTGAGGATTAACAAGAACATCTTAACCGTTAGTTCTTTAGATGGATATAGAGCAAGCCGATTGAAAGTAAATTTAGGCGATGTTGATTTTGGTGAATTTAACTGCTATATAAAACCAGTTACAATAAAAATTACTAAACGTGGAATTGAGAAAGCTACAATTGAATCAGATGGTAAAGTTGCAACTGTCGAAGTCATGACAGACTTTGGCAAATGCAAGTATAGTTTTGTTCAGCCAGATGCCGAATTTTTCGATTTAGACAAAGTATATGATAGTGCACAATCTCACGAATGCGAAACAATTTTAAATGCAAGGTATTTATGTGAGGCAGCAAAATCTATTGGTTGTATTGACAACAATTATAGGGTTGTTCTTGAGACAAAAAAAGATGGAAGTCAAGCAATTATTCTGCGATGCGAACAATCTGGGATTATTAACGAACAATTAATTCTTCCTGTTAGAAAAGTTCAATAGTGGTGTGTTTATGACTGTCTTAATTTTGTTTGTATTAATATTTGCTTTCTGCATTTTAGTTTTTATAGGATATAAAACATTTACAGAATACAGAGTTTTGAAAAAATTCGAAAAGATGGTTGATCTCTCTAGAGAAGAACTTCGGAAAGAGTTTTTAAAAAGTGCTGAAGAATTGAAACAACAAGGAGAAAATGATGAAGGAGAATTTAGCAATTAAGCGCCTAAAATATTATCTTGATTTAAATGGCATCGACTACGAGATGCACTCTGACCAAATGTATTGCCATGGTGTTACAGTCATGGAAGGCATGCTTGAAGAAGAGAATTTGACAGTTTGCTATTTCGATGATGGAGAAATGTATGTTGAAACTATGTCAGTCGTAGACACTGTAGAACTAATAAAAGGATTTATAGCAGATGACGGAATACGAAGTTAGCAAAGTCCTTGACAGTTATATCAACCTCAAGGAAGTTTTCAAATTTTATGGTTATGAATTAAATCGTGCTGGATTTTGCAGGTGTCCATTTCACCTTGAGGACACAGGTTCTTGCAAGGTGAATGATATTCAATTTCACTGTTTTGGTTGCGATGCAAAGGGAAATGCTGTGTCGTTTGTTAAGTCATTGTTCAATCTTTCTTTTAAAGATGCAATTATTAAAATAAATTCTGATTTCGGGTTAGGTCTTCTGTCGCAAGATCTAACTCCACAGCAAAAAGCAAGTATTCGAAAACGCCAAATAGATATTTACGAACATAAACAAAAAGAAATAGAACTTGAACAACTTAAGGAAGAATATCTACAAGCTTGGAAGCACTTTGTTTTATACAAACCAGAAGAAGTGGATTACAACATATCAACTCCCGACTATATGGTAGACAATTGGTTCTCTAATGTTGATAAACGATTTTGGGAAGCTGTCAACATATTAAACATGCTTGAAGCAGATGCATATATCCATAATTTTAAAATAGATGAATTTGAAGCAAAAATTATGTTCACAAAATAGGAGAAAGTATGAAACAAGAATTTATAACATTTTCACGAAGCTCAATTTCAAAAACGATTGAAAAATCTGATGTAATTATCGTTTATTTGAACAATGGCAAAGAGTTTTGGTTGTGCGACAAGAATTTTAAACCTGTCGAAACTGAAAAAACAATTCGCTATAAGTTAGCCACAAAGGATTGAGTTTAGGAGGAATGAATGAATAAAATTAAATTTTTAAGGAATCCAGAATATCCTGCTAATGATATAGGTATTTCGAAGCTGTTTGTTGACATGTTTAATGACGAGCTTGTGTTTTGCAAGGATACAGGTTGGTATATCTGGAACGGAAAATTCTGGGAGCGTGATGCAAAAGACGGTGGAAAAGTTAATGAACTTTTGAAAAAGATGGCTACATACTGTTTAAAGGAAATAGCATCAAATCCAAACTTGGCCGATGGAGAAGCTACAAGTTTGAATAAGTTTTATTCAAAGCTATTGACCAGGAATTATCGTGATACAATTTTGCGAGATTCAATGAGTGTGGCGCCAGTAAATACTTCTATCTTCGATAAGCACAAATTTCTATTTAACTGTCAAAATGGTACTTACGATTTCAAAAGAAAAATCTTTAGAGATTTTGAAAAAACTGATTATCTCACTGACATTTCAAATGTTGTTTATGATCCAAATGCACAGTGTCCACGATTTGAGCAATATCTCAATGAAGTAATGAATAACGATCCCACAAAGATTGATTATCTTATGAAAATTGCTGCTTATTGTTTAACGGGTGACACCTCAAGAGAATGTTTCTTTGTTCTTTACGGAGATAAGACCAGGAACGGTAAGGGCACTTTCGTTGGGACTTTAACACACTTGATGGGTAGTTATGCAAAAACACTCAAAGCCGCTTCCATCACAAAGAAACAATTTAACACAGGTGGAAGCAATGCGACACCTGATATTGCTAAGCTGAAGAACACTCGCTTAGCCAATGTAAACGAAATCGAAGACAATATGATGCTTGACATTGCACTTATGAAAGAACTCACCGGTGGAGATACAATCACAGCTAGATTTTTATATCAAAAATCAGAGTTTGATTTTGTGCCACAGTTTAAGATTTTAATCAATACGAACGTTCTTCCAAAAATGAGTGAGGACAGCATATTTAGATCTAATAGAATTCATTTGATTTGTTTTGATAGACATTTCGAAGTTAACGAAAGAGACCTTGGATTAAAGGACAAGCTCAAGGCCGAGACAAGTGGAATATTCAATATGTTGATACCTTATTATGAGAAACTTAACAAAGAAGGATTTGTAATGCCGGATTCTACTAAAGAAACAATTGAACAGTATCAATATAATTCGAACAATGTTTTGTTGTTTACTAAAGAACAACTTTATGAAGATAAGAAGTGTTGGGAAACCTTCAGCAATGTATGGAACAGTTATTGTGAGTGGTGTGAGAAAGGTGGCTATAGTCAAATGGCAAAGAAGACATTCAAGGAAAGATTGGCAAGGTGTGGAGCAACTGTTGATGATAGACAAGCAAGACATTACAATTCGCGTGGAGAGTCTGTTGCAGCGCGTGGATGGGTTCAAGGATTTTCACTAATTAAACCTATTTCTCAACAATATGAACTTGAAGAAATTGTTGATGACACGCTGCCATTTTAGATGGTTTTGTAGCATTTGTAGCATTTGTAGCAGAATTTATATAAAGTTCTTATAGAAATTAAATGTAAAAATTTATATAAAAAGTGCTACATTTGCTACATTTGCAACAAATCATACCCCCCTGGGGTAATTCAAAAAAAATTGATTCGTCAAAGACCGCGCGACAAAGGCATATTAATTGCGAATCGAAAAAATAAAAATTTTAGTAGAGAAAGGAAGGCAAACGGTAGATGAATTATCACAAAAAATATAAATCTTTCTACAACTCGAAAGAGTGGAAGCAGATAAAGAGTAGAAAATTCCAGGAGGCAGAAGGATTGTGTGAACAATGTTTAAAGGCCGGTGTTGTCAGAGCTGGCGTTGATGTTCACCACATTGTGCCGGTTGAAAAGAATTGGAATAAGCGCCTGGAATATTCAAATCTAATTCTTCTGTGTAAAGAGTGCCATAATGCAAGACATGGTCGTGGTGGAAGTTTGTCAGACTTTCTCAAAATATGGGAGGAATAATTAGTGAAAGATTGGAGCGGAAATTCAAACAGCATTTATAAAACACTTGGAGCATCTAATCACACAGAAGAAGTTCGAGAAGAAAATGATTATTATGCTACAGATCCAATTGCGATAGACAAACTCATAGAAATAGAGACATTGAATTGCACTATATGGGAATGTGCTTGCGGTGAAAATCATTTGGCTGACAGATTAAAAAGTCGAGGATTCCAAGTGTTTACGAGTGATATCGTGAAACGAAAAAACGACATAGATCAAATACAAGATTTTCTCAAAGTGGGGGGGGTAAATTCGTGCTGTCGCGATATAGTAACAAACCCGCCTTATAAATTTGCGAAAGAGTTTGTTTTAAAAGCTTTAGAAATTCTTGCACCGGGTTATAAAGCATGCATGTTTTTAAAACTTACTTTTTTGGAAGGTAAATCAAGATTTAAAGAAATTTTTAAAAACAATCCACCAAAAGTTGTTTATGTATTTTCTGAAAGAGTTCTTTGCGCCAAGAACGCGGAGTTTGAAAAAATGAAGAAATGCGGTGGCAGTGCAGTTGCATACGCCTGGTTTGTTTGGGAAAAGGGTTGGAAAGGAAAAACAATAATTGAGTGGATATAGGAGGAAGTATGAAATCAAAAGAACAAATAGAAGCTGCACAAAGCTTAATTTCAAATACTCAAGATTTTATTGAGTTGGCAAAAGTCGAAAAGAAACTTAAGATATCTGATCACAAATCGAAGGTCAGCAAAATGATTGACAGTGTGGAGGCGGTGATTAAATCAAAAGTCGGAGAGATTTAATGGAAGTTAAAGATAGAGACTATGCGAAATTGTTTAGACAGAGCCGGCAATATAAAACACGACTTTATAAATTTCGAGCCGAAAATATTGAACTCAAATCCAAACTTAAGAAAACAAGGATGGCTTTAGAATTGGCTTGTAGAGAAATCGAGATTTTAGAAGAATTAAGATATAAGGAAAAATTACCTGAAAATTCGCAAGAGGCACTTGTTAAAGAATTTTTAGACCAAGCAGAACATGATGCCGAGATATTAAAAGTAGGAGAAAGTAGGAGTGAGTTATGAAAGATTTTTATTTGGAACACGAAACAAAAGATAAAACAAAAAGAGAAAGAGTTTTGGAAGTAATAAAGCCGATATGCGATGTGTTTGGAATTACTGATTATGACTATATTTGCAACGAAGAAAAAGAAAGGTTGGTTGTTGAAGGACAAGAAATTGGAACAAGAGGTAATTCTATTGGTGCAACCGTTGATGAACTTATCAATTATATTTGGTGTAATACATTTGCAGAAAATAGATGTTTAGGTGCTTTTGAAAAACAAACAATGAGAGTTATAAAACGATATTGGGAATAAGGAGTAGTTATGGAAGAAAAAGAGAGATATATCAAATATGACCCAGATGATAATGGTATCATTACTAGAACCATATATGACACTATTGAGAAAAAACCAATTATTGTTACAATAGACAGATGTATTGGTTTACTCAACCAACAAGACAAGCGAATAAAAGAGTTGGAAGAAGAATTAAGAATTGTTCAATACTACAAAACTGAAACTAACAAATTCGATTACGAATTAAGGAAAGAAAACCAACAACTCAAACAACAACTCAAAGAAAAAGATGAACAGTTGAAACAAGCAAAAGAAATCATAAATAATCCAAATACACTGATTTTTCAACAAGAAGAATTGATTAACAGTCTTAATAAACAACTCAAAGAAAAAGATGAGGAACTCAATAGATACGCAGAGTTGTTTGAGATGAAAGATAAAGACTTCTATGTGATTGAAAAGGCTGAATATGAAAAAATGAAAGCTGGAGCAAAAGAAATTGTTAAACAGGCAGTAAAAGACAACACCAAGCAAGTTTGCGAGAAGATTAGAAAAAAATCATCAGCAACCACGGCGTTTTTTGACAACGAAGAAAAAATTGTGCAATATTCTATTGCAAAAAAAGATTTAGACCAAATAGAGAAAGGAGAAATATAATGCCGAAAGGAAGGAATCCAAAAGTAATTCAAGACAATGAAGTTAGCAGAAAAACAAAAGAAGATGTGCAGAGTATTCAAGACAATACACCTGTTTATGAGAGCCAGAATTTTGTTCCACCAAAATCTTTGAACGAAAAAGAACTTGAAGTTTGGAATTGGCTTGTGAATATATTTAGGCAAACAGTTGGGTGTATGGTTAGTGATGCAGATGTTCATCTTATGGAACTGTATTGTCGTGCAAAAGTTGCAGCAGACGAAGCAGATGCCGCTATAAAAAAACATCCAAGCGAATTTATTCTTGTTGACGCCGGTGTTGATAAAAATGGTGTTAAGAAAAAAGTGGTAAAACCAAATCCAAATTACAAAAAACGAAAAGAAAATGCAGAACTATGTTTAAAATTCTTTGATCAATTAGGATTGAGTCCACTCGCACGAGCAAGAGTTGGCTTAAAAGCTGCTAATGCAAAGAAGGAACAAGACATTTATGCAATGTTAAACTCGAGGTCAGATTAAAAGGAGAGCGATATCATGATATCTTGGATAACTGATTATTGTGAATATGTTAAACACAAAAGACCTCAAGATTTCGGCCAAGATATGCATCAACTTGTTAAACTCATTGAAAAACTTTTAAAAAGGAAAGATATTGAGTATAAAGAAAGTGATCCGATTATGTTTGAAAAGTTTTGTAGACTTTTGAAGCATAAAGAAGGAGAGTGGGCCGGAAAATCATTTTTGTTAAACCAGGAGCAAAAATTTATTGCAGCAAGTTTTCTGGGAATAAAGACATACAGCAAAACGCACAATATGTGGCTAAGATATTTTCGAGAACTTAATATTTTTGTAGCTAGAAAGTGGGGTAAAACTTTGTTTATATCAGCTTTAGCATTATGGTTCTTGGGATTTGATAAAGAACCTGGCGCTTATGGAACTGTGTTGGCAGAAAATGCAAGACAAGCAAAGAAACTTTACGACTTAGTTTGTCGAGCATCGAAAGATCCTGTTTTTAAAGATATATTTAAAGAATTTAAAAAAGAAGAAGTTCTAAGGTGCTTGAAAAACGAAGGTGAGTTTACATATCTTTCCGGGAGAGAGAAAGGAAAAGATGGTGACAACAACAGCTTCTTTATTCTGGATGAAGCACACGAAGTTACAAATTATAATCAATATACTTCAAAGGTTACTGGACAAGGCGCCAGAAGGCAGCCGGTTGCAATTGTTATAAGTACAGCTGGTGTTGTTCTGGATTCTGTATATGAAAAGCTGCTTGAAAGAAATAAAGCAATTTTAAGTAAATCAAAGTTTGAAGATGTTGATCGCGTTCTTCCTGTTATTTATGATATTGACGAAACTGACAACCCTACAGATTCAAGATGTTGGATAAAAGCAAACCCTTCTATGATTGAAGGTAGGCCGACATTAGAATTTTTGCAAGGGCAATTTTATAAGATGAAAGATGATCCAATTATGTATAGTCAGTTTTTATCTAAACATTTAAACCGACAAATTGGTGCAAGTATATCTTATTTTGATATGCCAATCATTAAAAAAGCCGCTTCCAAATTCGAAACTTCTCAAATAATTGATAGTTATGCTGTGGCTGGACTTGATTTGTCTGAAACTACAGACCTTTGCAATGCGACATTATTAATCCTGGGTGATGATGCAAAATTTAGAATTATTCAAGCTTATTTTATAGCCCAGAACTGTCTCGAGCGAAATAGTAAAAATGATAAAGAAAATTATCAAGTTTTGACTTGCTGTCCAAGTGATGTTGAAATAATAAAAAAATTAGTTGTAATCACTCCTGGCAATTATGTAAATCAGCGTTCAGTGCTTGATTGGTTCTGCAGTTGTAGAGATGATTTTAAGATTAACATTTTAAAACTTGGCTACGATCCATGGATGTCTAAGGAAATTGTGAACATTGGTCCTGAATATGGATTTGTTTCTGAAACTATTACAAAAAATGAAAATGGTGTTGAAGTAAGAGATTTTGGAATTTTTACGCCTGTAAGACAAGGGCCGATTACTCTAAGCCCTGCTATAAAGATTACAAAGAGCTTATTTAATTCCGGTCAAATGCTTTATGATAAAACAAATAAACTTTTGCCTTATTGCTTTTACAACTTAAAGGTAAAAATTGATACAAACAACAATTTATCTCCACATAAAAGCAAATCAACAGGGCATATAGATGGTGCAATGGGCATATTTATGGCATTTGTTGCTTATGAACGAGCGAAGCCTTTATATGAAGCAGAGCTTCCTCAATATTTTCAGATATAATAAAAAACAAGCAATTAAGCTTGTTTTTTTTGTCTATTTAATTCAACTCTTAAAGCTTCTCTTAATACTTGAGAAAAGTTAATTCCAAGTTCTTCCGCTTCCATATTTAAATCACTAGGAATATATACTGTTTTCTTTACTGATTTAATAAGAGATTTTTTATATTCATCATAATTAATTTCAATTAATGATACAAAATCGTTTTCTTGTTCGAGTTTAATATCTTTAATATTTGTAGCTTTAGGTAATTCTTTCTTTTCATTTTCTTTGTAAAAAACAGCTAATCCTCCAATTAAATCTTTTGCCATGTAAATAGCTTCTTCTAATGTTTGACCACAAGTTGCATTTTCTAAATCTGGAATAAATACACTATAACCGTTTTCTTCTTTTCTAAAAATAGCTGGATAAACTAAAATATTATTTTTCATAACTATCTCCTTTGTTTTTTTATTTTTACAACTTTTTATAAATTTTTATAAACATTCTAAAAAAATATATTCAAAATTTATCGGTAGTATGTATATTTTGTGCAAGCGAGGGCTATTTTAACCCTGCTTGCTTCAAAATAGAATTTAATGTTCCGATTGGTATATCTTTGTTATGTATTGGCAGTGCAATTGTATGTGGATTGTTTTGCTTTTTAAACATTTTATGCGAACCAACTTGTCTAACAGGATTCCAACCATTTTTAATTAAAAGTTTTTCTAATTCGGTAGCCCTCATTTGTTTAATTCCTTTTAATAAAAATTCTTATTGAATAGTAAAGAATATATCGACTTTTACTTTTTTTCATTCTTTATATCTAATATTATACGCCATTTAGCGTATAATGTCAAGCATTTTTAGCAAAATTTTTGAAAAATTTTAAATATTTTGGCATAAAAAGGGCTTTTTCTAAATTTCGAGAACTTATATATATTTATATGGGAATATTTAACAAAAAAAAGGGGTCTAGTAACCAAATAGGAAATCAACAAATTGAGAATCGCAGTTTAATCCAGGATTTCTATGGAGAGAGTTTTAATTTGTTTGTTTACCGTTATGCAAACAACATTTACTCTATTCCAGAAGTTCGAACAGCAATCGAAACCGTAGCTGATATCTTTGCAACAATACCAATTTATCATAAAATCGTGAATAAATCAGGGGAGACAAAGTATTTAGATGACAACTTTGACTTTATCTTAAATATAAAGCCAAATAAATTGCAAAATGGTGTTCAGTTTTGGAAAACGGTAATAACTCAATACTTACTAAATAGCGTTTTCTTTGCAGAACCATTGTTCAGTTCAAAAAATGGTGAGTTTACTGCAATTTATCCGCTTCCATTTAAGTATTACGATTTTGAGTTTAATTCTTCTAATGCCTTTGTCAAATTTTATGATGTGCCTAAAGGCGCAGTAAAAGAGAAGCATAACTTGAACAATTTGGTTTATATAAATAGGTTTTCTTCATTTACTGGTGGTGCAGAAACAAACCTAGGATTATATGAAACAGTTATTCAAGCACTTTCAAATCAGATATTGAAGATTACTGACCCTAAAAAAATAAAAGCAATTCTCCAAGGTTCGGTTGGTAACACTCCAAATATTAAAGATAGAGACAAGAAAGGAACAATGAGTGCTCTTAAAACAAACTTTGATGAAAATGTTGATGGCATTGCTTATGTAGATCCACAATGGAAGATTCAGCCTGTCAATTGGCAAGAAAACGATGTTAATCGAGAACTTATGGCTTTTGTGATTAACGTTGTTTATAACTATTTCAAAATAAGTGAAGCAATTATTAACAATAAGGCTACAGAAATCGAAAGAGAAATGTTTATTGCTCAAACCATCAAACCGATTGCACTTCAACTAGAGCAAGAACTTACATATAAGTTGTTTACAAACACCGAAATTCGACAAGGACATAGAATTGAGTTCGATGTTTTTTCTTTAAGTGTTAGCACTTTAAGCGCAAAGACTGCACTGTTCAGTGTTGCTTCTAGAAATGGAATTCTTAACATTGATGAAATGCGTGAGTATATTGGACAACCTATGTTGCCAGATGGCATAGGAAAAATGTATAGGGTTACGGGAGATACTATGAATCTGGAGAATGTGGACAAGTTCCAGTCCGCTCAAAAAGGGGTTAAAGACCTTGAGAGCGTTGGAAATAAATCTAAGAAAAAGGAGGAAGATAGTGGAGGATAAACACATTTATTTTCGCGAAGGCTTGGCAACTGTAGAGCATGAAAGCGAAATGGTTGTTCGCGGATACGCTGTAGTTTTTGATGAAGTAACTGACAGAGTTGGCTTTTTCAAAGAAAAGATTATTCGTGAAGCTTTTGACGGTGTTGATCTAAGTGAAGTTGTCTTGATCTTAGGACACGATTTCAACAAGTTGCTTGCCAAGAATGGTGTTAATATGCGAATTGAAATTGATGACTCTGGTCTTTGGTTCGAAGCAACGTTACCTCAAACACAGTTTGCAAGAGATACATACGAACTGGTTAAGGCGAATATCTTGACTGGAATGAGTTTCGGATTCCTTACAAGTCCTGACAATATTCATACTGATTATGAAACGAATACTGATACGATTACAAAAATCGACAGAATGTTAGAAATCACTTTGACACCTATTCCTGCTTATCCGCAAACTGTTGCGACTGCAGTTGAGAGAAAGCAAAAGCACGAAGCTGAACTTAAGCGCCAACAGGAAGCGGAAGAAAAAATGAAACTTATAAAAAAACTGGAGGAACTTTAATGAAAGAACTTAGGGATTTGTTTGCTAACAAGTCAGAACTTAATGAAAAGAGAAAGCAATTGAAGGCAAAGGCTCTTGAAAAAAGAGAAGATGTTTCTGCAGAAGAACTCGATGCAGCAATTGCTGAAATTAAAGAAATTGATGAGAAGCTCAAAGAAATTGAAACAAAGATTTCGGAAGCAAGAGAAGCTGAAGCTTCAAAAGAACAAGATGCATCTGAAGAAGATGTAGAACAAGAAAACAAAGATAACCAAAAAGAGGAGAGAATTATGAAAAACACAATCAATTACAACGAAAATATGAAAAGAGAAGAAATTTTCGAAACAAGAGAATATGCTACAGCATTCTTCAAGAGATTGCAAGGAAAAGCTCTTGATGAAAAAGAAATTAAGATTATGGATAGAGCAATGAGTTCAGGAAATGGTTCTGTTGGAGCTGCTATTCCTACACAAACAATGGATATGATTATCGGTCAATTCTCAGAAGGAAGCGGTCTTTTGAGTGATATTGAAATCCTTCATATTCCTGAATTGATTTCAATTCCAAAAGAAGATGTTGTTAATGATGCAAACTGGATTGCTGAAACAGCAGAATCAACAGATGGTGATGACACATTGACAAATATTGCACTTGCTGCTTATAAGCTTATTAGAACAGTAAGCATTTCGGCTCATGTTTCAGCAATGTCAATCAGCGCCTTTGAAAAATGGCTTGTAAATAATTTGACAAAGAAAATGAGAGCAGCTTTGTCAAATGCAATTGTAAATGGAACAGGCTCTGGACAACCAACAGGAATTGAGAAGTCAACTTTTACAAAAGATGTAAACCTTGTTGAGGTAACAACATTGTCAGAAGATGCGCTTGTTGATGCCGAAGCATTGATGGACGAGGACTTGGTTGCAAATGCTAAGTTCTATATGAATAGAAAAATGTTTGCTGCAGTTAGAAAACTTAAAGATTCAAACAAAAGACCATTGTTTGAAAGACTTGTTGAAGATGGAGCACGTGGAAACTTAATTGGTTATCCAGTAAAACTTGACAAATATGTTCCAGCTAACACAATATATATGGCTGATGCAAAATCTGCTTACGTTATGAACTTCGCAAAAGATATTGAAATCGCAAATTCTAAAGAGGCGGGTTTTAGAAGTGGAAATACAGTATACAGAAGTCTTGCTCTTGTTGATGGAAAGCCAACTGAAGTTGCAGGCGCACTTGTAAAAATCTCAGTTACTACAGCTGAATAAATTTGATAAAGGAGGGTGATTTATGATCGATAAGATGTTAATAAAACCACTAAAAAAATCATTGGGGATATTGGTTGATGATACTTCAAATGATGCATTTTATGAAGCCAATCTTGAAATTGCGTTGTCAGATCTTATGAGCGATGATATTGGGAAAGATGTTTTAGAGACTCCTATCGGTCGAAACACTTTAATTTTGTATGCACAAGCTTTGATTGAAAAAAAAGATATAGCAACACATCCAACTATTAATCTTTTGAAAAACAAACTTTCTGCGATGACAAAAGGAGAAAGATATAAATGAAATGTGGACCTCAAAATGTTGCTATAGTGGATGTAAAAAGTGTTCTCAATCTAGAAAATGGAGATAGAACAAAAAAAGTTGTAAATGGGAAACTCTTAGTTCTTAAAGTTGACTTAGTTGGAATTCAAACATTGCAGTTAGGACAAACTCAAGGGTTTAACTTAACTTATTCGATTGAGATTCCTAGATATCTATATAACAACGAAAAATATTGTTTCATGGATAATCAACTTTATGAAATTCGTTCTATGTCAAAAGCAAAAAGCGAAGCTAATATGCTTCTTAATGTTTCAATGTTAGAAGATTCAACTGTTAGTGAAGCAATTTTGTCCTGGATAAAGGAGAAAACGCAAAAATGATTTACAATAAAGAACCAATTGATGTGTTGTATGATATGGTAAAACCTTTGTCTAGTCAGATACCAGAAATTTTCAAAAGCACAATGACCGAAGATGAAAATGATATACCGGAAAGTTATATCTTGCTTCGAGCAGAGATATCTGACACAACTAAAGTTTTTGGAGATGGACAAAGCAAAGTTCGAAGTGCAGATTGTGATATTATACTTGTTTCAAAAGGAAATGCGCCAAACTCTAATTCTTTGCATAACATCAACAAGAACATCATCAAAAATCATTTGTTAAGTCAAGGAATAAATTATTCTGGTTTCAATTTAGGATACGATTCTAATCATAAAAACACTCAATACACATTCAGTTTAAAGGTTAATTATTATGCCTAAAAAAAATACGAATTTTACCTCAAGTAGTTGGGATTTTCTTACAAAAGAAATCCAAGAATCTTTGAAAGAGTTCGAAACAGAAATCGAAAAAAACTGTGAAGAAGCTTTGAGTGAAGCGGAAGAGTTGCTTGTTAACGAATTGACAAATAATACTCCGACAGATACTTCAAACACAAAGAACAGTTGGATATCTACAAGTAAAAAATATAAAAAGGTTAGATATATAAACAATACGGCTCTTACAGAAACTGAATATAAAGGAGAATATGTTCCCATTGTAAATCTTCTTGAATTCAGCACAAACCATGGGAAACCTTTTGCAAGAAAAGTTTGTGATAATAACAAAGATAAAATTACGAATATATTTCAAAAACATCTTAGTAAGGAGGAATAGAAATTGGATAAAACAGGGAAACAACTTATTGGCTTCAATGTAAAGAATGGCCAATATGCAAGGAAGACAGCCGATGGATATGAGACACCAAAGCCTTTTACATGGTTGACTCGTTTTAGCAAAGAAAAAAACTTGTCAACTAAACCTATTTATGGTGACGGTGAACTTCAAGTTACACTCGTAAATGATAAAGGGTTTACAGGAACCATCGGTATGACTGCTCAAGACATTGAGTATAACAAAGACATGGGGTTTGCCAAAGATATCGAAGGTGGGCTTGCTGAAGTTAAACAATTATCAATTGTAGAACACGCAATCTATTTTGAAACAGATTTTTGTGGAAAAGATGGTGTAACTAAAACCAAAAAAGTTTGGGTTTATGGAGTTCAAGTGAATGCGCCAAGTGAAAGCTTTGATCAAAATACAGAAGATATCAATGAAAGCAATGTTGAATATGCATTAACTATTAGGGGATTGAACTTAAAGGATGCGGATGGTTCTGCAGATTATGTTGATGCAGAAACTGGTCAATATCTTAAATGTTTTACTTATAGTAAGACACCAACTGATGATGGTTATGCAACATTTGGGAATACTGTGCCACTTCCAAAAATCAAAAGTGCCACATAGTTTACAATAACCTGGAGAAATCCAGGTTTTTGCAAAGTTAGTTTAAGAAAAACTTTGTGGCTACATCACAAAATGCAGGTTGAATCCCTGCACTTTGCGCCAAAAGAATTCTTATGTAGCAAGGAGACAAAAAAATGAGATTTAAATTACCGGTGTTAAACGAAGAGTTTAACGCAAAAACAAATGAAATTGTGAGCACTGAGTCAGAAATTGATTGTGAATTGAATTTTTCGATGGATGCTCAAGTTACCTGGGAAGAAAATTTCCCAGAACAAGCAAAAAATATCGGTCTTTTTGACTATGTTTCAAAACTTCAAGATATAGAAATTAAAGACCACGCAACAGCAGGAATTGCTTTAAAAATCATTTACTGCTTTATGTTGTTTGATAACAAAATGTCTTTTAGAGAATTTGTAAGAATGTTTTCATTTGCAAATATGCATTACTTTAAGAGACTTTGCACTACTTTAGAAAATGTTATTAAGTTTATCAACGAACGAAACGATTCTAAAAAAAAAGATTAATTGAAGCAAGTGAAATGCTTATAAATTTAGACAAAAAGATGCCAATAAACTTGCAAATAAAAAGAAAGCAATTAGATTTAACAAATAGTCAAAGAGTCCTAAAAGGTGCCATTAAATGCGGCATTTCAGAGGGTATTATTAAATCTATGAACTACTTAGATTTGCAAATTCTTATTATAGATTTACACATTGATACTTTAAGCAAAACACTTTTCGAGTTAAGACAAATCAAGCTCAAGAAAAACGGAATAGACAACATTCAAGAAGCTTCTGAAGAAGATTTTAATAATTTGTAAAGGAGGATAAAATGGCTATTAAAAGTTTTACGATAAAAATCGGTTCAGACATCAGCGATTTTAAAAAAGGTTTAAAAGAAGCTGATAAGGCCATTACTTCTTCGAAAAAACAAGCAAATGCATTGCAACAAAGTTTAAAAGTTGAATTTGATTCAAGCAAATTCAAAACTGCGCAAAAAGTTGCCCAACAAGCTCTAGATTTGACAAATCAAAAAGTCCAAGCATTGAGACAACAACTTGATTATCTTGAAAGTACTGGAAATGTCGATACGGATTCTTATTATGATTTACAGACACAATTGGCTAAATCGCAAATTGAAGCTGAGAAACTTAAGAAGAATTTAAAAGAACTAAATGAACTTAACCCAAATAATTTAACAAATAATATAAATAAATTAGCATCTAGTTTATCTAATGCTGGGAAATCTACGCTTAAATTGTCAGTATTAGCTTCTTCTGCATTATTAGGCATGTATAAATTGTCTTCAAGCGCGGTTGAGACTGGAGATAATATTCAAACGTTGGCAGACCAATATTCGTTAAGTGCAAAGCAGATTCAAAAATGGAATTATATAGCACTACAAACTGATGTGTCGAGTGAAAAATTATATAAAGGTATCACTAAGGTTAGGGATGCGGTTGGTACGGCACTAAATGGCGAATCAAATGCTGCAACAACTGCAATTGAAAATTTGGTTGGAGATTTAAAAAATTTACCTTCTGACAGTGAAGGAGCTTTTCAAACAATTGTTTATGCTTTAGGTAAAGTTGAAAATAGTACTCTACAAGCTTATTATGCAAATGAAATATTTGGAGAAGAATTAGCAACAAACTTAATACCTTTATTACAAAAAGGTAGTGGAACTTTAAATGAGTTATGTAACGAATTTGAAGATGTTGGATATCTTTCCAATGAACAAGTAAAGGCTTTATCTGAATTAGACAATGAATTAAATACGATGAAAGAAAAACTAACTTTAGCAAAAAACGAATTAGGAGTTGCATTGCTTCCTGTTCTTGAAGTTCTATCTGAATTTGTTACGGAAACGCTAATTCCAGCAATTCAATGGCTTGCAGAAAAATTCGAAAGCTTGCCAGGTGGCATACAAAAAGGAATTATCGGATTTGTTACCTTCCTGGCAGTCCTTTCTCCTGTTCTGACAATAAGTTCAAAGTTGTTCGGAACAATTGGAAGTCTTATAAAAACTCTTCCAAATTTATCAAAATGCATAAGTGCTTTAAATACTCCACTTGGTAGAACAATGACAACAATGGGGGTATTGTTTACAACAATATCTCTTATTAATGAGATTGTTAAAGCTTGGGGATCTATGAATACATGGCAAAAAGTAATTTCAATTTTAGGTGCTATTACTGTTGCTGCTTTGGGTGCAGCTGTTGCCTTTGGTGCGTTTCACAGTGCATGGAGTTTAGGTTTGGCTGTTGCCGGAATAATTGCCGGAATTGTTGCAGTTACCGCTGCAGTGAATGCTGCAAAAAACAGTATTGACTCAAGCACTTCAGACATAGCAACTCCAAGTATAACCGGTGGAAGTGGCTCTTATAATGTTCCAGATTATGGAAATGCCGGGCAATATTCAAACACTACAAATAACGATAATTCTCAAGTAGTCAACAATATTACAATAAATGCTGATTCTGCAAGCGCTGAAGATATTTACGACATTATTACTAAGAAGTTAGCAATAAAAGTTCAGGCAAGGAGTTAAGTATGAGAAAATTTGCATTTGTTATTTTAGATGAAAGAGATCAAGTAGTTGACAGATTTAATCTTGATTACGTTGATGGTTTAAGTGGGTTAGGATTTAGTTTAGACTTAAGTAAAATTGAAACTGATGTCGAAGATTATGTAACAAAAATTAGACAAAAGAAACAAGCTGTAGGACTTACTCTCCATCACCTTAGTGGATATAAGTCCGGAGACTATTTAAAACTTTGGCTTGCAAAGCATATAGACAGTTGTCTGTGTATTGAATATAACAATACACAGAAGGTGAAATATGTTGAAGGAAAGGTTGTAGATTGTGGAGAAACAGAATTAAACGAATTCAAGGTTTTAGAGCAAAAAATTTCTTTTCAACCAACAACACCATTTTTTGAAAAAAAAGATAATGATATAAAAATTCAAGTTAGTGATTATGGAAAAACTTATCCATTAAGTTATCCATATTGTTACGGGAAAAATAGAATTGAAAATAATGTAATTGAAAACAACTATATTAAAGATATTCCTTTAATTGTAACAATTTATGGAGCAATAAGTAATCCTGTAATTATCTTAAAAGATAGTAACGATCAAACATATAACGAGGTTAGATTTATAGATGTTGATTTGCAAGAAGGGGAACAACTTATTATAAATTCTGCTCAAAAGAAGATTATTTTCAAAGATGCAAATGGAAATCAGCAAGATTACTATTTTAAATTGGATGGTGGTTATGATAGTTTCTTGAGAGCACAACCACTTGAAGTTAGCACTTTAAACATTAATCTTACAGCAACAGATACTGGTTATTTGATTGGATCCAGGAGGCAGTATACTTTATGATCCTTACATTTTATGATAAAAATTTTGTTGCGCTTCAAGATAATGCAAGTTTAAATGTTGGAGATTGGGAACTAAAAAGAAATGCTGTTGACTTTGATGACTTTTCTGCAACGAGTGAAGCGTTTATTGAAAATATTAATCCTACTTTTGTTGTTTTGAAAGATGATCGTGGAAGATATAAATATGGTGCGTTTGCTGGAGTTCCACAACTCAATAAGAAAAATCAAACAACACTTCAATCAACAGATTTAAAAGGTTATTTCGATAATGAAATTTTGATTCAATACCCTAATTGTTCAACAGTTAAAGATTTGTTTGATTTTGCGATTTCAGAGTTTAATTTACAAGTCAACCAAAATAGCTTTTCGATTGACTTTGATGATTCTTGTTGTGAAGATGTTTCATTAACTCAGTTAAAACCTGCAGTTACACAAGAATACGAAATTGTGAATATTTGGGAAGATATATTTGTTCCATATATGAAATTTTATAATCTTTGTATGGAAAGCGAATTAAATATCCCAGAAAAGAAACTTGTTTATAAGGTTGGAAAGATTAATCAATATGTTAGACAACTCAATCTTTATGAGTATGGAATTCAAAATTATGGGAAATGGATTGCAAGCGTAAATGAATGTGAGTTAAAACTTATTACGCCTTCGAGTGTGAGTTCAAAATCATTTGTATTAACAAGCAACAATGAGATTACGGATGACCTCTCAAAGAGAGACTTGTATCCAATTAAGAAACGTTATGTTCTTAAAGAAACAGAAGATGAAAGTGAAGCCGCAACCTTACTAATTGAGGGTATAGCCGAAATAGTAGAGAAACTTGCAGATGCCAGGTATAACGAAAGTATTGAGTTAGATGTAAATAATACACCGTTTGAGCAGACAACTTTTAATTATTGTTTCCAAGTTTATGTAAATAAAGGTTCAAGTTATAAGTTGCTTCCTGTTGGTTCGATTAAAGAGAACAACAAAGGAAAAAAAACTATTACCATTGGCTATAAGCCAGAGGACATTGTTTTGTATATAGGAGGATCTAAATGATAAATTTAATACGAAAAAGTAGTGATACACCAAATATTCAAAACTATGACGATATACGTGCATTTAAATATGCTGGATGTGGCCAGAATGGAGTTGTTAAAGATTATTTAAATGCGTGTGGATACGAAATAAGTGGACAAAACTTCACAATAAAAAGTGGAGAGATTATTCTTGATGGTTGGCAAGTTGGAATTGACACTTCTGGCTGGACCGGGACAATAAATAACCTTTCTGGAACGGTGTATTACACCGTATATTTAGAGATCGATACTTCCATTACTGGGAGTGAAACAGCAAAAATAATAATGACTTATGACACCGTTACATATCCACAAATAGATATTGGACAAAACTTGTCTACAACCAATATGGGCATAGGAAGACTTGTCCTGTATCATTTTCAAGCAATAGACAATGTGATCTTAAATGTTCAACAGGTTTTTAAGTTGCTTGATGGCGAGGCTTTTATTGCAAAATATGCGAGCAGTGATTACTCAAAAGGAACTATTGAAGAGAGGTTGACTAACCTGGGTTTTAGGAAGGGCAGTTTCATAGTAAAGGATATTTCAACAGTTAGCGTTGATGGCAATGGAGAGCCTTATGGAACTGTCCAACTTACAACTGAAATAAATGAGATTAAAAGACAAGGGAATTACTGTATTGCAAATCTTAAACTACAATTTACACTTACACGAAATCCAAATTATTCAAGCAGCAGTTCGTCTTATAGTCTGGCTGCAGAAGTGAATGTTCCTGAAGAGTTTAGGCCGATTCAAGATATTACAAGTTATACGGCTGGTACAACATCTGAAGTATCAACAGGATATGTGCCACACTATATACATATAAATTCAGATGGTAGTGTGAAATACGAATTTTGGTCATATTGGTCTGGTTCATTTATAACAACAAATCTTGGAGCATCTTCAGTTATTGCAAATATTGGTTGGGAAGCTGCGCCAATAACATAAAAGGAGTAAATATGTCAAAGATTCTTGAGAAAAATGGTGTAGAAAATAATGGCCTTGATGCTGCAAGATTTAACAGATTTTGTTCAGCATATAAGGACGGAGTTTTAAAAAAATCATTTAATGAATGTGCAGTTACTGCATTATCAAGCAATTCATTTCAAATCGACAAGGGAGAATTACTAATTTGTGGATTTAGAATTATTTCAGAAGCAGTTCAATTTACATTTAACACATTCCCAGTATCATTAATGAGATATCATGTAATTGCTCAATTGACAATGGATGAAACTAAGGATATTACGTTTCAGTATATAGCTCGAGAAGTTAGTCCTTTAAGGCAAGATGATTTGCTAAATGAAAATATATCTGCAGGAATTTATCAAATAGAGATAGCTCGCTTCACACTCACTATAGAATCAGTTACCGACATTAACAAAACGGTAGATACAATATCAAGTAGAGATTTTGCTGGAGATGCAATCAATATTGGAGAAATTACAACTAATAAAATCGATTTAGACTTAAATGCAGAAGTTGATATTAATGAAAGGATTGATGATACAGGCAAGAAATTTTGGGATTTTACTTTTAATTTGCCTATTAATTTATCAAATATAATTGATAATGTTACACAAGAGGCATTAAAGAAAGTTCAAGAATCTGTTAGTGTCTCACCTATCTATGTTCACTATATTCGATTAACTGGACGAGCGACAGCATCTTTCGGATATGTTGCAAATCTTATGCTTATTTCTCCGTCAAAAAAAGATAGATTTACAAGAGTTACTGAATATCTTGATTATGTTTTTAGTAAGCACGCTGCAACTACTCTTAGCATTGAGGTTTCTGCTACAGGTGCAATTTATTCGGGAAGTCCTAGTTCAGCAACAAAGAAAGGTGAATTGATTGCTTTTTTGTATAATGGTGAAGACAACACTATTGCTTTCAGATATTATGATATTTCACAAAATGAAATAGTTTCAACAGTATGGATGAATGCGGAATATGTATCAGATGAAGGAATAACATACATGGTTAATGTAGATGATACAATTCTAACAATGGATTAGGAGGAATTATGTTATATAAAGAGGAAATCGAATTACCAAGCGGAAATCAAGTAAAATTTTATTTTACACAAGGAGACACAGTTTCGTTGCTTGCAATACCACAAAATGAAAGTGGAGAATTGATAGATTTATCGTTAATCCAAAGTTGCACATTTAAGCTTGCCAATAAAAAAGAAAAGAATGAAATCGGCAATTTTAAATTGGTTTTCAAAAAAGAAGTTAAAGAAAAAAACGAAAATGGCTTTTTAATTAAACTTGAAGACGAAGAAACTTCAACCTTTCCGGTAAGTCGAGACTTGTGTTATTCAATTGAATATTTGTTTTATGATGGAACGGTTAACACGCCGAATTTTTGCGACATTGAGGTTTGGCCAAGAATTGTTTAAAAGGAGAGAGTATGGATTTTAGTAATGCCTGTTCATGTATGAATAATGAGGCGCAGATAACCGGAACGATTGCTGCTCTAAGCTCGTTAGACTCTCAAATTTTAGAAACAAAGCAAATAAATTCCGAGATCAACAATCTAAATGTTGTTACTGGAAGTTATGTTGGGTCTGAAAGTGAAGATATCATTGTTGAAGTTGACGAAAAATATAGAACAATATCAGCAAAGTTGCAAACTATTCAGTATGAAAGTAAATTAAATTTTCCAAATGTTGGTAGTCCAAATCTTACATATATTGACATTTCTGAAAATGCAAGTTATAGATGGGACGCTGAAACACTAAAATATGTATGCGTAGGCAGAGATTATAGTGATATAGGAATTATAAGTGGAGGTAATGCGTAATGGCACAAAAAACATTAACAACAAGAATTATTTTAAGGAATGATACTTCGGCTAACTGGACTGCAAGCAATCCTACTCTTTTGAAGGGAGAAATTGGACTTGAAAGAGATACAGATAAATATAAAATCGGTGATGGAACTACAACTTGGAATTTATTGCCATATTTCGCAAATTTGAGTTTATCTGATAAAACATCTCTTGACACTCTTATTAAAATGCTTGCTGATGATGCCTTTGGGAATGTTAACGATATTCAAGTAAATGACACGAGCGTAGTTGAAGATAAAGTTGCTAAAATCGTTATAGGAAAAGTTACATTCTCTACACAATCTCAAACAGTTGAAGAAAGTGGAGAAAGTTTTACTGGAAATATTATTCTTCATAAAATTGCAAAAACTGGCGATTATAATGACTTGATAAATAAATTAAATGTTATTGACAGCCTTGAATCAACTTCTAAAACTGAACCTGCAAGTGCAAATCAAGCACATATTTTAAAACAAATGGTTCAAGCGATCCCTACTGCACAATCGTATACAGATATACAAACTATGATTACTGCTTTGAATAATTATAGTAATACAGAACTTAATGTTGGGGCTAATTTATATATTCAGCAACTTGGTGTGCCAGATTTTTGGGTATATTCAAAAGAAGACACTAATGTCCCATACACATATATTGACGATAGTACATTCGTAACTGATGTTCAAACTAATGGTTCAGTCCAAGTAGGTTATTATAAAGTTTCGTTGCTTGAAACAGCAAAAGTTGACTTAACTAATTATTATACTAAAGAACAAATTGATGAAACATTAAACACATACGCACAAGCAATACAAACTATTTATGGCGAAGTAACTGCAATTAAGAATGATGAAACAATCGTAAAAACAACAGATACTTTGATTTTAGATGGTGGTAGTTCGGAGGTGTAGGATATGTCTAAAACCTTAAATGTTCGACAGAAGCAGAAAAGTGATCTTGCTGCAAGTTGGACTACAAACGACCCTATCTTGTTAAGCGGAGAAATAGGTATTGAATCCGACACTGGAAACATTAAAGTCGGAGACGGTGCCACTGCTTGGAATGATTTGACGTATGTTTATAAGAAGAAATTAACTTCAAGTGAAATTTCACAAATCGAAGAAATTATGACTTGGTACAATGAAACATATTTTCCACAAGCAAAACAACTTAAATTAGATTATTTGGTTGGAGAAGCTAATTATATAAAATCAAAACAAGGCGATTTAGATGAATATAAATGTTCTGAAAATGGGTTTAATTTATTTAATCAAATTGGAGTTTTAAACAAAGAATTATCAGAGAAAAGAAGTTTAGTGTTTAGTTTGATTCGAGAAGAAACTATTATATCTGATATAAATTTGGAAGGATTGCGTTTTTATTTGTATTCGGCACAATTTTTTAATAAGGCAAACCCTATTTTAGAAGATGGTGCTATCGGACAGGAACTGGTAACTTTTAGTATTAAGGTAGGCGATGGTTCTACTGCGTGGAATGATTTGCCGTATTATTATGAATACATAGAAGAAACGACTGAAAATATTGAAGAAACAGGTAATAGTGAAAGTGAAGGAGGTTAATTATGTTTATTGGTGTTAGGAAACAAAAAAGAACTTACATAGATGGACTACAGGAAGAAAAAATTGATATTTGGAAAGAAGCATTTATTCAAACCCGAATACCTTATGAAAGACTGGAACATTCACCATATAACTATGCAAAAATTGAGATACCTGACGAAGTCTTTGCTGATGTGTGTTATTTAGATTTTGACGACAACCTTGAGTTTAATATTGAAAAATATAACGCTCGAAAACAATCAATTTCTGCAAATGAAGAAATCCAAAATCTACAATATTGGTTTGACAATGTATATTCGTACAAAGAACAGAAATATCGCAGACTTATTGCATTGGACAAACTTGATGATGATGGTATGTCTGGGCAAGAGAAACTTGAAGAACTGTATCATGAAGCGGAAACCAAGCGTGTTAGGATACAGGAATTGGAACCTTTTGTAATTGAAGATGAAAATTCAAAAGAAGCATTCTTTAAAGGAGAGGTATTGAAATGACAGAAGAGATGAAGAAAGAACTGGAAGAGGAAGAAAAAAACGAACAGTTGCCGGTTAAAGAAGATGGAGCTGTTGATTCGAAAGCAATTTCAAATTTCAAAAATAGGACGATTATGCAAATACAAAGTGATTTTTCAAGCGGAAAAATAGATGCTGATGAGGGAATGAAACAAATCGTAAACGCAGTCGCAATTGTTGAAGCCACTACTGATCCGGAACTAAGAAAAACTTTGAAAAAAAATGCTGCGAAAAGCCTTCGTTCTTACACAAAAAGCATTACATATAAAGATGACGAAAAGAAGATTGACCGAAGACAAAAGCGCAACGAAGCTTTTTATAAAGCATTTCGTCCTATTCTTGAATTTGACCTTTCGCACTTAATTGGAAAGAAAAAGAGACGTAAAGTCACAAAAGACCCAGCAACAGGTAAAAAAACTGTTTCTTATGAAGAAATTCCAGAAGAACCTAAGAAGAATTATGGAGATAGGTCATACGGGCTCATTCTTATGCTTGTTATGATAAGTCTCTTTGTCGTTCCATATTGCGTTGCAAATATTATCCTTGCCATAGGGAGACTTGTCAACTCGATGTTTGAATGCTTTGCTCAATTTGGAAGAACGGCATTCTATATTTGCACCTCGGTCGGTGGAATTGCCATAATTGGACTTGTTGTGTATATTGTTTTACTTATAATTCAATCTCTATTTGGAGTAAAAATCTTTGCGTAAATTGGTTTTTATAACAGACCGACCAGCATTCACTCAGATAGTTGACAATATAAATGATATTCTCGAATTAGATGGATTTGTCGTGACGATAACTGATTCCAATTCGTGCAATATAAAATTAAAAAAAGGAGGAGAAAAAGCTATGAATGAAAACGAACTTCAAAAGCTTCTTACTGCATATTCGGAAGATTTGGCAGAAGCAGTTGCACACAGAGACAACATTGCAAATGAAAATGTTGACGCAAAAATTGATGAAGAACTTGCTTTGAAAAGAGAAGAAATTTCTGCAAGAATTCACAAAGATCACGACATTGCGCTTGATGAAGCAAATAGAACAATCGCTCTTATGAATAAGATTATCACAAGACGTGAGAATCAACTTGCAGAACTCGTTGCAAATGCAGAAGTTAAAACAGAATTCGTAGAAAACGTAGAAGGAGAATAATTATGACAGCAGAAGAAATTATAAGGGTTATTAGTTTAAGTGTTTCACTTTTAATATCGTTTATTGGATTTGTAATTACATTCATTAAGTGGATAAAAAATGTGATTAAAACAAAAAACTGGAACGCGCTGAAATCTGCATTGAAAGAATTTATAACAAAAGCAGAAGGATTTGTGAACTTTACGGGAGCCGAAAAGAAAGAAATTGTTCTTGCTTGGGCAACAAACTTTTGCTCTGAACAAGGAATGAAATTTGACTCAGAAAAGGTAAGTGCAGAAATCGAAGATCTCGTTACACTTACAAAACAAGTAAATCAGCGTGAAAAAGATAAAGTCGCAACAGTTGAAGTTACTACGACAGAATCAAAAACACCAGAATACACAGTCGGAACAAAAAAAGAGGGTGAATAATCACTCTCTTTTTTTTAATTTTTTAGTTGATTTATTTATTTTTAGGTCATCCAAACTTATTGAAAATGCGTAGAAAATTCTTCCACCAATTACAAAAAGTTCGGATGTGTTCCCAATGGTGGACCAGCAGGGACTCGAACCCTGGACCCATTGATTAAGAGTCAATTGCTCTACCAACTGAGCTACTGGTCCACGCATATAGTTTATACTCATTTCGGAGCGTAGGATTAAGAGTCAATTGCTCTACCAACTGAGCTAGCAACCCATAAAACTAATTTGTTTTAGGTTCACCACAAACATATGAAAAAACTATGTGTATTATACAACACATTTGCTTTATTGTCAATCAAAAAATTAAATTTTACATAAAAATTATGCCTTATCTTCTTTGTTGCAGTCTATTATTCCATACAGGCGTTCAAAATCATTGATATATCGCTTGATTGCGGTCTCTATCTCTTTATTTTTACTTCGACTATTGAAAGTTGCTGTATATTTTATTTTTTGCTGTAATGTTTCGGGCAATCTTAATGTATATCTTGTTATCTTCATTTAATCTCCTTTTCAAGATTTTACATTAAAATAAGAAAAATGACAAAGCAGAAAATGTAAATTTACAAAAAGAACGCGTGTCACACAAAGTTAAATTTGTAAGTATATATTTATAGCATGGAAAATATTAAATTTATAAATAGTGTCAACCTTTTTGCCAATTTGCGAAAGTATTCAAATAAAAAAATTTGTGCGATGGTAAAGTCGAACGCTTATGGACATGGTCTCGTTGAAATGGTAAGTTTACTTGAAAATCATGTTGATTATTTTGGGGTGGTAAATGTTGATGAGGCGGTGGCTGTAAGAAAAAGAACAGGCAAACCTGTGCTTGTGTGTAGTAAAGTACAAGACTTTAAGAAGTGCAAAAAATATCAACTTGATGTTATGGTTGATGATGAAAACGATTTGAGAGTGTGTCATCAACTTGGAATTGAAGGGGTTCATTTAAAAATCAATTCTGGCATGAATCGGTTTGGTGTCAAAGGTTTTATGAACACTAAACTTATCAATGATTTTATTGAAGAAAATCATATTGCTTTGCGGTCGATTTCCACTCATTTTTCTGATACGGCAAACAGACGAAAAACAATCAAACAATATCAAAAATTCTTGGAATTGCAATCGGAAATTTCTCAAAATGTTCCTTTTTGTTTTGGTGGAAGTGGAGTGATGAATTATCCTTTTAAGTTTGATATTATTCGCGTTGGCATTGGAATGTATGGCTATGGGGACAAAAGTGCGTTGCCCGTGATGAGCATAAATTCATATGTTGAAAAAGTTTTTTATGCAAAAAAAGGAGAGTTTATTGGTTATGGCAAAAAATATAGAGTAAAACATGAAGGTTTTTTTGCTGTTGTTCCGGTCGGCTATGGAGATGGGCTTAGGAGAAATTTAAGCGGAAAGTTTTATGTCAGAATCAATGGCTTTGAATATGAAAGTGTGGGAAATATTTGCATGGACGCCTTTTTTATTAAGATTGACCCAAGCGTTAAAGAAGGTGATGTTGTTGAAGTTTTGTGGGACGCAGAAGAGTTGGCGCAGAAGAGCAAAACCATTTCTTATGAAATTTTGACAGGATTTTCAGAGTTTAGGGGAAAGACACAAATAATTTATTGAAATCTCTTAAAATTTTTGCTACAATATGTGTATGATTAGAATTGATGCGGGAAAATTCAAAGGTCGCAGACTTTTGGAAAATAAATATGAACATGTCCGTCCTACCACGGACAAGGTTAGACAAGCTCTCTTCGTGAAATTGCAGTTTTTTGTGCCAGAGAGAAGGGTACTTGATCTTTTTAGTGGAACGGGAGCAGTTGGCATTGAGGCGCTTAGTCGTGGAGCATGCGAAGTTGTGTTTGTTGATAAAGATTTTCGAAGTGTTCAAATGACCAAACAAAATTTAAAGTCTTTGGGAATTGATGCGAAGGTTTTTAAATGTGATGCACTCAAATTTTTGGAAACTTGCAAAGAGCAATTTGATTTGATTGTGCTTGACCCACCATACAAAAGCGGTCTTTATGAAAAAGTTCTTCCAATTATTTTTGAAAAAGATATTCTTAACGATGATGGAATCATTGTTTGTGAACACGACAAGGCGGACAACTTCAACTATCAACCTTTTGTTGTTTTTGATGAAAAGCGTTACGGAAACACAATTTTGACATATTTAAAAAAATGAATTTTTAAGTTGTAAAAATTTTGTTTTAAATCGATAAAAATGAGTTTTTTAACCTCATTTTTTTATTTTTTTTACTTTGTTTTTTGAAATTTTTAAAGCACAAATAATCAAATATTTACATATTGTTTTTTGTAAAGTCTTTTTTTTGAGATTTAACAAAGGAGAAAATATGTGTGGAATTTGTGCCTGTATAGGCAAAGAAAATGAAATTTTTGAGGTCGTTGAAGGATTAAAGAAATTGGAATATCGTGGCTACGATTCAAGTGGAGTGGCGTTTTTTGAAAAAGGAAAAATTGAAACAATCAAAAGTGTGGGACAAATAAAAAACTTGTTGCCAAAAATTGAAGGGAAATCTGCAAATATAGCGATTGGACACACCAGATGGGCAACTCATGGTGTCGTTAGCGTTCAAAATGCTCACCCACATTTGTCGCAAGACGAAAACATTGTGCTTGTACATAACGGAATCATTGAAAACTATGAAGAATTGAAGAAGTTGTGTATAAACACGCAGTTTTATTCTCAAACTGACACCGAAGTGTTGGCAAATTTAATATCAAAACAAAATGGAAATTGTATTGAAAAATTGATTTGTGCTTGCAACAAGTGTGTTGGAAGTTTTGCGCTTGCAGTTCTGTTTAAAAATCAAAACAAAATTTTTGTGGCGAAACGCAACAGCCCTTTATATGTGACGCTAGGAAATGGTCGCGCGTGTGTGGCAAGTGATGTTTCTGTGTTTGCTGGAAAATTTGAAACTTTCTATTCTCTCGATGAAGATGAATTTGCGATTTTAGATTCAAATGAAATAGTGTTTTTTAACAAAAATGGACAAAAAATAAATAAAGAATCCATCTTTTTGGAAAAATTGGATTTTGTTGAAGAAAACTTGCAAGAAAGCACTTTCATGCTAAAAGAAATTAAAGAG
This sequence comes from Candidatus Caccovivens sp., assembly GCA_051888935.1. Lineage (GTDB taxonomy): Bacteria > Bacillota > Clostridia > Christensenellales > UBA1242 > Caccovivens. The sequence goes on along the minus strand of JBJFCL010000006.1, from coordinate 2,462 downwards.
CAAGCAATAGTGCTTAGAAGAACTTATTTTAATTATTACTCTCAAAATTTTCCTTTTGATTTGGAAGAAGTCAAAAAGTTTAAAAATATTCATTTTGTTGCTTGTGGAACGGCATATCATAGTGCACTTTTGGGGGCACAATATTTGCAAGAATATTGCAAAAAAGACTGCAAAGTTTCTGTTGCCAGTGAATTTAGATATTCAAAACAAAAGTTTTCAAAAAGATGCTTATATGTTTTTGTCAGTCAAAGTGGTGAGACGGCAGACACGATTGCTTGTGCAAAATTAGTAAAAGAAAAAGGTTGCAAGGTTTTGTGTGTGACAAATGTCAAACACTCGTCGCTTAACAAACTTGCTGATTACATTTTGCCGACTTATGCAGGAAAAGAGGTGGCGGTTGCTTCAACAAAAGCATACACGGCGCAAGTGTTTACACTTTTGATTTTTGCACTTCAACTTGCAAATTTTAGTGATGAAAAACTTAAAAATTTTGTTCGAAATTTTGAAATCAAATCGCTTGATGAGGGACTTGCAAAAGAAATTTTGAAATATGAAAAAATATTTTTTGTTGGGCGTCAACAAGACTATGTTTCAAGTTTAGAAGGGGCGTTAAAACTCAAAGAAATTGCTTATCTCAACTGCTTGGGAATTCCTGCTGGGGAACTGAAACACGGAACTCTTGCACTTGTGGACGACAAGACACTCGTCATTGTCATTTCAACCGCTTTTGATGTTAAAGACAAACTTTTGAGCAATGTTGAAGAGATTAAGGCACGAGGCGGAAAAGTGCTTTTGCTATCCAATTTCAAGCCGTTAATTCAAGTGGATTATTTTGTTGAACTTCCAACATTTGACGAATCTTTGATGCCGATTGTGTCAATTATACCTTTGCAACTTTTGGCATTGCAGGTTTGTGTGCGCCTTGGTCATAACCCCGACAAACCGCGAAATCTCGCAAAGAGTGTGACGGTGGAATAATCTAGAACAGATGACATAACACAACCAAAGTTTTGCCAATACTAAAAAAAACACACCTTATGATGTGTTTTTTACATATTTTTCTGACAAAAATTATAATTATATTTCTGGGTCGAATTTTTCAAAAATTATGTTGTCACAATATTTAACAACTTTCAGATATTCCTCTTTGCTTTGAATTGCCCAAGCAAGAAGTGGAAGATTTTTGTATTTCTTGACAAATCTGTTTGGCAAGGTGCTGGCTTCATATGAGATAAAATGAGGTTCACTGACTTTTTTGTTGAATTTCATGCGTTTGAGCAAAAATTTCTTTATCCAAGCAAGTTTTTCTTTCTTCAAATAACCTGCAAGTTGTCCGCGCAAAATGTTTGGAGCGTGTTGTTTGAAATAAGCGAGTGAAAAAGGATTGAATGATTGCACAGCATATTCGCCTTGATAATTTTTCAAAATATCTATGACAGCTTGTTCAAGTTTTCCGACTTTGTATTGATTTTTGATTTCAATCAAAATTGGAACTCTGCCGTCAACAAGTTCAAGAACTTCTTGCAATGTTGGGATTTTTTCTTTTGTTCCTTTGAGAGACAATGCTTTTAGGTCATCTTTTCTTAAATATTTCAAGTACCCATCGTTGCCAGTCATGCGAGCCAAACTTTCGTCATGAAAAACCGCAACAGTGCCGTCAGACAAAAGGTGAACATCAAGTTCGATAGCGTATCCTTTTTCGACCGCCTTGGCAAATGCCCCCAATGAATTTTCTGGAATTGATTTTGTGTGATATCCTCTGTGGGCGATAGGTGTCTCCACAATCCATGATTTGAATAAATCCATATTCTCAACCTTTTAATTAAATAATTTTGATTATTTTAAAATATTTTTTCTCTTTTGTCAAATGATTTGCTTTTTTGTTTTTACACATTATCTTGCGAATTTATAAGTGCTTTTATGGTCTTGATACGCTCCATGGCATCAAGTTTGCTCTGTGACAAAAGTTCTTCTGCTTCTTCGCCTTTGAGTTCTTTTATTGCACTGAAACGACTTTCGCCGTTGAGATAATCTTCATATTTGTCGAAATCACTTTGACTGTCAAGGGATAATTTGTTCTCTTTTGGATTGTAACGAATCAGTGACCAATATCCGCTCTCAACTGCTCTACGCATCTCTGTGGTCGTTGTGGACATATCAAAGCCATGACTTACACAAGGTGCATATGCCACAATCAAACTTGGCCCATCAAAACTTTCTGCTTCTTTGAATGCTTTGATACATTGATTCATGTTTGCACCAAGACTGACTTGCGCAACATAGGCATTCTTTGAAGCAATTGCCAATGCCACCAAATCTTTCTTTTTGGTCTGTTTTCCACTATTGGCAAATTTGACCATAGCACCACGCGGTGTGGATTTTGATGCTTGTCCGCCAGTGTTGGAGTAAACCTCAGTGTCGAGCACCAGAATATTGACATTTTACTTGCTGTTTAGGACATG
>JBJFCL010000005.1:0-24628 GCA_051888935.1 Candidatus Caccovivens sp. | reverse complement strand
CAGGTAAACCGCCATGGAACCACGGGACTATCCCGTGGTTTTCTGTAACAAAAAAAACACGACAATCGTCGTGTTTTATTTTTTGTTTTAAAATTAAATGAAAACGAAAGTCTATTCTTGATTGTCAACCAGTTTTTTTATTGCTTTGAGCCATTTGACAAGCACACCTTCTTCAATCAAAGATTTCAAAAGACCCGGTTTTGTCTTTTCGGTTTTCAACACAAGAGAAATGAGAGAGATTAAATAATCAAAATCTTTATCTGTCAATTTTATATCTTTTAAGGATTCAAGGTTTGTTTGTATGTCTAAATCTGGATTCTTAACTGCAAAATCCTTGAAATCTTCAATAAAATTTTTTACATCTTCGTCGTATAACACAAAAGGTTTTTCTAAGACAATATTGTCATGAGATGTGTCTGTTGACCATTGACCAGCATCTTCTTTACTTTTGAAGATTTTGATATATTTTATGATTTTATTGTAAACTTCTGCCTTTCGTTGTTCTTTCTTGAAACAAGGATAACAAAGTCCTCTATATTTTTCATCTGCACCGAGGTCAATTTCTTGTCCAGTTGTGGAGATAAGACCGTTGACAAATTTTGCGTTCATGGTTGCTTTTCTTCCGCAGGCGCAAACACTCTTAATTTCACTCAAACTATCACAAATTTCAACAAGGCGTTTGCTTCCTTCAAAAAGTTCGCCTTTGAAGTTTGTCATAAGCCCATAGCAAAGTACTGGCACATTCTCAGTGAGGGAACGCAATTGTTCAATTTGCCTTTTTGTGCAAAATTGACATTCGTCCACAATGATTACATCAATCTTGTGAAGAGCGTTTTCTTTTTCAAAAAAGTCTACCAAATCTTCATCATTTGAGAAAGTGTAACAAGGTGCACTAAGTCCTATTCTTGACACCACTTCGTTGTTTGAAAAGCGAATATCAATTTTTGGTTTCATTAATAAAACATTGAACCCTTTTTGTAAATAGTTAAATCTACACATGAGCGCAGAGGCAGTTTTAGATGAACCCATAACACCATATTTAAAATATAATTTTGCCATATTTCACCTCTTGCCTATATTGTATCAAACTTGTCTTATTTTTCAAAATACTTTTCTCAAAAATTATTTGCAAGCACAATCATAATTATTGTATAATGCCAATAATAGGAGATTTACTTGAAAGATTTAAGCCTTATTAGAAATTTTTGCATTATTGCTCATATTGACCACGGAAAAAGCACATTGGCAGATAGATTGATTGAAATGACTGGCACAGTTTCCAAACGCGATATGCAGGAGCAGATTCTTGACAGCATGGAATTGGAGCGTGAAAAGGGGATTACAATCAAACTTACTCCAACTCGTCTTATTTATGATTACGAAGGAAAAGAATACACTCTCAATTTGATTGACACCCCTGGTCATGTCGATTTCACATACGAAGTTTCGAGGTCTTTGGCTGCTTGTGAGGGGGCATTGTTGTTGGTTGACGCATCACAAGGCGTGGAAGCACAGACGCTTGCCAACACATACCTTGCTCTTGACAACGATTTGCAAATTGTGCCTGTTATAAACAAAATCGACCTTCCATCTGCACGAATTGATGAAGTAAAGGAAGAAATTGAGGACAGCATCGGTCTTGATGCACAAGATTGCCCTTGTGTTTCTGCAAAAGAAGGCATCAATATTGACCAAGTTTTGAAAGCAATCATTGAAAAAATCCCAGCACCGACAGGTGACGAAACAAAACCTCTTAAATGTTTGATTTTTGATAGTCACTACGACAATTTTAAGGGGGCAATTTGCCTCGTGCGTGTGTTTGACGGCACGGTAAAGACGGGAGATAAAATCTTGTTTATGCAAACTGGAAAGACCTTCGAAGTCACAGAAGTTGGCATTTTTGTTCCGCAAACAAAACCTGTTGAGAAGTTGTCTGCTGGCGATGTTGGTTATATTTGCGCATCAATCAAAACAATTGCCGATGTCAAGGTGGGGGACACTGTCACAAATGCCGTAAATCCAATTAGCGAAGCACTTTCCGGCTACAAAGAAATTCAACCAGTTGTTTTTTGTGGAATTTTCCCTGTTGACGGGGCAAAGTATAATGAACTTAAAGACAGTCTTGAAAAACTTAAACTCAATGACGCGAGTTTGCAGTTTATGCCTGAAAATTCTTCGGCGTTGGGATTTGGCTTTCGTTGCGGATTTTTGGGACTTTTGCATCTTGAAATAATCACAGAGCGTTTGGAGCGAGAGTTTGACCTTGACATAATTACAACTGCGCCAAGCGTGTCATATCATGTATACAAAACAAACGGAGAGATGGTGGAAATTTCCAACCCTTCAAATTTGCCAAGCACTGTGGAAATTGACCGAATTGAAGAACCTATTGTGCGAGTGAGCGTCTTTACGCCACCTGAATATGTTGGAACGATTATGGAACTTTGCCAAGACAAGCGTGGTGTTTTCAAAGATATGCAATATCTCGACAAAAAAAGGGTGGAACTCAAATATATCTTGCCTCTTGGAGAGATTATCTATGACTTTTTTGACAGTCTTAAATCTCGCACCCGTGGTTATGCAAGTTTTGATTATGAACTTGCAGGCTTTGAACAAGCAGACCTTGTGAGAGTTGACCTTCTCTTGAACGGCGAAAAATGCGACGCACTCTCTCTTATTGTTCACAAAGACAAGGCGTATACGCGAGGACGCGATTTGGCTGAAAGACTAAAAAAAATCATTCCCCGACAACTCTTTGAAGTTCCAATTCAAGCGTGCATTGGAAACAAAATTATTGCCAGAGAAACAATTTCTGCCATGCGTAAAGATGTTTTGGCAAAGTGCTATGGTGGAGATATATCCAGAAAGCGTAAACTTCTTGAAAAGCAAAAAGAAGGAAAGAAGAGAATGAGAAAGGTTGGTTCTGTGGAAATCCCATCAGAAGCATTTATGAGCATTTTGAAGTTGGACAGCGACAATGAATGAAATAAGTTTGTATGTGCACATTCCGTTTTGTGAGCAAAAGTGCAATTATTGTGCTTTTGTCTCTTTTTGTGCCAAAAATGATACGATTGACGACTATGTTGACACTCTTTGCAAGGAGATAACCTCTCGAAAGACTGAAAGTCCTGTTAAAACCATTTACATAGGTGGTGGAACGCCGTCGATGCTCAGTATTGAGCAACTAAAAAAAATTGTAGACTGCATTTTTGCCAATTTTAATGTGTATGAAGATGCTGAATTTACGATTGAAGCAAACCCAAACAGTTTAACTGAGGAAAAACTGAAATTATACAAAAGTATGCGAATAAACCGATTGAGTATCGGCGTTCAGTCTCTTTCTGATAAGAGTTTGAAAAAAATTGGTAGACTTCACACAAAAAAAGAGGCGTTGGAGAAAATTGCTCTTGCAAGAAAATACTTTGACAACATTTCTTGTGACCTTATTGTTGGACTGGAAGGGGAAACAGCAAAAGATTTGTGCCGATATGCCAAAAGTTTACTGGAACTTAAAATTAAACATATTTCTTGCTATCTTTTGGAAGTTTATGAACACACAAAACTGGCAGATTTGGTGGCAAAAAACAAATATACCCCACTCAGCGATGAGCAAACTGTGGAGGCGTTTAATAAACTGGCAAATTATTTGCAAGATTCTGGACTTGTGCGCTACGAAATTAGCAATTTTGCTTATGAAGGCTATGAAAGTAAACACAATTTGAATTATTGGGCACGAGGGGAATATCTTGGTTTTGGAGTTTCTGCTCACTCTTTTGTTGGGAATGAGCGCACGCAGAATGCAAGTGACATTTCTTCTTACAAAAATGGACAAAAAACTATGGAAGTTTTGTCACAAAAAGAACAAGTTGAAGAAGTTGTTATGCTTGGACTTAGATGCAATCTTGGGATAGATAAAGTCAAATTGACTCAAATGGGATATGACATAGAAAAAAATCCTTACTTTGAAGATTATCTTAAACAAGGAATAATTGAAGAAAAGAATGGCAAAATTTTTTTAAAACCTATTTATTACCACATTAGTAATACAATAATTTCCAATTTATTGCCTTAAAAGTGTTGCAAAAAATAAAATGTTGTGCTATAATGCAGATGTAAAGTTGTTTTGCTTGACACATCGGGAGGGCAAATGTCAAAGACCAAACTTGCAGACTTTGTTTTGTATGGCAAACTTTTTGAAATTTATGGCGGACTTTTGAGTGCTGATAGGCAGAGTGTTATGAAGGACTATTTCTTTTGTAATATGACATTGGCAGAAATTGCATCAGAACGCAAAATTTCGAGACAGGCTGTTTCAGATGCCATTGACAAATCATGTGAAAAGTTGCAAGAGTATGAAAAAGTTTTGGGAAATTATGCCAAGACTGAAAGTCTGAGACGAGATTTGCAAGATATTCTTGAAAATCCAAGCGAAACACTTGAAAAAGTCGAAAAAATTTTAAGGAAATTGTAGATGTTTACGACGCTGAGTGAAAAATTTAATCATATCTTTTCCAAACTTACCAAGCGTGGAAAGTTGACTGAACTGGAAATCAAAGAGGCTATGCGTGAAGTTCGCATCGCTCTTTTGGAAGCTGATGTCAACTACATGGTCGCAAAGCAATTTGTGGCAAATGTCAGCGAAAAGGCAGTTGGTGAAGAGGTTATGAAAAGCCTCACACCTGGACAAATGGTCATCAAAATTGTCAAGGACGAACTTACAAAACTCATTTCTTCTGACAATCAAAAGCTTGCCATTGCACCAAATCCTCCTTCTGTTTATATGATGTGTGGACTTCAAGGTGCAGGAAAGACGACCATGTGCGGAAAACTTGCTTATCATTTGAAAAAATCTGGAAAGCGTCCGCTTTTGGTAGCTTGTGACATATATAGACCTGCTGCCATAAATCAACTGCAAGTTGTTGGAAAGACAGCAAATGTTGATGTGTTTGAAAGGGGTACGCAAAATCCAGTCAAAACAGCAAAGCAAGGGGTGGAATTTGCCAAGAAGCAAGGGTATGATGTTGTCATTATCGACACGGCAGGCCGACTTCACATCAATCAAGAGTTGATGGAAGAACTTAAAGATATCAAAAAAGAGGTTAAGCCAAACGAAATTTTGCTTGTTGTGGACGCAATGACTGGACAAGACGCTGTGACCATTGCAGAGAGTTTCAATAATGACCTCGACATATCTGGCGTTGTGCTTACAAAACTTGACGGCGACACCAGAGGCGGTGCAGCATTGTCAATCAAGGCTATAACTGGAAAGCCAATCAAATTTTCTGGAATTGGGGAAAAGATTGGTGACCTTGAACCTTTCTATCCAGACCGCATTGCAAGTCGTATTTTGGGTATGGGCGATGTGCTTTCACTCATTGAAAAGGCGCAAGAGGCAGTAACCGAAGAAGAAGCAAAAAAGATGACAGAAAAGTTGCGTGAAAATTCCTTTACTTTTGAAGATTATCTCACACAAATGGAAAGTTTGAAGAAAATGGGCGGAATAAACGACATTTTGAAAATGATTCCAGGAATGTCATCAAAACTTAAAGGCGTGACTGTTGACGAAAAACAATTGGAAGTAAACAAAGCAATCATTCAAAGCATGACAAAGGAGGAGCGTTTAAATCCTGACATAATCAAGGCGAGTCGAAGAAAACGTATTGCAGATGGCAGTGGCACGACCATTCAACAGGTAAACACTCTTCTCAAACAATTTGAGCAATCCAAAGAGATGATGAAACAACTCAAAGGCAAGCGTGGAATGAGAGGATTTTTCTAAAATTATTAAACTTAAAAAGAATTATCATAATGATATATTCAAAACCAAAAGTTTTGTTTATATATAAAAATTAAAAAAGGAGAAATAAAATGGCTGTAAAAATTAGACTTACAAGAATGGGAGATAAAAAGTCACCTTTCTATCGTGTTGTAGTTGCTGATAGCACAAGCCCAAGAGATGGAAAATATATTGACCTTCTTGGAACATACAACCCACTTGCAAATCCAGCAGAAATCAAAATTGACAGCGAAAAGGCACAAAAGTGGCTTAAAAATGGTGCACAACCAACAGAAACTGCAAAATCAATTTTGGTTAAGAGTGGCGTTATCGCATCTGAAAACAAATAATAGGAGAAGTATATGGAACTTTTGAAATTTCTTGTCAATGCACTTGTTGATGATGAGAATAGTGTTTCTATCGAAGAGGAAGAAAACGAAACATCTGTTACTTATCATGTAAAAGTGGCATCAAGCGATATCGGCAAACTTATTGGCAAAAATGGCAAGACTGCAAACAGTATCAGAACAATCATGAAGTCTATTGGAGCAAAAACTCACAAGAAAGTTTTTGTGAAGTTTGAGGACTAATCATGGTTTGCGTCGGCAAAATTATAAAACCGCAGGGTATCAAAGGGGAGGTTAAAATTCTTCCTTTAATTGATATTCCTGCGATTTTTAATGGAAAACATCAACTCTTTATTGATAGGAGAGAAAGTCCTGTTTTAAGTGCAAGTTTTAGGCTGGGTTATGCTTATGTGCGTTTTAAAGAAATAACTGACCGCAATGTTGCAGAAGAATATCGCGGGAAATTTGTCTATATAACAAAGGACGAATTTGCAAAATTGACAGTTGATGACTTTTTAATTGAAGATTTGGTCGGAAGTGTAATTTATGATGAAAATGGGGCACTTGTAGGACAAATTTTGGGTGTAACAGATTATGGCTTTGACGATATTCTCATAATCAAAGAGGAAGGTCACACTTATGAAGTGCCTTTCAAGAAGGCAATTTTCAAAAAAAGCGAAAACGGAATTTATGTCAATAGGCATGAATTTGACGGGGCAAAGGTAGAGCAAGAGTGAAAGTAGATATTTTGACACTTTTTCCAGAGAGTTTTTCTCCGTTACAAACAAGTATAATTGGACGAGCGGTGGAAAATGGCCTTTTGGAAATAAATTTAATTAATATAAGAGATTTTTCAAAAAATAAGCACAAAAAATGTGACGACGAGGTGTTTGGTGGAGGAGCAGGTATGTTGATGACTGTTCAACCGCTCTATGACGCCATAAAGTCTGTTTGGACTGAGGATAGCCACATAATATTTCCTTCGCCTGTGGGAAGCGTGTTTAATAGCAAAAAGGCACAAGAGTTGTCTAAATATGGACACTTGATTTTTGTTTGTGGACACTATGAGGGTGTTGATGACCGCATTTTTCAACTTTTTGATATTGAACAGATTTCAATTGGAGATTATGTACTCACTGGTGGCGAATTGCCATCAATGGTGATTTTGGATAGTGTTGCTCGTTTCGTTGATGGCGTTATTTCAAAAGAGAGTTTGGAGAGTGAAAGTTTTTCAAATGGATTTTTGGAAGAACCTCAATACACAAGACCGCAAGAGTTTATGGGGTTAAAAGTCCCAGAAGTTTTGGTGTCAGGCAATCACAAAGAAGTTGAAAAATGGCGGAAAGAACAGCGTTTGAAACGCACAAAAGAATATCGAAGTGATTTGTTGAATAACACACAAGATGTAGAGTAATATGCATTGAATACTACTCAATATGTAGAGGTATTATGAAAATAAATTGGTTTCCGGGACATATGAATAAAGCGCTTAAAGATATAAGTGACAATCTTAAAAAAGTTGATGTTGTGACTTATATTCTTGACGCACGCATTCCTCTTTCTTCACTCAATCCAACGCTTTCAAACATCACCGAAAACAAGCCTGTTCTTTATGTTTTAAACAAAATCGACATGGCTGATGAACAAAAAATCAAAGGTTTGTTGCCAAAATTTAAAACTTCAAACAGTGATTATGTACTTTTCAACAGCACACTTTCAGGAAAGAGTGAAGTCATTTTGAATAAAGTTAAATCGCTTGCACATGAAAAGATTGAAAGATATAAATCAAAAGGGGTAAAACCTTCAATTCGTACTATGGTTGTTGGAATCCCGAATTGTGGGAAAAGCACGCTTGTCAATAATTTATGTAAAAAGGCAAAAGCAATAACTGGCAACAAGGCAGGTGTTACAAAACATGGTCTTTGGCTTCCTGTTGGCGACTGCATAGAAGTATATGACACGCCTGGCACTCTTTATCCAAATATCGCTGACCAAGAAGTCGCAAAAAATCTTGCATATGTTGGCAGTGTACGCGATGAAATTTTGGACTTTGTGGAACTTACACAAGAACTTATAAATCTGTTAGATAAACTTTATCCAAATGTTATTGCAACTCGTTATAGTGGTGCAAAGACGCTTGAAGAAATTGCACAAGTCCGCAAATTTGTTTCAAATGGTGGGGAGATTGATTTAGAGCGTGCCGCAAAAGCGGTTATTGACGATTTCCGTAAAGGTCGTTTAGGAAAACTCACTTTGGACTAGGAGCGAAAGTGTATAACAAAGATATCACAAAGATAAAAAACAAGATTGAGGGCGTTTCAGGAGAGATTTTGGCTCTCAACTTCTTAAAAAAGAAAAAATATAAAATCATCACAACCAATTATCGCAACAAAGTTGGTGAAATTGATATTATTGCAGAAAAAGACGGAATAATAGTTTTTGTGGAAGTTAAATCTCGTTCCACGCTTGCTTATGGAAGACCAATCGAGGCGGTGGATTTTAGAAAAAAGAACAAAATAAAAAAGACTGCCGAACTTTACTTAATGTTTAATCGCAAAAGTGAATGTGATGTGCGTTTTGATGTGATTGAAATAGTTGGAGATACAATAACTCATATTGAAAACGCTTTTATGTGATTAAATTTTTAATATTATTAAAAAAATTTTACAAAAACACTTGTAATTAATAAAATTAATGTGTTATAATGAACAAGACTTCGAGTGTTCCGCTGAGGCTTGCCTGTATGAGCACTATGTCGAAAATCTGAAAAAAGGAGATAAGTCATGGCTAACATTATTGATCAACTTGAACGCGAAGGCATGAAAGAATCCATTCCTGCATTTTCCATCGGTGACACAGTTAAGGTTACTGTGAAGATTAAGGAAGGCGACAAAGAGAGACTTCAAGCGTTTGAAGGTGTTGTGATTGCCAGAAAGAACGGCGGAATCAGAGAAACTTTTACTGTAAGAAAAATTTCTTATGGCGTTGGTGTTGAAAAATCATTCCCTGTTCATTCACCAAAAATTGCCACAATTGAAGTGGTAAGAAAGGGCAAACCTAGAAGAGCAAAACTCTATTATATTAGAGAACTCACAGGTAAGGCAGCAAAAGTTAAATCTGCGGACAACAAATAAGAGAAAGGTTTTTGCCTTTCTTTTTTTATTCTACAAATATGGCTTGGACAAAATTATAGACATGAACAAATCATCTTTTGCATATATAAAAGCAGAGAGGTTGTCTATGCTTGAATTTCTTGCTGAACATTTTTCTGATTGCGTCATATTGGCAGTGTTTATTGTGGCAATCTTACCCACAATTGAAAGCAGAGTTGCCATACCATTCGCTTTGGCGAGTGCTATTTGGGGAGAAGCAACGCTTTCGCCATTTATGGCATTTTTGGTTTCATTTCTTGGGACAATGTTGCCATCTATTTTTGTGATTTGGTTATCTAGAAAATTAAAAAACAAGACAAGCGGATTTGTGTATGATAAATTTGTGATTAGGATTCAAAATAAATACAAAAAGAAGTTCGAAAAATTGGAACATAAAAGATCTATATTAAAAAAGTGCCTTTTGCTAGGGAGTTTTGTGGCTGTGCCATTGCCACTAACTGGCGTCTATACAGGTAGTCTTATTGCAGGTTTTACAAATTTGAAAATTTGGCAATGCTTTATCTCTATACTTGTTGGGGAACTGATTAGTTGTGTCGGAATTGTCATTTTGTGTACTTTGTTTGAGAATTCGGCATATTATCTCTTTTTAATGTCTGTTCTCATTGGCGTTTTGTTCTTAGTTGCAAATGTTGTTATTTATTTGATTAACAAATTTAAAAAGCATGAATTGAAATAAAAAAGAAAAGAGATGATTGATTTGTTCTGCACGAACTAAATTATCTCTTTTCGTTTTTAAGTTAAGCACATCTTTGTCCTTAACTTACTCTTATGATGCGTCGAAATTTTTGTTTTATTCATTTATTTTGAAAATTTTTTATATGCCAATTTTTTGATGTAATAATTCACAGGGAACGCTACAAAAATTGCAAGTATAGGCAAAAATATCGAAGTGGAATATGTCCAAATGGTTTCATATTGCATTCCGCAAGAAATGTTTATGACAAACACAATCAAACTGCCCAAAATAAATACTGCCCAATTTATTATGCTATTGTATATCAAAACGGCTTTTTTGCTTGATGAGGCGCGCCATTTAATCAAGGTGTATATGAAATAAACAAAGAACAAAATTGGAACTGTATAGAACATAAAATTTGTTGAACTTTGAAGATTTCCTGTTGCACTGATAATCCAAAACAATAATGCCGAGCCTATTCCAGCGAGCAGGAGCAAAATGGTCGATGAAATAAAGTTCAAGAAGTTTGTGTTATGTTTTCTTTCCACCGAAGTTTTGTTGTATTCTTTAAATTCAATGCCATGATTTTTATAATAATTTTTTAATGTGCCATAATCAGCAAAACTTTTGGCAGTTTCATTTGTCTCTTGGATTGAAGTAATTTGAGGTTCAAAATCTTTCTTTTCTTTTTTACGCTCAAAAAGTTTTGCCATCATATCTTTGTAAGTTGGTTCCAGATTGCTGTTGCGTTTTGGAGCAGGAAGATTGTCGTCATATATGTTGACTTCAATATTTGGTGGGGTTATCTTGCGCTGAATTGGAATGTCACTTTCGTTAATCCTTGGATTTGTGATAAATATTGCATCGTCTTTTTGTTCGTTTTCTTCTTGATTAACCTCTTTTGGGAGCGGTCTTTCTTGGTTCGTGACTAACTTGCTTTCATAAGTACTCTCAGATTGATGCTCGTTTTCAATTTGATTAAATCCATTTTGTCTTATGTTTAACATTGATTGCTTTAATTGCTCAATGCGGTCTTTTTGTATTGCTTGGTCTTCATCTCTTTCATATACCACAGACATTTCTATCTGATTTTCAGAAAAACTTTTGCGTTTGCGATATTTTTTAAGTTCACTTGAAGTGTCATACAATCGACGATTTTGTTCGTTTTGGTATGGAGTTAATTCCATTTTTTCGTCATCAGTCAAAAGTTTTGCATCATCTCTAAATGATTCTTTTGAATGTTCTTGTTCAAGTTTGGTTTGATAGTATTCTATCTTCTCCTTTTCTAATTGAGAAGATTTGTTTTCAATAGGTGGGAGGTTGAATAGGTCAAGTTGATTCTCCAAAATATCAGTTTGTTCTTCTTTTGTTTCAAGCACTGGGACTGTTTGATTTTCTTCTTTTACTATGTCAAAAATATTGCCTTGTTGTAAAAATATTGGCTCAGACGCTTCTTCATGCTGTCGTGATTGTTCTGTCGTGTTGTTTGACAGGGAGGTTTCTGACATTCTTTCGTTTGAATCCAACAATTTGCCATCATCTTTAATATCATTTTCGACATTAATATATTCGTTGGAAAACTCTTTTGCCAGTTCTTCCAGATTTTGACGACCGCTGTCGGTTATAGTGTAATAATGGCGTTTTCCACCCATTTCACTTTCTCCCCAATAGGAAGATGAAACCAATCCTTTCTTTTCCATGCGAGTAAGACACGAATAAAGTGAAGGCTTTTTCAAGATAAATGTTCCGCCAGTTTTTTGTGAAATATACTCAATAATTTCCAGTCCATATTTTGAGCCACTGGAAAGGCTGTCCAAAACTAAATATGAAATTTGTCCATTTGAATTGAATGCCATAGCAATTCTCCTATATAGGAATTATAGAAAATTGATATGCTTTTGTCAAATAATTTTGCAGGTATTATGCAAAAAGTTTTTTCTGCATAATATAACAAAATAAAAGGTGGTATGCAATGAGTGGCACAAGATATTGTGTGGTATGCAATTTTTTCCAATCTATCATTTTCTTTTGCAAAAATTGTAAAGAAGTGATAGAATATATATATGAAAATAAAAATCGAAAGACAGAATAGAAAAACTGTTTGTCTAAAAGTTATTGACAGCGAAAATGCTGTTTTAAAAATTCCAAAAAATTACAGCAATAAAAAAACAGAAGAATTTTTAAATAGTAAACGCGCTTGGCTAGAAAAAGTTTCTAACAAACTCAATTATGCTGAGAAAATGGAAAAAGAGTTTGATTTTGTAAACTTTGTTTATTTTAATTCAAAACCCATCATGCGGACAACAGATTTGTGCCTTGACTTTAAGTCCATGACAAGGTCGGAAAAAGCAGTGGCAATAAGAAAATGTTATCTTGGATTGTTCTCTGAATTGGAAAAGCAAGTTGAAGCATTTTCTCTTAAAACAGGATTGAAATATAATGAAATAAAAGTGACAGATTCGGCTAGAATTTGGGGGAGTTACAATAGTAATGGCGTGATGAAACTAAATTACAAATTGGTTATTTTGCCTTCGAACCTTGTCGAGTATGTCATTGTTCATGAGTTTTGCCACAGCAAATTTATGAATCATAAACCGCAGTTTTGGCACATTGTTGAGCAATTTCTGCCAGACTACAAAGAGAGAAGAAAAGAACTTAAAAACTATGCTTTCGTGCTAAAAAAGGGAATATTTTAAACCAAACTACACAGCATAATATACATGAAGAAAGGTGTTTTTTCGCTGATTTTGTCGATTGTTTTGGTATTTGCTTGCCTTGCAGTGTTGTCGCCAATTCAAACTCTTAATGGGTTGGAAGGAGATTTTTTAACTGATTATCAAGATATCTCAATTGCCAATGAAAACAAAACTTTCGGTCCTTTTATCAAAACTGAACTTAATGAAAAAGAGAAGATTGTGGGTGGACAAAAGGACTCGCAAGGGGAAGTTGTGTTTAAATTGTTTGGATTTATTCCAATCAAAAAAGTCAATGTAAATCTTTCAAATGATGAGGAATATTATGTTGGTGGAGTTCCTGTTGGACTTGCAATAAACACAGATGGTGCACTTGTCGTTAGTGACGAAAATCATAGTTTGAAAGAAGGGGATATCATAACCCAAATAAATGGTCAAGAAGTGGAAAGTTTGGACGATATATCCAAATTTTTGGAAAATGCTGGAAATGAAGTTGAAGTTAAATTTTTACGCAAAAACAAAGAACTCAAAACCCTAATAAAAACCATCAAAGACAAAGACACTGGCAGATTGAAACTTGGTATGTGGGTTAAAGACGACATAACTGGTGTTGGCACACTTACTTTTGTTAACAAGAAAACTCACAGGTACGGCGCTTTGGGACATCCAATCGTTGAAGGTGTGGGAGGCAATGTTGTTCCCGTTGCAGACGGCAATGTGTATGAGTGCAATTTGATAGGAATAAATAAAGGTAAGAAAAATGCCCCAGGGGAACTTAGGTGTGTGTTTGTGGCAAACTCCAAAAGTAAGGGGACTATTGAGGATAACAACAAATTTGGCATAACTGGTGTTTTGGACGACATGAACGGGCTTGTCGATGAAAATGTAACCGCAAAATTGGGTGGAAGACTGGGAGTCAAACTTGGAAATGCCAAGATTGTGTCAAGTATTAGTGGAATAAGAGAAGAATATGACATTGAAATAATCAAGGCAAATTATCAAAAATCTGCGAATGACAAGAGTTTGGTCTTTCGTGTAAAAGATAAGAGATTGCTTGATTTAACAGGTGGAATAGTGCAAGGAATGAGCGGTTCTCCAATTATGCAAGACGGACGAATCATAGGCGCAGTCACTCATGTTTTTATGAACGACCCTTGCAAAGGTTATGGCGTTTATTCTGATTGGATGGTTTGATAAAAAACAAATATGGTGTAGTACCAATGCATACCACACCATATATTGTATTATTTTGTTTTTTGTTGGCTATTCCAAAATAAGACCACCATCAACATACAAAGTTTGCCCTGTGACAAAAGATGCTTCATCGCTACTCAAAAATGCCACAGCATTTGCCACATCTTCCGCTTGTCCCAATCTTTGGAGAGGTGTCATATCAACAAAGTCCTCTTTTTCGGCTTGTGTCAAATTGTTGTTCATTTTTGTGTCAATAAAACCGGGAGCAACAACATTTATGCGGACTTGCATATTGCCAAGTTCACTTGCAAGCGATTTGCAAAGTCCTGTCATAGCGCTTTTTGTTGCTGTGTAAACACTTTCACAAGCACAACCTATCTTTTCAACAAAAGAACCGATTAGCACAATGTTTGATGGATTTTTGCCAACGGTTAGTTTTGTGAATTCTCTAACACATTTGATGGCGGACTTGATATTAATTTCAAAGAGTTTGTCCAATTCTTCATTTTTTACATCAAATATGAGTTCTCTTTTTTGGGCGATACCTGCACAGAAAACCAGCGTGTCAAGGTCTTTAAAATCTTTTGAAATATTTTCAAAGCAATTTTCAACACCATTTTTTTCCAAAAGGTCAAGGTGATAACTTTTTATGTTTGTCTTTTCATTGTTGATTTCTTTTTCAAAATCTATTTTGTTATTATTGTATGTTAATGCTAAGTTATATCCTTTTTTTGCCATTTTTTTTGCAACAGCAAGTCCGATATCACTTGATGCGCCAATGATTATTGCAGTTTTTCTTATCATAATTTCCTCTAAAAATTTTGTTTTCAAATGTGTTTTTTCTTAATATTTTTTTTTGAATTATGTAACATAAAATGAGCATAGACTTTTATTGCTCATTCTATTCTGATTTTTGCATCTTTTTTTAATATGCAGTCCAAGCCAAACCTATTGCAGGTCCAACATGAGAGGCGGTTACAGGTCCGACTTCGCCTTCATAAACCTCAATATTGTCTTTGTCTGGGCGTTTGTCAAGCCACTCGTTTACCATCTTTTTGAGTAATTCAAAGAATTTGGTGTTTGCAATATGCAAAATAAACAATCTTTTGATTTTTTCAGGAATGGAAGCAATCAAATCTTTTATTGCTTTTTGCATTCCAAAACTTTTTTTGTCAGACAAAACACCACGCTTGAAAGTGATGATTGGCTTTATTTGCAAGATTGAGCCTAGTGTGGCACTTACTTTTCCAATTCTTCCGCCTTTGGCAAGATATTCCAAAGAGTCAGGAATAAATGAAACATAACTATTTTGCATAAAGTCTTGCAACTTCTCCACAATTTCTTCACAAGTTGCTCCATTGTCTCGAAGATTTACCGCTTCCATAACAAAACCCAACACTGTTTGAACATTTGCAAGTGTGTCCACAACATAAACGCGTTCAGGTGCTTTGCATTGTTCTTTTGCAAGACAAGCAACATTATAAGTGCCCGACAGTGTGCTACTCATAAGGAGCACCAAAACATCTTTGTCTTCATCGATTGCTTTATTGTATTGTTCAATAAATGTTTCCAATGAAGGTTGGCTTGTTTTTGGAAATACTTTGGTTTTTACAAAATCTTCGAAAAATGCGTCGTAACTTCCTGGGAAACCTTCATCAAATTCATGTTCTTTATAAAGTACTCTCAACGGTACAACAGTTATATCATGTGCATCAGCATATTCTTTTGGAGTTCCAGCGGTGCTGTCAACAATAATTTTTATCATATTTCTCTCCATCAAGTCTTTTAGACTTCCTCTCATTGTAACACAAAAATTAAACATCTCCAAAACATTTTTGAAAATTTTAAGTTTGGTTGACTTATATTTTTTATTATGCTATATTTAGACAAGATATTCAAAACTTTTTGGAGGGACTATGGAAGAAAATTTGTCAAATGAAATTGATATTAGAAGACAAAAGATTGTTGCTTTGGAAGAAATGGGAGAAATTCCTTTCAAAGAAAAATATGAAAGAACTTGCACAATCAAAGAGGCTCGTGAAAAACTTGGCGAGCGTGTAAAAATCGCTGGGCGTATTGTTTTTCGTCGTATTATGGGCAAATTTGGTTTTTGTCAAATTCGAGATGTCTATGCAAATATTCAAATTTCCGTTGGAAGAAATGAATTTTCCGAAGAAGATTATAATTTTTACAAGAAAATGATTGATATCGGCGACTTTATCGGCGTTGAAGGAGAAGTTTATCAAACTCAAACTGGGGAAATTACTGTAAAAGCAGAAAAGATTGTTTTGCTTTCAAAAACTCTTCGTCCGCTTCCAGAAAAATTCCACGGCATTGCTGACACTGAGATAAAATATAGACAGCGTTATCTTGACCTTATCACAAATGAGGAAAGCAGAAAAATTTTCCTCACAAGAAGCAAAGTGGTTTCTTTTATCAGAAGATATTTGGAAGACAATGGCTTTATTGAAGTGGAAACACCTATTTTGCAGACCAGCGTTTCTGGTGCAAGTGCAAAACCTTTCTTTACACATCATAATGCTCTTGATTTGCAGTGCAATTTGCGAATTGCAACAGAATGTTACTTAAAGCAATGTATCGGCGCTGGTATTGACCGCGTGTTTGAACTTGGAAAAGACTTCCGAAATGAGGGCATGGACCCATCTCATCTTCAAGAATTCACGCAGGTTGAGTGGTATGCGTCTTATTGGAATTTCGAAGACAACATCGCATTCTTTAAGAAGTTGATTGTTGAACTTTTCAATAAGTGCCTTGGCACAACAAAAGTAAATTATCAAGGGCAAGAGATTGATTTTGGCGGAGAATGGCCTAGAATCAATTATGTTGAAAGAATGAGAGAACTCTTGGGCTGTGATTTTCTTGATATTGATGATTTGGACACATTGAAGAAGATTGTCGTTGACCGTGGACTTTTTGGTTATAGTGAACTTGAAGAGTGCAAGTCAGTAAGAACACTTATTGATTATGTCTATAAGAGAAAAATAAGAGCGGATATCGTAAACCCAACAATTTTGTATAACTATCCTGCAACGCTTATTCCTCTTGCTCGTAGAAATGACAAAGACGACCGCATTATAGATGTATTCCAAGTTGTTGCTGGTGGAGCAGAACTCGTTAAGGCATACAGCGAACTTGTAAATCCAATCACTCAAAGACGCACTTTGGAAGAACAACTCATTGAAAAAGCACAGGGTGATGAAGAAACAATGGATGTTGATGAAGATTTCTTGCTTGCAATGGAACATGGAATGCCACCAATTTCTGGATTGGGATTTGGAATCGACAGATTCTTGCAATTCATTTTTGACTGTCCAAACATCAGAGATGTTGTGCTTTTCCCAATGATGAAATAACAAATTTAAAGGGAACAATATGGACGCAAAATTTGTTATGGACGGACTTGATGCCATGGTGCCAAATCCGCGATGTGAACTTGAATACAAAACACCATTTCAACTTTTGGTGGCAGTTATATTGTCTGCCCAATGCACAGACAAGCGTGTCAACATGGTCACAAAAGAACTTTTTAAGACTCACAACACACCAGAAGATTTTGTGGCAATTTCGCAAGAAGAACTTGAAGAAAAAATCCATGCGTGTGGGTTTTACCACAATAAAGCAAAGGCAATAAAATCAGCAAGTATGGACATAATAGAAAAGTTTAAGGGCATTGTGCCGAAAGACTTTGACAATTTGACCACTCTTGCAGGCGTGGGACGAAAAACAGCAAATGTTATGGTTGCAGAAGCTTTTGGTGGAGACGCTTTTGCGGTTGACACACATGTGCTTAAAGTTTCAAACAGACTTGGACTTGTCAAAACAGAAAATCCTGATAAGTGTGAAGAAAAATTAAAGCAGTTTTTTCCAAAAGACAAATGGTCCAAATTACACTATCAAATGGTGCTGTTTGGCAGATATACTTGCAAAGCGATAAAACCACAATGTGAAAAATGTGTTTTTAACAGAGAATGTCCATCTTCAAGAGTTTAAAAAACAAAATGCAAGCAATAAATACAAAAAGGAGTTATAATGTTTCTTGACAGAGTAAAGATTTCAATAAAAGCAGGAAATGGGGGCAAGGGCTCCACTTCTTTTTTGCGCACAAAACTCACTGCCAATGGTGGACCAGATGGCGGAGATGGCGGACGAGGTGGTCATGTTATATTTAGAGCAACAAATGACCTTAACACCTTGTATCCTTTTAGATTTAAAAAGAAATTTGTTGCAGAAAATGGTGAAGATGGACATCAAAAAAATCAAACAGGAAGAAATGGCAAAGATGAAGTCATTCTTGTGCCAACAGGAACAGTTCTAATCAATCCGCAGACAAACAAAATTATTGCTGACCTTGAAAGTGATGGTGCAGAGTTCGTTGCCTTGCGTGGGGGCGCGGGCGGACATGGAAACGCTTATTACAAGTCATCAGTCAAACAAGCACCAAGTTTTTCACAAATGGGCGAAGTTACAAATTTAAAAGAAGTGATTTTGGAACTCAAAACCATTGCAGATGTAGGTCTTGTTGGATTTCCAAATGTTGGGAAATCAACACTGCTTTCAGTGATTTCCAATGCCAATCCAAAGATTGCTAACTATCCATTTACAACAATTTATCCAAATTTGGGTGTGTGCGAAGTGCTTGGAGAAACTTTTGTTGTGGCAGATATTCCGGGACTAATTGAAGGAGCAAGTGAAGGACTTGGACTTGGGCATTATTTCCTTAAACATGTTGAACGCGTAAGACTTATTGTTCATTTGATTGACATATCCGAAAGCGAGGGCAGAAATGCGATTGACGATTTTAGAATTATCAATCAAGAACTTGCAAAATACAACGAAACACTTGCAAAGACCAAACAAATTGTTGTCTTTTCAAAATGTGACCTTTTGGAAAAGGACGAGTTGAAAGAGAAAATTCAAAAGTTTGTCGCTGAAACTGGCATAAATGAGTATATTCGCCTTTCATCATACACCAGAGAAGGTGTTGAC
Source organism: Candidatus Caccovivens sp. (assembly GCA_051888935.1). GTDB lineage: Bacteria > Bacillota > Clostridia > Christensenellales > UBA1242 > Caccovivens. Next base: position 5,762 of record JBJFCL010000005.1, on the reverse strand, counting down.
GAACTCAAAAAGAGAGTTTTGGAGAACTTGAAAAAAATACCGAAGAAACCTGCTCTTGAAGTCGAAGAATTTGATTTTGATAAAAAAGACAATTCTTCCATTGAGATTTCAAGAGGAGATGATGGAAGTTACATTGTGAGCGGTGGCAGAATTGAGAATCTAACTCGCGGTGTTGTGATTTCTGATGAACTTTCATTTGCATATTTCCAAACCAGACTCAAAGAGATGGGCGTGATTGAAATGCTCAAAGAACGCGGTCTTAAAAATGGTGATACGGTTATTATTAAAGATATTACATTTGAATATGTTGAGTAGTATGCAACAATTCTGATGGCATAATACACAATATATAGTAGGAGTTTTATATGATTACAACAAAACAAAGAGCATATTTGAGAGGACTTGGAAATGCACTTGACCCAGTTATGCAAATTGGAAAAGAAGGCATGACGGATAATGTGGTGGAAAGTGTGAATTTGCTTTTGGAAGCAAGAGAACTTGCAAAATTTAAAGTCCTTAAAAACAGTGATGAAGACGCCAAGATTTTAGCAAACACCTTGGCAGAAAAGTTAGGTGCAGACATCGTGCAAGTGATTGGGAACAATTTTATTCTTTATAAAAAATCCACTCGCAAAGATTTTAAACACATTGAACTTCCATAATCAAAGTATTTCGCCCTCTTTTGTGAGCGATTTAAACATATTGAATTGCGAAAGTATTGCAAAAATTATCAAAAGTGACGCAATTATGCAATAATATATTGTGGTGCGAACAAAAAGACCTGAAAAAATCAGCACAAAGGCAGAAAAGAGATAGCCTTTTGCTCTTTTTTTATTGAAACTGAAACTTAAAAAGTCTTTGAAAGTCAGTTTGCTTTCTCCAACATATTTTTTTGTTATTTTTGGAAAGCAGTCATAGAATTTATACAACTTTTGATATGTTTCGTATTGGTCAAAAATTAGGATATTTTCGTTGAAATTTTTCAAAAACAAATTTAATTGTTTATCTACAACACTATGGCATAAAATGATGATTTTTTCTGCTTTTTCCTTTTTGATTTTGTTGTAAATATCAACAAATTTTCCTGTGTCCAGTCCTTGAAAAGATAAATGTGCAAATAGCACTGTCTTTTCTTTTTTGTCCGAATTTTGCATGGCAATATATTCCTTGTGTTTTGTGACTTTGTCATAATGAGAGGAGGCGAGAGTTACAAAAAAATCCATTGAATCAATGCCAGTCGCAAGAGATAAAAATATGTTCTCAGCCTCTTCTTTCTCTTTTATTTTTAGTCCTTGAACGCTCTTTTTTTTGTGAGAAAAGTACAAAAGCACAAGATAAAACAAAAGGGTCAACACGACAGATATAAGAATTGCCAGCCATAGTTTTCTTAAAAAATACCTCAGCCAAACAAAACATAGCAGGAAGATGAGTGTGATTTTCAAAAATTCTTGTAATAATAAATTAAATTTTCTCATGGAATAATTTTCACCACTTGTCAAAAATTTAATCAACTTTTGTTTGACAAAAAGCATTTAGGTTGATAAAATCATTATATGGCAAATATAAAAGAACTCGTCAGTCTTTTGCAAGACAACAAAATGAAAAATATTTCAGTTTACAACCTTTCTTCTCAAAATGAAGAAAAGTATATTGTTTTGGCGACTTCAAACAAGGTGATAGACAGCAAAAAGGTTGCAGATGTGATTGCAGAAAAATACCACTATGACGGCAAAATTGAAGGGTATTTCAAGGGCGAGTGGATTGTCTTTGATTTTGTTGGACTTACGCTTCACATATTCTTGCAAAAAGTTCGTGATAAATATAATTTAGACAAACTTTACAAGCCTAAGAAAATTTCCATTTAAAAATTTTGGAAAACAAAGCAAATTGCTTTGTTTTTTTTAAGATTTGGTTTATACTTATTTTGAATGAGGGAATTTAAGGCGTCTTATGATTGATATTTGTTTTGTTTGCACTGGAAACACTTGTCGTTCAATTATGGCAGAGCGTATTGCAAGAAAAATGGCTAAAAACAGGGGTGTTGAAGAAATAAAATTCCGTTCGTCAGGGCTGTTTGCCACAGGACAGAACATAAGCGAAAATGCAAAAAAAGCACTCAAAAGTTTGGGCTATGATGCACGAAATCGAAAGAGTGTGAAACTTTCAAAAATCAACCCAAACACAATATATGTGACCGTCACAAAAGACCATAAACGATTTATTGACAGCAAAAAAGTCATCTGTTTTGAAGAACTTGCAGGGCGTGTTCCAGACCCAGACGGCTGTGACGAATCTATCTATTTTGAAACTGCAAAACAAATCGAAAAAAATGTTGAAATATTATTAAACAAAATTGCAAATTTGAGAGGTGAAAAATGATTATTATGGCAAGCGACCACAGAGGTTATCTTTTAAAGGAAGACTTAAAGACATTTTTTAATCAAGAAAACATCATCACCATTGATGTTGGAACATACAGCAAAGAACCTGTGGATTATCCTGATTTTGCAAAACTTGGAATCGACAAACTGTTGGAAAACAAAAACAATGTCGGCATTTTTATTTGTGGTTCTGGAATTGGAATGAGCATTGCTTCAAATCGCAATCCGAAAATAAGGGCGGCACTTTGTTTAAACGAAAAAATGGCTATGCTTGCACGCAAAGACAACGATGCAAATGTGCTTTGTTTGGGAGCGAATTTCACAAAAAGGAAAAAGGCAATAAACATTGTCAAGGTCTTTTTGACAACAAGTTTTGAAGGCGGTCGACATGCAAGACGCTTAAAGAAAATTTCAGGAGAGAACAAATGATAAATGTTGTTGTTCCTATAACAGAAGATGTGCAAAATTTTCAACAATTTGTAAATGCCCACAAAGCAAAGAATGTCAAATTTTATGTTGGAATAACAGAAACTTTGGCAAAATCTTTTGACTCTTCAAATGTTGAACTGCATATTTTCAAAGATGGTTCAAAAAAGGAAGAAATGATAAATTCACTTCATAGTTGCCAATTCCAAAAAGGCAGAATTATGATTGCAAGGCGTCCTCTTACAGACGAAGAATTTGCTTCTCTTTCAACTTCTTCTTGTGAAATTGCCACTTTAAAGGCAAAACACAATAGATTTGTTGCTTTTTTCAAGAAATTGTCAAAGAAAATCGTCAAAAAAATTTTTGCTTTTGAATATTTTGAAGACATTTCGGCAATTTGTTACAATGAACAAATGTTTGAACTTATTTCAGTTTGTTCAAACTTATCTATGGCATCTCGCGTCAACAAATATGTTGGAGTGGAAGTGGAAGAAATTGTCACAGAAACAAAACCGGTCAAAAAGGATTATAACAGGGCATTAAATTTCCTTTGGCTATTACTTGGAACACTTTTCTTCCTTGGAAGTGTTGCTGGTGGGGTTTTGACTTGTATTTTTGTGCCTAAACTTCACGCTTTGATTGTGATTTTGGTCATATTCTGGATATTTGTTGCACTGATTGTTCAGGGGATTGCAATCGTCAACTTCACAAGAACTTTGTCTGTTGGAAATTTAAAATATGGCAGAGCACAAGAGGTTGCAATTATCAAAGAAAAAACCTCACCACAGAACTCCACAAAGAAGCCTCAAAACTCCAAAACAAAATCAACCACTCAAAAACGCAGTGTGAAAACTCAAAGAACTGCAAAATAAAGTGTTCATATCATCATCTTGTAAGATTGATGTGAAAATAATAAAAGGAGAATAAATTATGAAAAAAACAAAACTTGCTATCAATGGATTTGGCAGAATTGGAAGATTGGCACTTCGAATTGCCTCAAAGAGAGATGATGTTGAGGTTGTGGCTATCAACGACCCATTTTTGACAGTTGATTATGCCAAATATCTTTTGGAACATGACACAATTCATGGCACTTTTGATGTTCCTGTGAAAGTAAAAGATTCATATCTTGTCGTTGGAAGAAACAAAATCGCTTTCTATGCTGAAAAGGAACCTGCTCTCATTCCTTGGAAAAATCACGATGTTGATGTGGTTATGGAATGTACTGGAAAATTCACTGCTTACGACACGGCAAAAGCTCATCTTGATGCTGGTGCAAAGAAGGTTGTAGTTTCTGCTCCTGGCAAAAATATGCCAATGTTTGTTATGGGCGTAAATGAAGATAAATACACCGATGACATGAAGGTTGTTTCCAACGCATCTTGCACCACAAACTGCCTTGCTCCACTTGCAAAGGTTGTCAACGATGCATTTGGAATTGAAGAAGGGCTTATGAGCACAGTTCACTCTGCAACCGCAACACAACTCACTGTTGATGGTCCAAGTAAAAAGGATTGGAGAGGTGGAAGAGCAGCAACATACAACATTATTCCATCTTCCACTGGTGCTGCGAAAGCGGTTGGAGAAGTCATTCCAGAACTCAAAGGAAAACTTACAGGAATGAGTTATCGTGTTCCAACACTTGATGTTTCTGTTGTTGACCTTACTGTTCGTCTCAAAAAACCGACAACATATGAAAAGATTGTTTCTGCCATTACAAAGGCAAGTAAAAATGAAATGAACGGCATCTTGGGCGTAACCGACCAGCCTGTTGTTTCAAGTGATTTTATCGGTGACAGCAGAACTTGTATCTTTGATGTTACCGCTGGAATTATGCTCAGTCCAACTTTTGTTAAACTGGTGGCTTGGTACGATAATGAATGGGGTTATTCAAACAAACTTGTTGACCTTTGCGCTTATATTATGAAAAAATAGATTCAAGACCAACAAAATTTTTAAACAAAAGGAAAAACGATGCAACTTAACAGAGAATTGATTGAAGGTTTAAATGAAGGGAGTAATAGTGAGTTTGCTGGCTATCTCAACGAGGTTGTTGAGAATTTGTTTGCGCAAGTTATTTCTGACGTTTCTACCAAATCTCCGTTTATAAGAACAGACAAATGTGTGCTGTTGCCAGTTGGAGAAAATTATTCAGGTGCAATATGCCAATTGTCAGAATATTCCTACATTTTGGCAATCGAAAATCCACAAATGGAACACAATTCCAAACTTAAAAAAAATTGGTGGAAATTGGTGTGGAGAGAATTTCGTGCATCTTGGAGAATTGGTAGAAAGAAAAAATATAAAAAACAAAAATCAGAGCCAACTTTGGAAACATTGGAAAAATACAAAATCAGTGATTTTAGACATGATGTTGTTATGAATTTGGCAAACTATTTGAGCGAAAGTTCCATTATTCATGAATATTCGAATTCTTTGTCTGTTATTGGAAAAGAGGATTTTGGAAGCAATGTTAAAATCAATGTTTTGATTTGTATGATTGATGCAACCAGCGGAAATTTGAAGATTTTTAAAGAAAACAAAAACAAATTTTACTCATTCTCTTTTGGAAACCGTTATCGAAATCTTGAACAAAAAAAACGAGAAATAGGCTCTCAATTTGTTGAACTTATAAAACTTTTCAATGTCGTTTATTCCAAAAAATATGACAAAATCCCAAATCAAATTTTGATTGAAAGTCTTGTTTATAATTGTCCAAAGATTTTGTTCGACAAAAACGATTTGTTTAAAACATTTGTCAATGTTGTAAATTATGTACGATTAAAAAATCCAAAGAGCATAACTTCCATTTGTGACGAAGGAAAAAATATCTTTGAAGAGCCACTTATCATTGACAAAAATTCTCAAATTGAATATAGCAAAGTTATCTCAATGTTGGACAATTTCAATTACTAAATTATAAGAACTTTTAAGCAGTTTTCATTTTGTTTTTCT
>JBJFCL010000004.1:0-25557 GCA_051888935.1 Candidatus Caccovivens sp. | reverse complement strand
AGCATATGCCCTAGTTTTTTTATTGCTATATTTATTTTGATTAAGGATTGACTTTGGTTTTTTGTTTCGTATAATAATTATGAACATAGCAAAACACTTGATTGTGTTTGTCGGCTTCGTTCCGACCTGCATCGTTCGGTTTGGAGAAAGTTTGAATACTTTTTCCCTTTTTTTTATTACGAATCAAATAGTCATTAGATTTATTGAGTGTTATTGACATATAGGTATAAATTATGTTATACTAAATAAGTATTGGAGGAATTTATGAAAGAACAAAGTTATGTAATGGTGAAACCAGAATTTGCAAATAATCCTGAGGTTGTGGAAGAAGTCAGAAATCGTCTTGTTGGAAAAGGTTTGGAAATTAAGAAAGCGGGATATATCAATTATGATAAAGAAAGAGCGGCAAGACATTATCATGAACATGTTGGAAAATCTTTTTACCCTGAACTTGAAGAGTATATCACAAGTGATAAAGCGTACGGCATGATTGTTGAAGGAGAGAATGCAATTTCAATAATAAGAGAACTTGCTGGGGCAACAAAAAATCCAGTTCCTGGAACAATAAGATATGATATCCCAGAAAAACTCGGAATTGAAAGAAGAGTAACTCAAAATGTTGTACACTCATCAGATAGCAAAGAATCAGCAGAATTGGAAATTGGAATCTTCAAAGAACTTATGGCTGAAAAATCTTTTTCTAAGTAAGAAATTTGAAATAGAGAAAACTTACAAAGATGGCATTTTTGTCATCTTTTTTATTTTAGAAATTATTAGATTAAATTCGACAAATTCGTTGAAATTAAGAAATTTTTTTATTTTGTATTTAACGCTTATTTATCTTAAAATATCTCTTGTTTAAAGGAGAAAAAGTATGAGTAGTGATGTTTTGAAAGCGTTTGCACAAAAGGCAAAGAGAAGATTGATTGGGAAAGAGAAAAAAATTCAAACAAAAATAAAAGTTATTTCAAATGAAGATATGGATTTCAAAAATAGGGTGGAATTTTTGCTGTCACAAGAGGAAGTTATAACAAATCCTGTTCATTATTTGATAGATGACAGGATTTTGGATTCTATGAACGGAATTGCAAAAGAGCGCTATCTTTTGGCGACTTTGGATAAGTATGCAAGTCTAAGGAACGAACTTGAAAACCAAAATCTTGCGAGAGTGTCACATTAAAATCCAAAATCATATATAAAGTTGTATGAAGAAAGATAGAATTATAATTCACAAAAGTGTCGTGCTTGGGAAAAATGTCAAGATTGAAACCAATGTGCAAATTTTGGGTGAGTGCATGGTTGGAGATAACTGTGTTTTGAAATCTGGAACAGTTTTGGAAGATGTTGTTTTGGGCGATGGGTGCTTGGTGGAAAATTCCAAAATAACAAAAGCCAATTTAGGCAAAAATGTAAAAGTGGGGCCATTTGCACATATTCGACCAAACTGTATTGTTGCAGATGAAGTCAAAATTGGTTCATTTGTTGAAATAAAAAACACATACATAGGCAAAGGTTCAAAAATTCCACATCTTGCATATGTTGGTGATGCGGAAATTGGTGAAAATGTCAATGTTGGCTGTGGAGTTGTCTTTGCTAATTATGACGGAAAAGAAAAGCATCACACAAGAGTTGGAAATAATGTCTTTATTGGTTGCAATGTAAACATTGTTGCACCAGTTAATATTGCTGACAATACTTACATTTGTGCGGGAACAACAGTAACAAAAGATACACAATTTGGTGATTTTGTCATTGGTAGAGTGCGTCAAGAAAATAGACAACGATAAAAAATTAAATCAATCGGCTTAGAAGTTGTGGACTTTTTATGAATATAGAAATGAATAAACGCTACTTATGCTGGTTTATTAAAATTTGACAGGTAAAATAATATCGTAAAAATTTTGATTCAAAAATTGTATTAGAAAAAAGACCGAAAGTTGAAAATTTCATTTTCGGTCTTTTTTGTTTTATTGTGTGTTTTTTGAATTTTTTCTTTTTTGTATAATTGATTCTAGTTTGGCAAACAACATAGCAAATCCCATTATAATAAAAGCTACAAGCACAAAACCAATTATATAAATCAACAAGAAAACAGGATATGGTGTTGTTTGATATATTATGTTCATAAGTGCAAGAGTGCAAGGATAATATGGACTAATGAAGAACATATTAAAGGTTTCTTCGTTTCCACAATAATGCCAAATTATGTTCAATATCAATGCAATAGCAATCATACAAGCAAAAACAATACTTGCTTTTAATACAGTTTTTAAATTGAGAGGGACGCTTCTTGTTGCCAAAATCATAAATCCAATTACCACCATACTACAATGCCAAATCATTGTGTGGATATTTATTCCAATATAAGAAGAGAATACATCTCCTGTATAAATCATTACGCATAATCCACCAAAAAATGCAAAGGTGGCAAGGTATCCCAAGAGTGCGTCATAAACTTTGCCTTTTCTTAAAATGCCAGCCAACAACATTAAATACATTGGTGTTGAACAAAATTGGAATGGAAAGGCATACCACTGATAATCCCATGTTGAATTTCCGCCACCACCATTATAATTAAAACTATAAATGATTTGTTTGTAAATTTCCAACACTATCAGAACAATTCCGGCGACAAGCAAAGTGATATTTACATCTTTGCGTGAAATTCTGTTGCGAAAGATATAAATCAATGTGCAAGCAACCACCATAATACCTAACCACAAAATGTGATACCAACCAAACCAAGTTGGAGTTTCCATTTTGCCTTGCAACCAGTGCAAAAATTCTTCATACCATACCATCTTTCGTTTACCTCAAATTTATTCTACCAAAAAATTATAATTTTCGTCAAATTTTTATTAAAATATTTTAAATATCTGATTTTTCTTGACTTTCTTGACAATTTATGATATTATTATCCACATAAAAGAGGTATTTTATGGAAGAAAATAAAGTTATTGCAGAAAAACGACCTACATTGTGGTTAGCGATTTTATGTGCTGTTGGACTTGGCCTTGCTGGATGTTTGCTTTGGGGGCTTTTATATTATGTTGGTTACATTGCGTGGATTGCTGCTTTTGTTGTTGTTTGGGCTTCCGCTTGGGGATACAAAAAATTTAATCTCAAAATGGACATCAAAGGTTATATTATAGTGTCAGTGATTTCTGTGGTTGAGATTATATTAACAATATTTATTGTGCTTGCCATTGTTGTTTCAAGTGAACTTGGTGTAGGTCTTGACGAAGGATTCTATTGGATGTTTGAAATTGTGGGACAAAATGCCGAAGTTAAAAATGCACTGATTATAGATGTTGTTCTTAGTGTTGTTATGATTGTTTTGGCATTTGTTAGTTTCTTCTTTGCTGAAAGAAAAATGGCTAAAAAAGCGAACAATTCTGTTTCAGAAGAAAATCCAGAAATAACAGTGATTGATGCAAATTCAGACAAGAAAACAGGTGAAGAAGAAGTAAAGGAACCTCTTGTTAAAAACAACAAAGATAAAAAAGACGAATAAGAATTCACCAACTTTTGCAATTAGCAAAAAAGCAAAACCTAAACTAAAACAACGGTTTAGGTTTTTATTTTTGCCTTTACTCATTTTAACTGCAAGATTTTTTTGCTGTTGTCATAGGATTTTATAATAAATATATCTCTATAAATATATAGACACATCTTTTACCTTGACAACAAAAAATTTGCACTTACACTAGAAAATATATAAAGAAAAAATCACCAGTGTGAAGTAACTCCAACAGGAGCACTCATAAACTTGGTGATTTTTTATTTATCTTTTTATGTATTTTTAAAAATTTATCAACTTTATTTCTTAAATATTGTGCATAGTCTAAAAACTATATAAATAAGTTATAAACCTTTTTCATTGTTTTCAAATGTAAGAATATTATTTTCTTCAACCGGAGTGTAATTTCTATCAAGAATTTTAATTTTTGCAGGCTTTTCTTTCCCTAAAAATACCTTTGATGGATTTTGTGCAAGTTCTTCGGTTTTATCAAACTCAACACTAGCATACGTTTCTACAAGACCTATTTCACCAAAGTTTGTTTTGACTTCTTGAAGATAACTAACTTTATAACTTACTTTTTTATCGGAAACAATAGGATTAGTTACATCTAATATAATACTCTCGCCTACCTTTTCAAAATCGCTAGCATTTTCAATTCCTCTGACAGCAATCTCTTCATTAAGATTTGTTTCCACCAACTCAGATTCTTTTATTACTTTTGATAATTTATTAAGTAAAGTCCTTGAATTTAAGATAGTACGGCCTGCATCATTCATATACTGAGAGATTTTAGTATATTGTTGCTCATTAACCTCATAAGAAGCTGAAAAGAAATCAATTTTTTCATTATTTACATTTACTGCTGAACCAGTAAATTTAAATAGATAAGTTTCATTTTCAGATTTCAATTCAAAAGTTTTTGAGTTGACACTTGCAATGTTGCATCCTTTTTCATTCAAAGTTTCAACAATTGTTTTATCACAAGACTTTTTTGCATTTTTATACATATTCGCATCAACAGCAAGCAAAACAAAAGGACTTGATACAACGGTTATAGTCGCACCTAATATCAAAACATTTGCTAATTTTGTGTGTACCTCAAAAAAAGGTGGTTTACTCATATTAAAATCTCTCCTTTTATTATTAATTTTAATTATTATAACTCATGTCGCATACTTTGTCAAGATGCGTATAGCGATATTTTTAATTTGACAAACTCAATTATACATATCTTGTGCATTTTGTGCAGAGTATCTTTTTTTGCTTTATATCTTACGACGAAAGAAAAAAACATTTTTTTTACATCTCAATATAAGATCAAAAACTTTATATATTTAATAATTTTATTAAAAACTTAATTGAAATGCTTGACAAATGTGCAATTTATAGTTTATAATAAAACCGCATTCTTAGATTACGGCATATCCCCGCCTGTAAGGAGAATGTTCATATGATGGCTTGTAGCTCAGTCGGTTAGAGCACCACCCTGATAAGGTGGGGGTCGGTGGTTCGAGTCCACTCAAGCCAACCAAAGTTGAGTGGCGTAAGTCACTTTTTTTATTCTACCCACCGTCACGAGCAAAGCGAGTATAAGGCATTCAAGTTGATAGTTCGCCACTCAGCCCAACCATCCTGAATGTCCCTAAAATAGGGACTTTTTTAATGCCTAAAACATTTTTAGAAACTTGAAAAAATGCAAAAAGGATGTACAAATTTTAAAAAAGGGTGTACAAAAATTGCCTGATTTCAATAATAAATTTAGTTTTTTGTAAAAACCTAATTTCCTAACTTGAACTAACTAAAACTGACTAAAAACTGGTATAAAGGGTGTAAAAGGGTGTACAAAAAATAACATTAAAAAAGAGCCAAGTTTCGGCTCTTAATTTTTAGTTTTGAAGTTTGTTATTCTTTACTTTGATTTTCATTTTTGAAAACATCATCTAATAGAGAGGAGTTTAAGTTTTTTAATTTTATATTAAAATTTTCGCAACAAATTTAGTATAAGTCATTTTCTCCATAAGGTACCGCAGGGATGCTTACAATAATTGTTGCGTTAGGAATGCTGATTTGATCAAAGTCTTCATTTCGATATTTTGGATCTGTTAAAGCAAGATTATATTCATGCCCGTTGTATTGAAATTTAACTTTGTAGTGATGTCTACCATCTCCTTTCATTGAAGTGTCAAGTTGTAATTCTTTAACATTTATCATTTCCAATGAATGATTTAATGTTTTAATGTCGCTACGCTCAAGTTCATTCTTTTGAGTGTTAAAAATCATATCATGTTTTTCTATTGGATGTAAATTAAAAACCTGTTGTTTTGATAAATTTCCAATCCTTTTGACTTCAACATTTTCATCAATAAGCCAGTTTTCAGTTTGAACATGATATGGCACATGTGCTTTAACTTCGATATCCAACACGCATAATTCCTTAATATGTTTCTCGTCTAACATTTCTTTTGGAAATGCTCCACCATCTTTTGAAGTCACTAGTCTTATCCATTTTCCTGTGGATATATCAATTCCAGCGACACAATAATCGTTGTCTTTTAGTGATTTAGTCAATATGCAAATTTGTTTTTTCATTTTTTTCTCCTTTAAATTTTCTGCAACAAAAAAGTTAACCACATCAGCGATTAACTTTAATTTTGGCTGGCCAACTTACACTAAGTTAGTTTGTAGCCGATTTTTTTATTTTGTTTTCGATAAGCCTCGGAGAGGTTATTTTCCTTTGTTGTTTCAATTAATCTTTTTTCAAAGTCTTTATGATTTTCAAAGGTTGTTTCACCGTTTCTTTTTGCAATTATATGCACAACTTCAATACCATTTGCAAAAATTTCTTTTCCGCACAATATAGCTCTATGGCAATTTACTGGGTCAATTTCTGCACACATTAAGCAAATATTTTCACGTTTATTTTCAAGTTCTTTTATCTTTGAAATCCCTGTTTGAAATTGTTGACTTTTGGCAAATTTATCATAGTCAAGGGTGTTGTCAGTGTAAAAACTTAAATTTTCTTGCCTTGCACCGAATTCGTCTTTCCAGTTCTCATATTTTATCCCAACATCCGCAAGTGTTTTACTTAAAAGATTGTTGTTAAAATCTCTAAAATATTGACTTTTTGGGATACTTCTAACATCAACTAGGACAGAAACCCTTTTATCTTTAAGGATTTGGACAAATCGTTCTATTTTTGTGCCTGCATAACCTATTGTGTAAATCATGTCATTATTGTACCTCATCAGTTAAAAAATTGCAATATTTACTGCCAGAAAAAAATTAAAACAAAAGAACCTTATCAATTTTTATATAGAATATTATATTCCTTTACCGGAAATTTATTAAACTTTTAATTTCCAATTATTTCCGTTATATGAATATTTAAATAAATCAAATAATATTTAATTGCCGAAATAAATTGACAATTTTTTTTGCTTATAATGGAAAAAATGTGTAAAATGTACCTGTAAAACAAGGAAAAAATGTGTAAAATATGCTTATAAAACAAGGGAAAAATGTGTAATCATGTACTTATATTTTTGTTTTAGTTATAGACAGACAAACTTTTTCTTGTCAATTAGTTCCGTTAAAAGAATGCTTAATGATTGCGTAAAACGATAACTATTAATCATTTTAGTCAGAAAGAAAAATTAAATAGAAATTTGTATTAATTATTAAAATTAGAAGCATAATTTTCAATTATTTTTTATTTTAATTGTTTTTGTTTAATAGTGTGCTACAATAAATCATAAGGAGATAATTATGATACATGAAATGAAATTACAAGCAATTTATTTTGACAAAATAAAAAATGGACAAAAAATATATGAAATAAGGTTAAATGACAAAAAGCGTCAAATGATAGATGCTGGAGATATCCTCATTTTTAAAAAAGAACCCGATTTAAAAGAAACTTTAAAAACAATAGTTAAAGATTTAATATATTTTAAATCGTTTAACGAAATGGTAAATACATTACCTATGAATAAAATAGGTTTTGAAAATATTACAAATGATGAAGTGGACAATATTTATTATGGTTTTTATTCGGTTGAAGATGAATTAAAATATGGGAAAAGATGTTTTGCAAAAAAAGGAGATGAAAAATAAAATTTTAAATTCAATAACGCTTGACTACAATATTACATATAATTTATAATGAAACTATAATCAATTTGTGCTGAATTTCCATATAATTTGAAATCAACGGTTCAAACTGAACAGACTTTGCAATTTGTTGCAATGGTCGGGCCTATTTTGGCAACAGAGAGCGATTTAAGCATATCTGTGGGACAGTAGAATGTTCCATAGATATGCTTTATTTTGTATTGGAATTCAAGAAAAGGAAAAATTATGAGTAAAGATTTTAGAAACTTAGGCTTATCTTCTGATGAAGCAAAGAGAATTCAACAAGAGTGTGGCAAGAACTTACTAGTCCCAAAGAAAAAGGATAACTTTTTTAAGAAAATACTATTAACTCTTGCAGAACCAATGTTTCTTTTACTGATTATTGCATCAATAATATATTTTATCTTGGGCGAGGCACGAGATGGTGCAATAATGTTGGTTTTCGTAGTTGCAGTTATTTCAATAGATATTATTCAGGAATGGAAAACAGATAAAACATTAAATACTTTAAAGCAAATGTCTGAGCCACATATAAAAGTTATTAGAGATGGTGAAGAGCAAGAAATTGCAAGTGAAGACCTTGTGCCCGGAGACATTATGCTTATTCATGAAGGAATAAAAATTCCTGCCGATGGGGTGATTTTGAGTTTGGCTGACCTTTGCATAGATGAAAGTTCACTAACAGGTGAGTCGGTTGGAGTGTGGAAATGCGAAAAGGGAAAGGCAGAAGCTGATGATTATTGGAGAAGAGATTATTGCTATGCTGGGACTTTGGTAACTCAAGGTTCTGCTGTTGTTCAAGTTGAAAAAATTGGCACAGAAACTGAGTATGGAAAAATTGGGCTTGGTGTTGCTCAATCAAAACCAGAAAAAACTCCACTTCAAAAACAAACTGACAAACTAGTTAAAACTTGTGCTATTATTGCGGGAATATTATTTGTTTTGGTTGCAGTTATAACTTGGTTTAATTCTTCAAATCTTGAATTAGGAGACAGAATTATTACGAGTATTTTGGCAGGTATCACTCTTGCAATGGCAATGATACCGGAAGAATTTCCAGTAATTTTGACTGTGTTTTTATCTATGGGGGCGTGGCGTCTTGCAAAGAAGAAATCACTTGTCAGAAAACTCCCTAGTGTTGAAACGCTTGGTGCAATTTCGGTTTTGTGTGTTGATAAAACAGGAACAATAACGGAAAACAGAATGAGTGTTCAAAGCACTTGGCTATACAAAGTTCAAGAAGACGAGTTTCTAAGAATTATGGGGTTGGCATGCGAGGTTGATGCCTATGACCCTATGGAAAAGGCAATGCTTGAATTTTGTAAAAATAAAGGCATAAAACAGAAAGAACTATTTTCAAATAAATTTGTCAGTGAATATGCATTTACAAATGAACTTAAAATGATGGGACATATTTGGGAAATTGAAAATGGAAATATGTTATGCTCAAAAGGTAGCCCAGAAAAAATTTTGAGTATTTGCAATTTAACAAACGAAGAAAAAAAAGAGATTGAATTAAAAATTGATGAGTTTGCAAGGCAGGGGCAAAGAGTAATTGCTGTTGCGCGACATATTTTTGAAGTGGATGAAGAGATTGCTGAAAATTTAACTGATTATAAACTTGAATTTTTAGGGATTGTTGGACTTGCAGACCCTGCAAGAGAGGGAATTAAAAAAGATATTGAAACTTGCACGAAAGCAGGAATTAGAGTTGTAATGATAACTGGGGATAACGGCATAACTGCGTCTGCTATTGCAAAGCAAGTTGGAATTCCAAACAGCGAGAATGTCATTACTGGTGAAATGTTGGATAATATGTCTGACGAAGAACTTAGAGAAAAAGTTAAATCAGTTTCAATATTTTCAAGAGTTGTTCCCGAACATAAAAAGCGAATTGTTAAGGCTTTTAAGGACAATGGAGAAATTGTTGCAATGACCGGCGATGGTGTAAATGACGCACCAGCATTAAAGATTGCAGACATTGGAATTGCCATGGGAAAACGTGGCAGTGAGGTTTCAAGAGAAGCGGCAGACTTGATTTTGCTTGACGATAACTTTTCAACTATTGTTGAAACAATAAAAGATGGCAGAAGAATTTATGACAATATAAAAAAGGCTGTTGGATATGTTTTTGCTATTCATATTCCAATTGCCTTAGCATCTCTTCTTGCTCCTCTTCTTGGCATTGCATCAAGTGCCTTGTTGCTTTTGCCACTCCATATTATGCTTTTGGAACTTTTAATTGACCCAACTTGCTCCATTGTTCTTGAACGCCAGCCGTGTGAAAATAATGTTATGGACAGAGCGCCAAGAAGCAAAGATGATAAGCTTTTAACATTGAGGTTGCTTGGGAAAAGTGTTCTTCAAGGGCTAATCTTGTTTGCTGTGTCTTTTGGAACATATTATTATGTTTTAACACAGACCAATTTAGGAACAGAAACTGCAAGGTCCATGGGACTTGTTATAATAATGTTCGCAAATATGTTTTTAGTTCAAGTTATCTCATCAAAAGAAGATTACGCGATTACATCGGTCAAAAAACTAGCAAAAGACAAAGTTATGTGGATTATTAATATTTTGTCACTTTTTATGATTGCTGTGATTTTATATACTCCACTTTCATCGTTCTTGAAACTTGCTCCACTTTCTTTTGTGAACTTTGTAATTTCACTTGCACTAGGTTTTGCTTCGGTTATGTGGTTTGAGTTTGTAAAACTTTTTAAGAAAATCAAAAGATACACGAGTATAAAAGAAATCAATAATGAGGTTGAAAGAGGAAAATAAGCATTTTAATTTACCATTATCGAGATTCGAACCCGGGACCTCCACCCTACCAAGTTAGAACTCTCGAAAGCAAAACTCGTGCCCTATATCTAAATACCATTATCAATACTAGCAAAATTGCTAGTATTTTTTAATAGGTACATTAAAATTAAAAACTTGTGTACCTTATTGTACCTACGAACATATTTTAGATAAAAATTTGTGTTCTAAAACTGTTTAAATCTTTGAAAGACTTTATAGGATTATTCTTCTTTATTTTCATCTAAAGGGTCTTTAATATTAGTTTTAAATAAGTTGTTTAAAATTGGTCCCGCAAAAGCCCCAATAATTACAAAAATTAAGTTTAGCCAAGAAAAGAAATTTTCAGAAATGTTAATTGTAGTTGCAAAATTAATAATTATCAAAGACAAAATAGCAAAACATACCAGTATGTTCAATATTACTCCTAAACAATATTTGAAGGTTACTTTATCTTTAAAGCGTTTAATTTTAAATATCCAACAGAATCCCAAAACATACATTATAAATATTAAGATTAAACATCCGGCAGAAATGTAGTTGAATAGTTGTTCAAATTTCGTTAAATATATAATATAGATGACGAGAAAATTTACAATAGGTAAATTAAATATTAGATAATCTACTTGCAAATTAAATGAATTTTCTTTTTCTGCCGCTTTAACAATGTAATATATATTAAACAAAATAAAAATAGTTGTACATATAAGAAATATTGTAGATATCCATCGCAAACTGTAATTATTAAATAATGTAAAGTACACACATAAACCAATCATAAGAGGAAATATAAATGAAAAATAATTACATTTTTTTAATTCCAATATCTCTCTTATTCTTTTTTCGTTTAGAAACAAGCAAATGGAGAGTATTGCAATTATTGAAATAGATATAGAACAAATAGTAATTTTAAATATATTATTTAACTGATTGATTTGAGAAAAAATAAAGCAACTGCACAGCATTAACACACTAAGGCTAGAAAAGGACACAAGAAATCTATTATAACTATAATACTTTATTGCATTATTAACTTTTTCAAGTTCTTGTTTTTTAGCCTCAATATTTTTTTCAATCTTCTCAAGTTCCAATAATTTTTGGTTTCGTTCAACTTGATTATTGTTTCTTTGTATTTCGTATTCTTCAAGCTTTGACTGTTGCTCTTTTATTCTTATATTGTTCTGACTAGATTTGGCTGTGAGTTTTAGTTGATATTGAATAGCTGATTTAACTCCATGTTTTTTTGCCCACAAGTTTTGTAAATTTTTATCTTTTTTTAATAAATTATCATTAAGTTGTTTATGTAGCTTATTTTCTTTCTCTAGTAGTTCAATTATTGTATTACTTTGTTTGACCAATGTGTCATATTGACAGTCAAGAGTTTCAATACATTGAAGAATTTCAACTTGTAACATCTTTTGCTGTGTTATAATATTTAATATTTCAGACTGTTTTTCTTTTATATCTTTTAAATATTTAAGATTAAAAGAATTCCTTATGTTACTAATAAAACTAAAAAAAGTACTCACAACATTCTCCTTGCTTCATTAAGTATAGCACATTTTACATAAAAAAACATCGATTTTTAAGAATTAAATTACTTAAAAAAACATAAAGTAGCTCCTGAAAATTAATGCCATGGGTGCATTTGATTATAGAAATTTGTATTTAAATAAGTATAATCCTAAATAAAAGGATGATTTAGAGGAAAGTTAAAAGACGCTTTCATTAAATTTAGAGAACATATCAGAAGATAAGAAATTTGGATTAAGTCAAAAGAAGCTTATAATGGAAAATTTTTTAACCATATGAAAATGATATACATTATTCTTATAGAAGAGCATGAAAGTCATTCAAGCCATATCAATTTACGCAGAATGATAAAAACCATAAATGATAAAACAAACCAAAAGCAAATCATAATTACAACACATATTAATTTAATAGTCAAACAACCAGATATTTCTAAACTTAAAATGTTGGAAAGGGCAAACCAAAAACTGTTAATAATTTTGATGAGCAAACAGCATATTTCTTTGAAAATCTGATGATTTCATTGCTGCAATTCCTATTAAGCAATAAATGCATTCTAGTAGAAGGCAGAACAGAATATCAACTTATAAATAATCGTTATCATCACTAAATTTAGGTCCTAAAAGTTCATCTTAGATAGTTTAATCTTGCGTTTAGCAAGGCTTTTCTTTTCTTCAAATATCTTTTCAAGTAAAACACTTGCTGGTTCATCATTAGGGTCTTGCTTTACAAATTTACCTTTCATCGCCAAGACTAATACTTTATCTTTCGCTTTATCTATTAACTTTAACAAGATTGTTTTTCTTCTTCAATCCTGTCTACCTGTAAAAGATTTAAGTTGTGATGAAGCAATGAAATATATAAATTCTGTTGATTCTTTTATATATTTATGTGCTAAATATATGGCTTCTTTTTATGTTAGTCATTCCAGAGTGCCATATGCTAAAATTGATAAAAATAAAGATTATAAGAAAGTTTATTCAATCTTGTGTGGACTAGAACCAAAGGTAAAAAGATTTACGAATAACCCATATAGCCTTAAATCTTATGATAATTTGCTTAGATTAGGGAAATATATTTGTGAAAATATAAGATGGAAAATTTTTAAGGTTGGGTTGACAAAGAAGCGAAGAAAAATTTTATCATTTTATTAATAGTAATTGCGGTATCGGCAATTTTTCTGTTAAAATTTTTTGTTTTATTTGTCGATTGGATTTTATCTGTTTGTGAAGTACAAGAAAATGGTTAGTGTACAACTGTTGTGCGAATTAAAATATGCCACAAAAATTCTGTTTGAGTCATATAGAATAGGGATCAATGAGTTAAAGAAAAATAGAGCACACTTTAAACCATTAACAGAGAACGACATCAAAATTCTAAATTTAATAAAAATTGATATGAAATATGATTTATTTAAAGAAGAGATAAGTTATATGCTGGAAAACAATATAAAGTTAAAATAGAAATTTAGATTAAATTCTTTATAAAATTTGTTAAAATTACTGGGTAATTTTTGATTTTTATGTTATAATATTTTTATCCATAAAGAGTGTGCGAGGGACAGCCCCTTTGACCACACAGCAACCTATCTATATTTTTTTGTAAATTGGAAGATTTGAGTAAAATTTACAAAATTATGACAAGGTGCTAAAGGCTGACCGATGGTTATAAGTTTGTCTTTTTCCCATCGGTGTCGATGGGTTTTCTTTTTTACCCTTTATGGAAATGAAAAACAAAGGGAGAAAAATTATGAGAAGAATTTTAACAAGTGAGGCGGTGAATATTGGACACCCAGACAAAACATGTGATGTGATTGCAGATGCTTTTTTGGATGAAGCATTAAGGCAGGACCCAAACAGTCAAATGGCGGTTGAATGTGCCATTAAGAATGACAAACTATTTATCTACGGAGAAGCAACGACCAAAGCAAGAATTGATTACGAAAAAATTGCAAGAGATGTTTTGCAAGAGATTGGATATGAAAACGATTTCGTTATAATCAAGGAAATAAGTGAGCAAAGTCCAGACATCAACAAAGCGGTGGTAAAAACGGAACTCATGGCAAATGACCAAGGAATAATTTATGGTTATGCCACAAACGAAACACCAGAATTTATGCCACTGCCTATTGTTGTTGCACAAAAAATAATGCGACAATATGAAGATTTTAGACGAACAACAAGTGATTTTTATGCAGATGCAAAATGCCAAGTTTCTGTTGTATATGAAGATGACAAGCCGGTGGAATTATCAACAATTGTTGTTAGTGTTGCGCATTCGTGTGACATTTCACAAGAGAATATTGAGCACACGATACTTGAAAATGTTGTGAATATTGTTTTGGAGAACTATTCTAGTTTTTTGAAGATAGAACCAAAAATTATTATAAATCCTAGTGGGCGTTTTACAATTTGGGGCAGTTTTGGTGATAGTGGTTGCGTTGGGCGAAAAATTGTTGTTGATTCTTATGGAGGCATTGGACGAGTGGGAGGCGGTTGTTTTAGTTCAAAAAATGCCACCAAGGTGGACAGGTCGGGAGCATATTATGCAAGATATGTTGCAAAAAATATTGTTGCACATGACTTGGCCGAAAAGTGCGAAATTCAGGTGTCTTACGCCATCGGTCTTGCCGAACCTATTTCAATTTATATTGAGTGTTTTGGCACGAACAAAAAATCGCAACGAGAGATTGAAAAGTTTGTTGAAGACAATTTTAGTTTCCGTCCAAATGATATGATAAAAGAACTCGACCTTTTGAAACCAATTTACAAACAAACTGCGTGCTATGGACATTTTGGTCGAGAAGAGTTTGCGTGGGAACAAATCAAACAAATTGACAAAATTTGATTCGAGTGTGCGATTTTTTATGATTGATTTAATTTTCTTGAATTACTTTTTTATTAAAAAAACATCCGTTTTGGATGTTTTTTTTGTTTTATTTTGTAAAACCATTGTCATTTTTGTATTCTTTTATTTGATTATTATTTTTTTCTTTTGTTGAGTTTGGCACCAATTTCAAAACTTTTCCTATCTTGACGAATCCATTCTTAATTTTTTCAATTCTTTCTTGGCGTTCAGTTTGTTTTTCTCTGTTTGCAAGATTTTTTTCAATGTTTTCATTAACGAGTTCGTCTACATTAACATATCCTTTGTCTACAAAGTCCAAAATATCTTGACCGGTTGTGTCAATTTCGTTTCCCATAGCCAATTCTTTTATATTCATTTTAAATGTATCAAATATTATTTCTTTTGTTTTTGTTAAAAATTTAAGATCTTCGGCAGACATATGTTTAAACTCCTTTTTTGGATTTCCATATGTCAACATTTCATCTAAATGTTTTTCAGCATAAGCATAAGCCGAAACCATTTCAACAAGTTTATTTAAATCTTTGACACGATTCAATTTATCAAGATGACGAGGAACTGAATTAATATCTTCTTCTTCGAGAACCAACTTGTTTTTCTTGTCCAATTCAATTACAAGTTTCATTCTTGATTTTTCTTCTGTGTCTGGACCATCATGTTTCCAATGACGCTCAAATCGATAACTCATTTTGCAATTTAAAGAAGGGAACTCCATTGAAAATATATCGTGCCCTACGCCATCGTGAAGTTCTAAATATTCTCTGTCAAAAGCTCTTTGATGATATTTATTTTTCTTTTCATTATCTTTTCCAAAGATGTTAATCATAACAACCCCCCATGTTTTATATGGTCATCATATCACAATCTAATTGAATTGTCAATAGGGGCAGTTTTAATATTTTT
Organism: Candidatus Caccovivens sp.; assembly: GCA_051888935.1. Taxonomy (GTDB): domain Bacteria; phylum Bacillota; class Clostridia; order Christensenellales; family UBA1242; genus Caccovivens. The sequence continues at coordinate 9,800 of JBJFCL010000004.1, read as the reverse complement.
GATATAAAGGAACAGCAAAGACATTTATTTTATAGTTTTCTTTGACCAACTTTTTTGATGGCATTTTGGGCATTTCATATATCTTGTTCTTCCCATGTGTGTAGAACAAAGAACTTGTTTGTAAGTTGGGACATATTTGTGGTGGCATTTCCCACATTCGTAATATCCAGCATCTTTTTCTATTCTTATAGAGAATAAGATTCCTGTTAAGCAATTTATAAATCCAAAAATTAAAAGTAAAATTCTCCAAACGGTTGAAACATTGGCAAATGATGCAATCATGGCAAAAGTAAACAACACCAAAACAGACATATAGCCAATCACACATTCCAGTGTAAGCAACATTTTGTTTTTGTATAAATCTTGTTCTGCGAGTTTTAAGATGTTTTTTTCGGCATTGATTTTGTAATCATCGGTGGACAGATTTTTGCCAGACAAGAGTTCGTTGGCGCTTATGTCCAACGCTTGGCATAGAGGCAAAATCAGACTTGTGTCTGGAAAGCCATTTCCACATTCCCATTTTGATATAGTTTTTTCGCTGACTTTGATTTTTTCTGCCAATTTCGCTTGTGTCAATTTTTTCTCTTTTCTTTTTTCAGCAATAAATTTTCCAGTTGCAATTAAATCCATAACAGAACTCCTTTTATGTTCTTATTTTATCATAATCCAAGACAAATTTTGTCCCACAATGCGTAGAGTTTTACAAAATTTTGACTAAATTTGCATAGGAACTATAAAAATTCTAAGTAAATTTTCTTTGTTAAAAATATCAAACCTGTTATAATAAGTGCATGAAGAAAGTTTTGATTTTAACTGTTACAGCAGGTAATGGACACAATTCCGCAGCAAATGCCATGAAAAACAAATTGGAAGAAAATGGCTATGAAGTTAAGGTTGTTGATATAATCAAGGAGTATACTTGCAAATTGAATTCATGGGTGGTAGACAAAGGTTACAACATCGCTGTTGGACACTTGCGACCGATTTATGATATGTTTTATGATGCTTTTCTAAAATATGATGTTAGAAAAGCACCAACATGCCCTGCCCAAGCATCTGTTAAGGAATTGAGTGGAAAACTTTTGCAACTTATATATGATTTTGAACCTGATGTGATTTATGGAACATCTTATTATTGTGGCATGGCTTTGTCCAACTTGAAAAGAGTTTATAAAATTCCTGCAAAAACAATTGTCTGTATGTTGGACTATGTTGTCTCTCCATTTTGGGAGGCTTCAATTGAAGGTGTTGACTACTTGACTCTTTCTAATGAATATTTTAGACAAGAACTTTTAGACAAAGGATTTGATAATTCTCAATTGGAGTGCACTGGAATTCCAGTTGGTGAGAAGTTTGGCAACTTTGTAGATAAATGTGAAGCAAGAAAAAAGTTTGGCCTCAAAGAAGATTTATTCACTGTTTTTATTTTTTACGGTGGCGGTCATTGGCATGGTGGTTACAGCGTATTAAAAACTTTGGTCAAACATTTTAAAGAACCACTTCAAATTGTGATTGTGAATGGTCATGATGAAAAAACAAAATTAAAAATTGACAAAGAACTTAAACATTATCCATCAAATTTGCATATCAAAAATATTGGCTTTTCAAAAGAAGTTGATATTATTATGAGTGCCAGCGATGTTATGATTGGCAAGGGCGGAGGACTTTCAACAACAGAAAGCATCAACAAAATGCTCCCTCTTGTTGCAACAACAAAACTTCCGGGGCAAGAATATTACAATGTGAAATTTTTGGAGCAGCAAGGTGTTGGTTTTACTTTTAAAAACAAAAAAGCATTGTTGACAGCAATCAAAAATCTATACAAAAATCCTGAAAAGTTGAAGGATATGAGTGCAAATTTATCAAAATTTAGAACGAATGGACTTCAAAAAATATTTGAACTTATTGTTAGACAACCAAATGCCAATTACACTCAAATTGACAAAAATGTGAACTACTCCAAAGTGAATAAAATGGTCAATCGTGCCAGGAAAAACAAATCAAAAGAAAATATGAAAAAAAGCAAGGTTTAAATTTCAAACCTTGTTTTTTTTAAAAGACAAACTATTTTGTTTTGTTTCATAAAGCAATAAGCAACAGGAAAGTTGAGTCTTTGCTTATAATTTATAACATCGTGTTCGTTGTAAATACATGAAACATTTGAGGGCGGTTGTTTTTTTATGTTAATCTTGACAATGTTGCTATGAAAAACTCTTGAATTTTTTGAATCATAAATAAATGCAACAGAGTTAAATTTTTTGTCATTCATCAGTCGACCATAACATCAAATGTGACAGTAATAGAACCGCCTGGTTGCAATTCTTCCAAAGCAAAACCTGTTGCTGGGTCGTAATCAGGTTGTTCAACATCATCAATCTTTACACTGCCTTCAACAAATGTTGTGCCTTCTGGAATTGGGTCTGTAAAGAACAAATCGGTGTTGGCAAATGAACCTTCGTTTTTGATAACATTGTGGAAAGTTAAGGTTTGACCAGAGATGACTGCTGATGCACTTGATGTTTTTTCAATGACAATTTTGTTTGCAACAATATTGATTGTCACAGTGTTTGAATTTTCCGAAAGTTCTACTTCATTGACTTGATAGGAAATTGTTGCAGTATCGGTTATGTTTTCAACCTCTGGATTGTCATTTATCACAACACCAAAGGTGATGGTGCTTGTTCCTCCATTTCCTTCTATGATATCTGGAAGTTCAAAACCTGCTTCGGGGTCAAAATCTTCATATGGAGTTCCGTCAATTTCAACAGAACCAGCCTTAAATGTTGCTCCTTCGCTCAAAGTGTCTTTTATGTTGACTGACATTATTTCATATTCACTGTTGTTTGTCAACACCAATGTTTGAGTGAGTTCCTCACTCGGAGAGGCGTAGTCTTTTTCATATGACTTAACTTTTGTAAAACTTTCAGTCATATTTGCAGTTGTAGAAAGATTGCTGTCAGTTGAAACTTCTTGTTCTGTTTGGTCTGGAAGAGTATATTTTGAAGTTAAATTTGATTGATTAGTAATTGCCATAAAATACCTCCTAATATCATTCTAGATAAAAAGTGATTTTTTGTGAGGATTTTAAGAGCGTTGTGCAAAAGTTTCAAAGTTTTTATAAAAGATTTTTTCGATTTGTCTTTCGCTGTAACCTTCTTTTTTCAAAGTTTTTGCAAGAATTTGAAGGTCGTTATAATCATGTAAGTTTTTAGGATATGTTTCAATTCCGTAGAAATCTGTTCCAAGTCCAATGTTATCAAAACCCCAACGAGTTGTGAAGTAGTTGAGATTTTGAACTATGTCGTCTATTGTAAAATCTTTTGTGGTTTGAATACATCTATTGTAAAAAAACAAACCGATAAAACCATTTGAACGAACTATTTGTTCAATTTGAGAATCGGTTAAATTGCGTTTGTGTTTTTTTATTCCGCAAAATCCAGTGTGCGAACAATATATATTTTGAGGTAAAAGTTTGACGACATCTTTGAAACTTTGACGATTCAGATGTGCAGTATCAATTTTTATGCCGTTATTGGAAAGTTCCAAAAGACACTTTTTTCCCCAATCTGTCAGTCCACCATTTGAGAGCGTCCCACTTGCCAAAAGATTGGAATCATTCCAAGTAAGAGAACAAGAAAAAGGTTGCAGTTCGACTAGTTTTTTGAGTGTGATTTCGTCTTGAATCCACCACAAATCTTCAATATGCGACAAAAAACTTGGAGCAGTTTTTCGCAAGATGTTTGTTCTGGATTGCAAGTCGTCAACAATCTCGTCTTTGTTTTTTCTGGTGCTCCAATATGATGCACAAATGGTCTTTACATTGTGCGCTTTGCATTCCTTAATGTAAGGCGTCAATTCTTTCATTGGAAGTTCCGTCAAAAAATCATTGTGAGAGTCACAAATTGGATATTGCATAATCATATTTATGAAAAACTGAATTTTTTTGTCCGATTTGTCGATGCATATTTTTCATAAATTTTCAAACTTTTGGCAATATTGTCAAATATGTCGTCATTTTGATTGTAAATATGTTCCATCTCAATTTGAGGAAAGGGGTGATTGAATTTATCGTTGCCAAGTTCAATTGTTAGAGCGGGGATTTTTAGGTTGTGGACGCACCAGTCTTTATAACCGCCACTACTCACTTTTTGAGTGGATTTGATTTTGTAACCTGTGCTTTTTGCAAAAATCTTTGCAATTTTTTTGTCGCGTTGATAAGCACTTTTTTCCTGAAAAAAGTCGAAATAAATTTGTTCACCTTTTAAATGATAACTCAAAGTAAAAAACGGACTTATTTTTTTGGTCCAATTTGCAAGAGCGCACGATTCGGGTTCACTTTCAAACTGCACTCCATAATACCCTTGTGAAGCAGGAACAAAAATTTTGGTGAATTGGCTGTCCCAGTTGGCATCAAAATTATTGTTTAGGTCGACTCCATTTGCATTTGCTTTAAAAAGAGAAAAATCTCTTCCACCATTGATTTTCATTAGTTTTGCTTGTGTTTCTGCCTTGTACCTGTCTATTCCATTTATCGCAAAATCCACGCCGTCAGGATTGACAAGAGGGACGAAAGAAATATTGTACGGAAGATGTTTAATATTTTTCAATTTTGATATAAAGTGACAAACAAGGTCACAAGATAGATGTTCTCGTGCATGAATAGCGCCAGTTATGATACACCATCTATAATCGTCATTGAATTTTTTATTGATTGCATAGATATTGCGTCCAAGCACAGACTTTCCAATGACTTGAACATCAAAAAATGCACAATTTGCTTTTATGAATTTTTGTAAGTGTTTGTAGTCCATCTTTTATTAAAATCATATTAAAATTTTTTATTTTTGTATCATAAAAAATGCACATTTTCACTTAAAAACAAAAATTTGAATACGCTGTGAATGTAGCGTTATTGCTACTAAAAGGAATTATGTATGGCTTTTATAAACAGATATTCAACTATCATAAGAGGCGGTATTTCCTTCATTGGAAACACTCTGGGACTTAGCAAAGCATCAAATAGCAACACACCTGGAACTGAGGGGTCGATTGGTGCTTTCACTTCTCTTGGAGCAACTCAGGTCAACACTTTTCCGGTGGGGACAACATCAAATTATTTACAAAATGGTTCAAACGCCATTCTAAGTTTGCCAGCACTTAGCAATGTTTTGTATGCGGAATTGGTTTGGGGAGGACTTTACAAATCTTCACAAAACAACATTTCAAATTTGATTGATAATGCTGTCACATTTTCCACGCCAAACTCGACGACAACAGTCCTTCCAGATGCAACAACCGCTCAAACATTTTCAATTCCAGCAGACGACAAAGAATTGGGATTTTATGTTAGAACAGCAAATGTAACAGAACTCGTTGCTTCTGGCATGAATGGAACTTATAGTGTCCAAGGTGTGCCAGCACTCATCGAGGCTATTGACAATACCACAAATGACACCAACCATGCTGGTTGGACACTTTGCGTTGTTTTTGGAAATGCCAACGAGCCCCTTAGAAATTTAAATCTTTGGGTTGGAGGTGTGGTCGTTGGACCAAACACTCCTGTCACAGACACGACTTTAACAGGATTTATTACACCACCTGCAAATCCAATTTTTGCCAAAGTTTTCATGAGCGCACAAGAAGGGGACGCAGTTTTGGAAGGAGACCAATTCCTCTTTGGTCAAAATGTTGGTTCGCTCGTGGCAATTTCTGGGCCAAATAATCCAGTTGACAACTTTTTTGCTTCTCAAATAAATGATGAAAATGGAGTTCTTGACACAACTGGCACATTTGGAACAAGAAATGCCAACGCACAAACAGGTCAAAATATCAGTGCGGGCAGACAAGGTTGGGATATTACTGCTGTTGATGTCTCGCCACAAATGACAACTTCCCAGACTAGTGCTGTTTTCCGATTCACAAGCAGTGGAGATTTGTATGTTCCAAACGCAATTGCCACACAAATTGATTCATTAGGAGCATTCTTGACAACGGAAAAGTCTGTAACTCAAACATTTGCACAAGTGGGAGTGCCAATAGATTATACTTTGGAAATCACAAATGTGGGGCAGTTGCCAGCAACCAATGTCATTGTAAATGATTTTCTTCCAATCGGTTTGACACTCGTGTCGGGTAGTATTACAGTTGATGCAGTTGCTTTTCCAGATAATATTCCTATTGTCGTACCACAAATTGATGCAGGGCAAACGATTACAATTAAGTATCAGTTGATTGCAAACAGTTTTCCGGCACAAAATCCGGCAGAAAACAAAGCAGAAATCACATATACTTTCACACCTTTTGAAGGATTTCCAGTCACTGTGACGCTACTTTCAAATTTAGTCGAAATTCCATTTGTTACAACATCTGCAAGTTTGGTTAAGACGGTTGACAAAGCCACAGCCAAACAAAATGACATTTTGACTTATAAGAGCGTGCACACAAACACTGGCACACAAGAAATGCAAAATGCAGTGTTTACAGATGTGATGCCTAGTGAGGTGAATTTTGTTGCTGGCTCGGTTAAAATAAATGGCATTTCTGCACCAAATGAAAATCCTGAAAATGGTATTGCAGTGGGAAATCTTCTGCCTGGTCAAAGTGTGACTATCGAATTTCAAGCAAAGGTAAACACAAATCAAAACACTCAAATAAACAACACCTCAAACGGCAATTTCTTGTTTGTTTTGCCTGACCAAAGCACGACCCCTGGAACATCGCTTAGCAACAATGTTGTCACAGTTGTAACCAACACGCCGACGCCACCAACTCCAATACCACCAACCACCACAAAGTTGCATGTTGTGTGCATTCCAATGTGCGATTGCGATTGTCACAACAATCAAATACATCAAAGACGAAGATGTTGCAATCGCCAGAGACAACATTCCTGTCGATGTATTCGAATTTTTTAGATAAAGAAAAAAGTCACTTTGAAAAGTGACTTTTTCTAAATTTTTTTGAAAAATATGCTTTGATGTGTTACAATTAAACAAACAGGAGAAGATTATATGAGAAATATAGCGCAGTTGTTTGCACTGGGAATGATGTTGGGTGGTGCGATTATTGTTGGGGCTTGCAGTGAAAATATGGATATAACTATGATTGTGATTGGAATTGTGTTGTTGGTTCTCGGCTTTACTTTTTCCATTGTTTTGCCTGCTGTGCCAGCAAAAAATGTTCCCCAAAATCGCACGAAATTTAAGATTGTGTATGATTGCGACAGTGAAAGTGCAGAAAAATTTGTCCAGTCTTTTTTAAAGCAAAAAAAGTTTAAACAAAAAGTTCTAAACAATGAGAATGTTTTTTGTAAAGGCAATGGGTTTTGGACGGCAAGAAAAGTTTTAACTTACAAAATAGAAGACGATGGGATTTTTGTAGATGCATGGATAGCAACTGGAATTGGGAAAGCTGTTATACAAGAACTTGCTTTAAACGAAAATTTTTATGGGGCACTTCCCAAAAAACAACTGAAACGAATTATTGAAGAACTTGGAGTATATATTAAGACTGCTTCAAAAAATAGTCCGTTGGACGAGTTACCAAATAAAGATACCAAATAAAGCCAGCAATCGGAATGAAAAGTATCCAAATGAAATATCCACTTTTGCCAATGTCGTGCATACGCCTAATGATAAGCGAAATTGATGGCAAAAGTTCGATTAAAACGAAAAAAGAAAATAGAAAAATCATGACAAGCGAAAAAAGGTTGATGGCATTTTGAAAACAAGTCAAACTGACAATCAAAAGTGTCAACAAAACAAGCATAATCAGAGCATTGCCAAGCACTCCGAGCCAAAACTCGCGTCTTGAAGTTTTTCCTTGCCAATCAAACATTCTTAACCAAAACAATTTGAAATTTTCTACCATATTTTTATTTTAAACAAAAAAAACAGACTTAAACTTCTTTTTTTTCTTTTATTTTAAAACTCAATGTGTTACAATCTCACAAAGGAGAAAGAAATGGCAGTTAAGAAAATTTCATCAAAAACTTCCAAAAAAGCGAAAGCAAACTCCACAAATGCGGGAAAAGTTGCTGCGGTGGTGACAACTGCAACGGCTGTGGGTGTTGCAAAAAAAGCTGGGGCAAAAGGATTTTTGATTGCAATTGTTTTTTTGTTAATCGGTCTTTTTGTTGGAGCTGGCACATGGTTTTTGATTTGTCGAAATGACACTTTTGAAATTGTTGGAAACGACAATTTAACTTTGACATTGGAGGAAACATACTCTGACGAAGGTGTCAAAATCATTGCATTTGGCAAAGATGATAGTGAGAACTATGAGATTGAGACCAACTTGCTTGTCAATGAGGACGGGGATTTCTATTCCGAAGAAATTGGCACATTTTATATAAAATACAAATCTAAAAACCTTAAATATAGCACTGTTTTCACAGTGGAGAAAGTTAGACTAATCACTTTTGTGGAAGCAAGCGAAGGAGGCGAGTAAATGAAAAAGTTGGCAACAATCTTTTTGAGTTTTTTGTTTTTGTTGATAGGTGGAGTGGGTGGATTTTATGTTTTAAATTATTTTACTTTGCCAGAGACGGAAGAAGTTACAGTTACTGAGGAAATATATTATTCAAATACACATCAAGAAGTTGAGGCAGTTGATGTTTCTTCTTATGAATTTTCCGTGCATTTCTTAGAACTTGGAAACAAATATACTGGTGATTGCACTTATATCAAAACTGCGGAAGCAGACATTTTGATTGACTGTGGTTCAAAGTCAAACAGCATTGAGACGGTGGCAAATTATCTTGAAAACTATGTCACTGACGGAAAACTTGAATATGTGATTGTTACACACGCACATCAGGACCACTATGCTGGATTTGCAACAACCACGAAAGTGGATAGCATATTTGATAAGTTTGAATGTGAAACAATTATCGATTTCGCTCAAACAAATCAAAAAGAGACATCAACAATGTATCAAAATTATTGTCGAGAACTTGCAGATGAAATTGCACAAGGAGCAAAACATTACACAGCACTTGATTGCATAAATGGCACAAATGGTGGGCAGAGAATTTTTGAAATTGGAAATGGCATAAGCATGGAAATTTTGGATAGTTATTATTATTCCAACAAATCGTCAAGCGAAAATGATTATTCAGTTTGTGTTCTATTCAGTCAAGGAGAAAAACATTTTATCTTTACGGGCGACCTTGAAGCACAAGGCGAAGCAAAACTTATAGAAATGAACACTTTGCCAAAGGTTGAACTTTACAAAGCAGGACATCACGGCTCAAAAACATCTTCCACTGTTGAATTTTTGGAGGTTATCCAACCAAAAACAGTCTGCGTTTGTTGTTGTGCAGGAAGTTCGGAGTACACAAAAAGTCCAGAAAATCAATTTCCAACGCAAATCTTTATCAATAATGTTGCAAAGTGGACTCAACAAATTTATGTAACAACACTTTGCATAGATTATGCAAATGACCTTTACACTTCATTTAACGGAAATATCGTTTATCTTTCAAACCCTTCCTCCTACACAGTGAGTTGTTCCAACAACAACACCATTTTGCGAGAAAGTGAATGGTTTAAGCAGAATCGAAAATGGCCATAAAGTTGTGTAAAAAAGTTTGACAAATTTGTCTTTTTGTGATAATATCTAGCCAAGATGATGACGAAGTGAGTAGGCATGGTCAAGAATTTTACAGAGAGGTAGGGCAGGTGAAAGCCTATCAAATTCCCCATGTTGAAGAACAACTTTAACAGTCTTATGTTTGCCGAGCAATATCGGTCTTTTGAGGTGGTCTTTTACGACAAATTAGGTGGCACCGCGGAATATGT
>JBJFCL010000003.1:0-27510 GCA_051888935.1 Candidatus Caccovivens sp. | reverse complement strand
TTGCAACTTCAAACTCCACAGAATAATCAATGCCAAACCAAGTTGACAACTCATAGAAAAGTGCTGTTCTTGACAATGAACCATCGGTGTAATTGGCAATAAGAAGCCAAGTTTTGTTTTCCTTCATGCCAAGCATACTAAAAGATTCTTCAAATTTCAATTGATAAGGTTTTTTTGTCAATCCCCAAGAAAAATTCCCTCTGCCTCTCATCTCTTTGATTTGTTGAGACATTATATTGCCATCACAATCAACAATCTTTGCCTCACCAGTTGCTCCGGTGTTATGGCTTGCGTCCATATTAATGTTACTAAAATCCAAGCCTCCATTTTTAAGAGAGATAAAAATTGAAGCATTTCCACCTTGCATTAGGTTGAAAGTATAATCTTTGGATAAATAAGAATCGCTAACTCTTACTTTAAAGTGATTTAAGTTTGAAAAATCATAAGTGGAATTTTGACTTAAATCATATACCTTTTCATCATCATTATACACCTCAATATAAGCGTTTGCCATGTCCTCTGTTACAATAGTATAAGATACTGACAAATTTTTGATATCAAAATATTTTGGCAAAAGTAGATAGTATTCTCCGACTTCCGTAGAGTAATACCAATTGATGTTTTCATTTATTCTAGTATCAGAAACCGTAAACGATTTTAAAGCAATTCCCGCAACATTTTGTGAAATCTCAGGAAAACTATTTTCACCAACTTGCCAAGCATTAAATCCATATGCAGAAGCATAAGAATTAAGCAATTCAAGCACTTCTTCTGTTTTCAATTCATCTTCTGTCTTTATTGCACAATTAGCGAACTCTCTTGATGTGATGTTAACCGCTTTAAGTAGTTGTGTGCTGGTTGTAAGAATATTTGAAATACTGCAAGTTTTTGACCTGTAAGATGCAACACCATAATTGTTTGCGTCTGAGGGACCTGTTAAAGTGCCGTTAAAATAAATATTTTCCAATGTGGCATCGCCAGTCACTATTAAAGCAATACATGCACCCCAACTAGAACCAGTTCCTCCCACTGAGATGTTGTTTGCGTAGCAATTTGAAATATTTCCATATCCAGTAAGATTATCAGCAAATGTTGACACATATTCCGCTATAAAAGAAGAATCTTCCAATCCCAAGTTTATAATGCTTCCCGACACATTATAAAAAAGTGAACTTCTTGTGTTTTTTATGCTTGAATAGTTGGAATAGTCCATTGTGATGTTGGATAAAGTGTGTCCATTGCCGTTATAAACTCCTGCGAAATTTGGACTGACACCAACAACACAATCAAATTTAACGGTGTCGAATTCAAGATTTGCAGTTTGCTCAAAATACACACCGCTAAATGTCCTTCCAGAATAAACAATTTTTCTAAAAAACGCAAATTCTTCTGCTGTTTGGATTTTATATGGAGCATTCCTTGAACCGCTTCCTTCAAAAGTATTATCAAAGGTGCAGGATTCCACAGTGATTGAATCAAGGAATATTGACGCAACTTGGTCAAGTCCACAACCACCAAAACAAATTTTTATGCCATCATCGTATGTTCCATCAGTGTTGTCAAACACAACATTCAATTCATTCCAAGATGTTGAAGAATAACAATTGTAAATATCGACTTTAATTTGGTGCTTTGAATCTTTTTGCAAAGAGAAAGCATCACTCAATGGCAAGGAAAACGAGCCATTTGCATCAAAGTTTGAAGTGTAGATTGTCAACTTTAAAGAGTTTTTAAGATTGTCATTTGCGTTAATATACTGCTCTATATAATCAATTTGACTCATCATGGAGCAATTGTCTGTTGTAATCTGCACATTTTTAGGAATAGAAATTACTCTAAATAACTGTTGATATCTCGAATTGGTAAAGAAATTTACATTGAAATAATCTGTTGTTAATCCTGAAAAGTCAAAATCTTTATAAACTCCATGTGAAAGCAAAAATGCATCGCCTTCTAAATGAGTCACTTCTGATAAGTTCATTATTGCATATGCATTAAATGTTGTGCGTCCTATTTCTATATTACAAACAGACTCTGTGACATTCCAAATATCGGTTGAATATGGAGTCGCATTATTTGCAGCATTTATAGTTGTATATCCTTTGGAATTTACAGTTGATTTTGTCGCATCTGTTATGAAACTTTCATCACATAAATAAATTAAATTATCAGCACTGTCTGTTATAGAAAAACTACGAATTAAATTTCCTTCACCAGTGGTAGCGTCGTTATTTTTTGTGTTCTTGCCTCTTGATTTCACATGAGTAAGAGCAACAACATGCTCTGCGGAACTCTCTGCCGTGTAACTTAAATTATGCTCCACCCATTGGTAGTAATCTGATGTGATAAAAACAACTGTCCATTTTTCTGTGCATTCTTCTGTTAACTCAATAGAAAAGTTGCTTTCCGACTGTCCAACAAATCCCCCTGCGGTTGAAAACTTCTTTGAATAGACAACCATGCTAGGCTCAACACCCTCTTTTGCAACCATGTATCCATTTGAAACTATCCAATCGGACATTTGCATAAATTGGTCAAGGGAAGAACTGTTGATTGTTGGGTTGACAATTTGAGAATTGTCATCTTGTTGAGCTTCACCGACAATCAAAGCCAGTGTGTCTGCTCCAAATCTTCCTCTATGCACTAAACTTAAATCGTAAGTTTCATTTTCTGAAAATGTCACATTTCTATAATAAGAATTTCTAGTACTACTGCCCAATTCAAAAAATATACCAGATTCACTCACTGCTGTTCCGTCAGAAAAACACAAAGAGGCATTTCTACCATCATATGTTTTCCAACCAGTGTCATAATTTGCTGAAATTTCATAAGGCAAAGATTCCAAATCAAAATTATCGTAAACAACATTTTGACCTTCTGCATAGACCACATTTTTACGATTGGAAAAGCCACTAAAATTATATGTATCTACAAATGTTATACTAAAAATAGAAATAACACTTAAAACCACAACCAAAAAACATAAACCAACTCTTTTTTTTGTTTCCATACAAGCTCCAATTTTATTTTGATAAATTTGCCATGCTATTATCCAGCAAATTTCCGAATCTTACATCAATTCATATTATCATAATAGCATATACAGAAAAATATAAAAAGAAAAGTCGTTATTAATTTATAAAAAATTTTATTTTTTTTGATAAAAATTTAAAAATATTCAAAAAAGCGCTTGACTCTCCCCTTAGGGTATAGAATAATCTTTGTGTAGGAGGTCGAAATATGTACAAAATTGGTGAGTTTTCAATTTTATCCAAAACCACAATAAAAACGCTTAGATTTTACGAAAAACAAGGTTTACTGTCACCTAGTAAAGTTGATGATAATGGATACCGATATTACGAAGCAAACAAACTTTTGGAACTTTGCAACATAGTATCCCTTCGACAACTTGGATTTTCTATTAAAGAAATAAAACAATTAAAAAATGGTGTTAAATTTGAACAACTTTTATCAAGCAAACTTATTGAACTTGAAAATATTCAAAAAGAAACCATATTAAAACTTTCAAAAATTAAATATTTATTAGGAGAAAAAAACATGAAATATGAAGTGATTATAAAAGAGTTGCCAGAATACATTGTTTATTACAAAGAAGGCACGATTGATTCTTATGCCAATGCGAGCGAATTCATTTTGTCCTCAGCGCAAGAATGTTTAAAAACAAATCCAAATATCAAATGCATTGAACCAGATTATTGTTTTATGGAATACTTGGACAAACAATACAAAGAAGAGAATATTAAAGTAAGATACTCACAGGCTGTCACAAAATTTGGCAATGAAAATGAAACAATTAAGTTCAAAAAGTTGAAACCTACAAAAGCAATTTGCATTTATCACAAAGGCTCTTATGAATCTTTAAGCGAAGCGTACGCTTTCATAACAAACTATATTGAGGAAAATGGACTTTCTATTTCCGATTTTCCACGAGAAAGATATATTGACGGAATCTGGAATAAAGACAATGTAGAAGATTGGCTAACTGAAATTCAAGTACCAGTTGTTTAAACTTTAACATTTTCATGAATAGTAATCCTACTTTTGAAGAAATTAAATTGTAGGAGATAAATTATGTTTGGAATAGATGATATTTATTGGGTTTTAATCAATTCGGTGACTTCGTTTGCGTATCTTTTTATCATTTCAAAACTTTTAGGCAAAAAACAAATTGCTCAGTTGGAGTTTATCGATTACGCTGTTGGAATTTCTCTTGGCTCAATTGCCGCAGAATGGTCCACGCAAACAAACGAACCGTTTTATTATTATTTGATTGCAATGTCAATTTTCTTCGCGCTCGCTTTTCTGGTCGCCATTATTGGAAGAAAAACCACCTTCTTAAAGCGTTTGTTCAAAGGAAAGCCATCAACCTTGATTTATGAAGGAAAAATCGATTATAAACAACTCAAAAAAAACAACATTGACGTCAACGACCTCTTGTCAATGCTTCGAGAAAAGGATTATTTTGATATTTCTGATGTCGCCTATGCTGTTTTTGAGCCAAGTGGGGAACTTTCCGTACTTCCGAAAGGCAATTCTCGCCCAGTTGTTATTGAAGATGTAAATCCAAAAGCAGTCAAAGATGCCAGTCTTACAGATATTTTGGTCGTTGATGGAAAAATATCGAAGTCAGGACTTAACGAAATTGAAAAAGACGAAAAATGGCTCTATAAACAACTAAAAATCAACAACAAAAAAGAACTTAAAAATATTATTCTTGCCACATATGACGAAGAGGGCAAAAAAGTTAATGCTCACTACAAAAAGGAAAACACAAATTAAATTCTTTCAACAAAAAAACATCTCAATTTGAGATGTTTTTTTGTAATTATTTTCTCACTGAAAGCATTGATGTCACAACTGTTCCAACACCAAGAATGCCATTTACAATGAGTGTTCCCCAACTAGCAACTGCACCAGACACTTTGTCTGCAATAATTGTGCTGTTGTTTCCACAGTAAACAGAAACGGTGATGATGTTTACAATTGCCAAAACTGCAACTGCAAGTGCAGAAACGAGCATAACCCAATTTGCAACTTTTGCGAAAGTCGAATTTTTTACAACTTTAAGGTCGGCAAGAAGTTTCAAAATTGCTCCCAAGACCAAAACACTTGCAAAAACAACCAAAAGCAAAAGCACAACTGCAACGCCTGCGTCTGAACCTTCGCCAAAGTCAATGAGGTCATAACCAGATACATTTGCTCCGTCAACCATATTCCCGGCAACATAAAGCGCCCAATGTGGCAATGCAATAAGTCCAAGCAAAAGTCCTCCCAAAACAAGTGTCAATCCGTCCCAAACCAATTTCATAACATTTGTCTTGTTTGCTGTTTTCTTTGTAGCCATATTCTCCTCCTTTTTTATGATAAGAATATTTTATCAAACTCAAAATATCAAGTCAAACATATAGTGAACACTTTTTATTTTTTTTGATAAATTTTTAGGAAATTTTGACTACAACAAAATGCAGAGCACCCCACCTTTGCCTTCATTTATGATACGCCCAAGCGTCTTTCTCATTTTGCGTTGAGCGTCAGCTGGCATCATAACTATTTTCGAACTTATGTTGTCATCAACCATTGAAGATAGGCTCTTGCCAAGAAGATTTGTTTCCCAAATACCATCAGGGTTGTTTTCAAATTGCTCAGAAAGATATGCAACAAGGTCTTGACTTTGGTCTTCTGTGCCAACGAGTGGCGTAACTTCCGTTTCAACATCAACTTTTATGATATGCAAACTTGGAGCAGACGCTTTGATTTTGACACCGTAACGATTTCCTTGTTTAACAACTTCTGGTGCTTCAAGAGTGTATTCATTTTTGTTTGGAACAACAATTCCATAACCTGTTTGTTCAACTTGTGCAAGAGCATCTTTGAGTTTGTCATATTCAATTTTTGCAATGGCCAAATTTTTGATATATGAAACAAGTTCATAGTCATCATGAATATCAAATCCACACTCATTGGAAAGCACCCTGTAAAACAGGTTTTCTTTTGGAATGACATTGAGCCGAATCACACCTTCGCCCATTTCAATATTTGAGAAAGTGATAGGGTCAAAACTTTCGCTTTCAGTAAAGACAACACTGTCTTTTTTTGCGTCTCCAACTTTCTTTATACCATCAGCAAACTTCTTGATTTCACCAACAATTTCGCTGATAATTGGATTGGAAAAAGCAAGTGCTTGAAGCCATTTTGGCATACCAACCTTGATGCTTTTGACAGGGAATTCCATCAAAATCTTTTCAAAAATTTTGTCGACATCGCTCTCTTTGAGTTCTGCAACATTCATTGCAAGCACTTGTGCGCCATATTTTTCACTCAAATTTTGTGCCAATTTTTTGCTGTCTGCTGAATTTGGATTTTTGCAGTTTAAAACCATAACAAAAGGTTTACCACAATCTTTCATTTCGGCAACAACCTTTTCTTCTGCTTCAATATAGTTTGCTCGTTCAAGGTCTGTGACAGAACCATCAGTGGTCATAACAACTCCAATTGTTGAATGGTCAGAAATAACTTTCTTTGTGCCGAGTTCTGCTGCTTCTTCAAAAGGAATTTCTTCATCTGACCAAGGAGTTTTGACAAGTCTAGGCTTGTCGTTTTCAGTTGCACCCATTGCCCCCGAAACAAGATAACCAACACAGTCAATCATGCGAACACGCAAATTGACGCCATCGGCAACGGTGATTTTGACTGCATCATTTGGCACAAAGCGTGGTTGAGTGGTCATAACCGTCTTTCCGTCCGCACTTTGAGGGAGTTCATCAAGGGCCCTTTCCCTGACATTTTTGTTTTCGATGTTTGGTAGCACGAGTTTTTTCATAACCTCAGAGATGAAGGTAGATTTTCCAACTCTAACAGGTCCAACAACGCCGACATAAATATCACCATTGGTGCGGTTTTTGATATCTTCATAAATTTGTATCTTTTCCATAAAACCTCCAAGATATCATATTTTATGACACAGTTGCAGGCAATAGAACACAAAATTAACACAAATTGATAAGGTCATCTAATTTTATTTTTGTGACCAAACAAATTTTGTAAGCCACCTTTGCACTAACATTTTTCATGTTAAAAATTTGATTTAGAGAATAGACACTGATATCGCATAATTTTGCCAACTGTTTTTTGCTAAGATTTCTTTCCTTCATAAAGTCAGTCAAAAGTTTTGTGTTGTAGTTGAGATTTTTTACCATATTTACTCCTTATCATATACTTGTCAGCATTTTAACATATAAAATCTAAAAAAAAACCAATATAACGAATAAGTTATAAAATATTTAAAAGTTTAATTTTATAAAACTCTCCTTCTATAAAAATTATTATTCCGCGACAATAAAGATAAACCAAAAAAAGACCAATTATTTGGTCTTTTTTTATTCATTAGTCTAAACATCTCTTTTTTATTTTGATTATATCAATTTGTTTGTTAAAATGCTTTTATCATAAAAACATTAAAATTATTTGAATAAGACAAAGGAGAAAATATGAACAAAACGCAAAGTAATAGAAATGTATATTTAGATATTTTTAAAATCTTTTTATGCTTTCTAGTAATATGTATTCATCTTGCAGGAGAAACATACTCACATTTTCCTGTTTATAGACTCGCAGTCCCAATGTTCTTTTTGATTAGTGGATATTTTTCAAATCATCAAGGACATGAAAACGCAGAACAAAAAGCTTTCAATGCAGTAAAAAGAACACTAAAATATATGTTAATAGGTTTTTTAATAAATATCATATTTGATTTTGTTAATTGTTTTGTTACAGGTAAAGGAGTTGGTTATTTTTGGACGACTTTATTTTATGAAGATTTTTTCCTTAATTTTGTTGTGTTAAACACACCTATAACATACACAGGAGCACAATTATGGTTTTTAATAGCCCTATTCTTCGTCTCTATTGTCCATTGGCTACTTGTAAAATATAACAAAACAAAATATTACTATTTTATAGTTCCAATTTGTTTAGCATTATACTTCTTTTTCAGCACGTATATGTATATTTTCCAAATAACAGATATGCCTATTCGATATGTAAGAAATGCTTGGTTGTTTGGTTTGCCAATGTTTGGACTAGGCTTCCTTTTAGCAAAAATTAATTTTAATAAAAAGTCATTTTATAAATATATTTATTTGGCACTAGGAATTTTATTTTTTATACTGCAAGTCTATGAAGATAGACTTTTTAGATTCTTATCTAATGATGCACCTCTAAATGCAGAAATGTATGTTAGCAGTGTAATCTCAGTTGTCATGTTTCTACAATTTTTTATAGGAATAAAAAAGTGTAATTGCAACTTTTATTACAAATGGATAGGAAAAAATGCTTATTTTTATATCTATGTTCTACATATGGCGGTTGCGGTAACTATTTCACATATTACTTCCTTTAATAATCTTTTGTTAAAATCTTTCGTAGTTTTAATAATTTCATTTATGCTTTATGAGATTGGTCATTTAATTTGTATGTTAATCAAGTACATCAAACAAAAGAAGGAAGCCACAAAAATAGTATAAATTTATATGCATGCAAAACTTATACTTTTACTCCAAAATAAATTGTTGCAAAACAAAAAGAGACTTCTTGAAAAGAAAGTCTCTTTTTTATTATCTCGTTGAAGAATTTTTTGCTATTATTTTTCTAATAATATATACACACAAAAATACAAGAGAACTAATTGAAAAAAATCCAGCCAAATAAATAATTACAAACACAGGGTAAGGCACTACTTTTTGTACGATATTGAGTATAGGTATGTTGCTTTCTGAATGATTTGAGATAAAGAAAAAATTTGCATAATCCCCTTCCCTTTCAACATAACAACTAACAAAATTTAGATGCTCTGCATATTGCTCATCACTGGATACTTGTAATTGACTGTTGATAAAATAATCTACATAATCTATCTTTGTTACAAACACTGTCTCATCTTCGTAATATGCAAATTCCCAAAAAGTTTGTATATCATCAGTTATTACAAGATTTTTGTTGTTGTCTATTGATATGTATTTATAATTGTCGTTTTCATCTAATATTTGAAGTGCTAAATTGTCGCTGTTATCATTATAATAAACAATTACCACATTTGATGCTTTTTTATAGTCATTAGTCATAGAAAGTTTGTTGTCTTTTATTGAAATAAGTGATAACGAATCGTCAGTTTCTTTATATATTCCAAAATTATAATACTCATAAGCACCTGGATCATAATCAACTGTGATTTCTACTGCCTGTTTGGGTTCTAAATAGCAGTGATAAGTAACTTCATTTAATCCTACAGCAACTAATGAGCATACAACTAAAATAAAGAAAGATGGCATTATTTCTTTTTTAAATGAAGTCCCATAACCTTTAACCACAATCAAATACACTGACATTGCAGTTAGAATCGTGTGCCAAAGCATTGTTTGAAGAGATATATAAACAAGGTCTGTCTGCAAAGATATTGGGTAAAGCATCGCTCCTACTCCCCCAACTATTCCATAGAAGGCGATAAATTTATAGCAAGCACCTTTTACTTTTTCATTCTTTATCAATGACCCGGCAAGAGCAAAATACATTGGAACAGAACAGAAGGAGTAAGGCAAAACATCTATTCTTAAATAATGATAATAACCTATGTGATAGACTAATTGCTTGATAATTTCGCTTATAATCAGAATAATATCCAATATAAGTATTACTTTATCTACTGTTGAAGAGTTTTTATTCTTTTTGCCATATATGCCCAAAAGAACACATAACGCTATACATATTACTAACCAAATTATGTGAAACCAACTATACATTCCTGGTCCTATACCATTCCATTTCCAATTTGACAACATATTATTTCTCCCAATTTTTAGTATAAATATCTATTAATTCTTCAGCATACAACTCACCTAGCCTTATCTCGCTGAGAGCATCATAATGCCCTAGGTCAGGTTCATAATAAGGCTCATACATTGTAGTCAATCCATTGTCTATTGTAGAAAAATATCTGTTCAGGTCAGACTCTTTGGAAAATTTTTCTTTTATACTATTAAGTTGCTCATAGGTTGGCAAGTTATATGGACTATCTGATATGCCTGCATCAATAAAATATAGTCCATTTTCACTGGTGTATTCTGCTAAATCTTCCCTCAAAAATGATACATAATTGCTCAAATTTCTGTAATATCTATTAGTTTTATACTCTGTTGTATCCGATTCTCCTTGCATAAAAAGTACCGCATCTAAACTTACTTTATAATTAAGTGAAACAAGATAATTTAAAGAGTTTTTTGCAAACAAAATTGTCGAGTTGTATATTTCGCCTCTTTCATAATTTTTCATCCAATGATAGTTAAGTGAATATCCCGACATAGAAAATTTAAGTATAAAAAACTTTTCATCAGGGAAAGTTTTGTTGAGCTTGTCAGCGAGTCCAACTTCTGGTCCAAACTCTTCATCATAGGAGCCACACAACAAGTCAGTTTTTCTAAACTCTCCCTCTGAGCATGTCCTATGATTATCAATATTAAAATTTATAAGAACATTGGAATAACCATTTTGATATCTCGTAAAATCTTCTTCTGTCACTTTTTCTTTCAAATATGAAGTAATTGAACATCCTGTACAATTTGATTGACCTGTCAATATGATAACATGAGCAATATCGCCATTCCCTTCTTCTACCCCGCTACAACTTTCAAAGTCGTTATCCATACCAATCTCATAAATATCACTCCAATCATTTATGAGATCTCTGTTACAACCACTAAAAGTGATGCCAACTATAACTATCAACAAAAGTGCCAAAAATTTTTTCATATAATTACCCGACATATATAATTGAATTTAAAATTACAAATACATAACTTATAAGGATCATATCATATATTTTTATTAGAATCAACTAAATAGGAAAAATCTATATTAAAAAAAGTAAGGTTTATTTCTTTTATTTCACTGGTTTCAAAATTGTCAGTTCTTGGTTTTTCTTTTATTTTTTGTTAAATCAAAACTCAAACTTAAAAGAGTTTTAAGATTTTCATCGGAAATTTCTTGCAAACATAGCGATAGCCAGTGAGATTTGTTCATATGATAAGCCGTGTAAACACCTTTTGTGCTCAACAGCCCAACCCTAAGCATCGGTTCACATTTGACATTCAAAACATCAACAACACCATCACCATTTGTTCCGAGTTTGCTTTTGTGCACTTTCATGCAGATTCCAAACCATTTTTTGTTGTCTTTATGTCTTAAAACAGCAGTTTCAAAATCGTTTTCAAAAGGAAAGTCAGGCAAAATTCCAAACTCTTGTTCAACATAGTCAAGAAGCGTTTGTTTCGTCATCAATTTTTTCCGCTTCTGTTGAAGTTTCTTCAACATTTTCCGTAGTTTTGGATTTCTTTTTCAGTTTGTCTATAAAATGAACTTTGTTTTCAGTTCCATTTAAAAGGCGTTTGATATTGCCCCTATGCATAAACAAAAGCAACAGCATATTGAGCCAAATAACCACAATGATTGGAATATACCAAAGAGCATTGGTAAGTGCAAGATGGCAAGTGGCATAGATGGAGAGAGTAAAGCAAAATGTGAAAGATATGATGAAAGGATAATCAATCACAAGGAAAAGCAAGAAACAAACTGGCACCATTGCAAGTGACAACCACCAAAATTGTGGGTGAAAGAGAAACATTCCAAAAGTGCAAGCGACACCTTTTCCGCCTTTAAATTTGTAAAAGACCGGAAAGCAGTGCCCAACAATCGCACCAAATGCAATTATGAAATATGCAAAACTGCCAATTCCATAAAAATGCTCAAACAAGAAATATCCTGCAATCGCTGGCCCGCCAGATTTTATTGCCTCAAAAACCAATGTCAAAACCGCTCTGCCAAAACCTTGTGTGCGGAGCATATTCATTGTGCCAGGATTTTTACTCCCAATTTCCGTTATGTCTTTTTTCGCCAAACTTTGTGAAAAAATACGCGCAAAGTTGATGTTTCCAATCAAATATCCAACCAAAAATGCCAAAAACAAATATAAATATATCATTCTTCCTCCTTACCTTTAAACACAAGTTCGATTGGTGTGCCCGAAAAGTCCACCTTTTCTCTCAGACGATTTTCCAAATATCTCTCATATGAAAAGTTTATGAATTGCGGTTCTTTGCAAAAGAAAACAAATTTTGGTGGATTGGTGCTTGGCTGAGTGACAAACATAATTTTGCACTTTCTTCCACCTTTTGAAGGTGGTTCAAAATTGAGAATTGCATCATGCAAAATATCATTCAAAATGCCAGTCGAAATTCGACGAGAAGCATTGCCGTAAACTTCGTCCACTGTTTTCATAATCTCTGAAAGACCTGTCCCTGTCAGTGCTGAGACATACAAAACCTTAAAATAGGACATAAAAGAAAGTTTGTCTTGCAAAATTTTGGTAAATTCGTCTTTCGACATCGTCTTTTCGTCCCACTTGTTGACAATAACAACACTTGGTTTCTTTGCTTCATGCACATATCCTGCAATGCGCACATCTTGCTCTGACACTTCTTTTGTGGCGTCCAAAACAATCAACACAACATCGCTCATCTCGATGGCGGACATGCTCCTAAGCACCGAGTAACCTTCCACTGACTGTTTTTCCACAGACCTTTGACGGCGAAGCCCAGCAGTGTCAATGAGATAATAATCTTTTTTGTTGCATCTAAATGGCACAGTAACAGAGTCACGCGTTGTGCCTTCAATGTCACTTACAACAACTCTCTTTTTGCCCAACAATCGATTGACAAGCGAGGATTTTCCAACATTTGGTCTGCCAACAAGGCTGATTTTTATTCCAGACAATTCTTCTTCTGGCAAATCTTTTGGAAAATATGACACCACTTTGTCCAAGACATCACCAATTCCCTTGCTTTGAGCACATGAGATTGGCATTGGGTCGCCAAGTCCAAGATTGTAAAATTCATATGTTGCAGACACATCAAAGTTATCGAGTTTGTTGACCACCAAAACGACTGGCAATTTCTGTTTTCGCAAAAGTTTTGCCACATCTTCGTCCGCTTGCGTAATGCCTGTTTTGCCGTCCACCAAAAAGATGATGACATTGGCGTTTTCCAAAGCAAGCATCACTTGTTCAAAAATTTCTCTTTGGAAGATATCTTCTGATTGCATCTCCACACCGCCAGTGTCCACAATGGTAAAATCTTTCCCACACCAACTGGCGTCAGCATAAAGCCTGTCACGAGTAACACCCGCAACATCGTCCACAATGCTCAATCTTTTTCCGCATATTTTATTGAAGAATGTTGACTTTCCAACATTCGCCCTTCCCACAATTGCAACCACTGGTTTAATCATATATGAAATGATAGCACAAAATGCCATGTAAAGCAAATATTTTTCCTAAAAAGTTGTTCCCCCGCAACAAAATCTCCAACTTCTATAAAGACAAATATTGCTATCAAAACTTTATAACTTGACAATTTTTAATTTTGCAGTATAATATTAATACTAGGAGTTTCAAAATGACAATTGATATTGATTCAGAAGGGAAAATGACACAAGAGTGGATTGACAAAAATATTTCAAACAACGATTGGAATGCCGGATATGTTGCTTTTGACTTAGGAAAAGTTACAATGTTTATTAGCAAAGACAGAGAGATATCAGTCTATTCATGCAAAATCGTCGAAAAACATAAAGGCTTTTGGATTGTCCAAACAAACAATGAAAAAAAATTGTTTATCGGCAAAAACAAAAATGGTGTAGAATTTTTGCCAGAGAAATTTTTGAGTATCGTAGACAATATATATCAAAGTCCTCTAACATTGAAAGATATAACAATCGAAGATATTTTCAACAAATCAGATTATGACTACAACAAACTTATTTATGCTTTCAATTCCATTGTGAGTGTTGGGTTCAAATCTTTCAACGAACAAAAAAATGAATTAGACAAACAAAGACTCGATTTATATAAACAACTTGATGATTTGGAAAAACAACAAAATAATCCGTATAAATATGTTCAATTAGTAAAATTAAACAATGTTATAAACGACTACAACGACTCAGTTGTCTCTTTGCGTAATAATTCAAATGAATATGATGAAATTATCGATTTCAAAAAATCAGAATGTTTAGAATTTATTGAAGATAAATTTAATAACAAAGTTAAAAATGAACCTAAGTATTTATCCTAAAAAAAGACCATTATCGGTCTTTTTTCTTTTTACAATTCCGACAATTTCCATTGCAATGCGCACAAAGTTGTCTGTGCTTTATTTTTTTGCAAACAAACAAGATTGAACAAAATATCATTACAAATGACAAAAGCGCCAAAAATGGTTTCCAAAAACCAAAAATCTCAAATGCAAAAGCAATATTGTAAACAATAAATGCCACAATATAGGCACTTGCCAGTTGAATGGCAATGGATATAAATGTCCATTTTTTGCCGATCTCTTGAAGAAGCATGGCAATGGAAGCCACACAAGGTGTGTAAAGAAGGCAAAACACCAAAAATGAAAGGACGCTTGCTTTGCTTGCAAAAAACACCACACTCGATGAGAGCATAATAGATTGGGCAATTAATTTGGTCGCCCCTGAATCAATGCCATTGAACATGGCAATTGACGAAACCACCACCTCTTTGGCAACAAGTCCTGCAAGAAGAGCACAAACAACCGCCCAATTTCCAAACCCCAATGGAGCAGAAATTGGAGCAATTGCTTTTCCAATGGTCTCCAACATACTTTGTCCGCCAAGAGTTGCCACATATGAAAGTTTGAAGCTAAAAGACGAGAGAACCCAAATGATGATATTCATAGAAATCATGACTGTGCCCACGCGCAACAAAAACTCTTTGACATTTTTCCACAAAAGTTTTCCAACACGCTTTAAAGATGAAAGACGATATGGAGGAAATTCAAGAATAAAACTCTGTTTTTTGCTTTTAAGTAGTGTCAAATCCAAAATTTTTGAAATGGCGATTGCCACAACCACACCCAAAAGATACAAACCAATGATTACAAGCAAATTTTTCGCGCCAAAAAACGCCCCGCCAATAACTGTGTAAATTGGAATTTTTGCCGAACAACTCATGTATGGACACAAAATTGCCGTCTTGATTTTGGCGTTTTTATCGTCCATATTTCGCGAGGTCATAATGGCAGTGGTGGAGCAACCAAACCCCATCAAAAGAGTGTAAACACTCTTGCCAGAAAGTCCAATTCTGCCCAAAATGTCTTCAAAAATAAAGGCAATTCGCGACATATAACCACTGTCTTCAAGAAGCGACAAAAAGAAAAACAACAGCACCACTTGTGGCAAAAAAGAAAGGACCGTACCCACTCCACCAAACAATGCAACATTGAAGAGGTCAAATATCCACCCCTGCCCAACGCTCTTTTCAAGCAGTTGCAAAATTGGCGAAGTTAACACATTCAAAAATGAAGACAAAAGGTCAGAAAGCCATGCTCCAAGCGAAAAAAAAGTCAAATAAAACACGCCAGAAAGCACCAACAAAAAAACGGGAAATGCCAGCCATTTGTTGAGCACAATGCGGTCAAGTTTACTTTTGCCATAAATTGCTTTGGTGCGCACTGTACACTCTGCCAACAACTTGTCAATATACTCATATCTAAGTTTGCTTAGCGTTTGAAGATTGTCTTTTTCAAATTGTTCAAAATCACCTCGGATTTCTTTTAAATAAGGCAAACTTGTCTTTTTTGCTGAACTCAAAAGCAGTGTTTTAAGTTCATTTAGTCCAACTTTCTTTTCCGCATTGATTGCCACCACATCAATTCCAAGTGCTTGACCAAGTTTTTTGTAATCAATCTTATAAATTGGCTTTTTGTCAATTTCATTGATTGCCAAAACCACATCACAGCCCTTTTCAAGCAAACACAAAGTCAGATAGAGATTTCGCCCAATGTTGTTTTGGTCTATAATGTTGATTATTTTCCTTTTTTTGTCCGCCAAAATGGCATTTACTGCCACCTCTTCTTCAAACGAAAGCGGGCACAACGAATATATCCCAGGTGTGTCCACCAAAACAAATTCTTGCCCATTTGCATCAAAAGACTTTTGTTTGGTCTCAACTGTCACTCCGTGCCAGTTGCCTATATGCTCATTTGCACGCGTAAGGCTGTTGAAAAGGGTGGTCTTGCCAGAATTGGGATTGCCAACCAACAAAATTTCTCTCATGCTTCCACCTCAATTTTTTGCAAAAGATTGGCACGCACACTCAAAAGATAACCTCGAATTTCAATCAAAAAAACCTTCTTCATGAGCGAAGTTGCCACAATTTTGATGCTTTGACCACTGCAAAACCCCAGTTCCATAAACCTACGCAAAACGCCGTCTTCTGCACCATTATAGCGAAGAATTTTGTAAGCCTTTCCAACTTGTCCATCACTTAAAGTTTTCATATAGTAAGTTATTTCTTGCAAACTCAGTTTATTCAAAAAACTTCAATGAATTGTGCCAAATTATTTGTCAAAACACTAAATATTGTGTTAGAATGAAAGTGATTTAAGGAGAAACCAATGAAATGTGTATATTGTGGCTGTGAAGACAGCAAGGTTTTGGACTCTCGTAGCACAGAGGAAACCAATTCAATTCGTAGAAGAAGAGAATGTCTGGGCTGTGGCAGAAGATTTACAACTTATGAAACGGTGGAGACTGTGCCAGTCTTGGTGGTAAAAAAAGATGGCAGTCGCCAGGCGTTTAACATTGAAAAAATCAGAAGCGGAATGATAAAAGCGTGCGAAAAGCGCCCTGTTTCCATTGCGCAAATTGACGCTATGGCAGAAGATATTGAAAAACAAATTCAAAATTCTCTCAGACAAGAAATTTCATCACAAGAAATTGGCGAAATGATTATGGAGCGTCTCAAAGCGGTTGACGAAATTGCATATGTGCGCTTTGCCAGTGTTTATCGTCAATTCAAAGATGTAACAAACTTCATCAAACTCATAACAGAAATGTAAAAAACTATAAAATGAAAAAAAATAACAGTCCAAACTGTTATTTTTTGTTTTTCTTTGTATCCGTCCCCATAATATAAGGTGCTGTGGAATTTTGCGCAAAAAGTTCCACCAAAACGGCGTCCTCGCCCACTTTTACAATTTGAGATAGCGCAATAAAAAGTTCTGCACCGCCTTTAAAGCATTGCCAAAACGACTTTTCTCCCGGGACCACCACCCCCAAAACACAACCACTTTCAAGGTTAAAGACCACATCGACAATATGTCCAAGTCTTCGACCATCAACAATATTGACAACTTCTTTGCATCTCAATTCCAAAAATGAAGTATCCATGATTTAAGGTTATGTCACATTTTGTCAAATAATGACAAAAATAAAAAAATCATAAGACTAAACACTCAAAAAAGAAAGAACCAAACCTCGCTGTTTGGCTCTTTAACTCATTCTATAAAATTCTTGATTGCTTTGAGAGCGTTCTTTTCCAGTCTTGAAACTTGTGCTTGCGAAATGCCAACCTCTTGACTTACTTCCATTTGAGTTTTCCCAACATAGTAACGCATGAGCAGAATTTCTTTTTCGCGTTCGGACAAGTTTTTGATAGCGTCACCAATTGAAAGTTTTTCCAAAATTTGCTCGTCACAATTTTTGTCATCAGAAATTTGGTCCATTATGCGAATAGTTTCGTTGCCATCATTGTAAATCGGTTCACTCAATGACACCGTCTCACTTATGGCGTCAAGTGCGAATGTGACATCTTTAAGTGGAAGGTCGAGCATATTTGCAATTTGTTCCAATGACGGCTCAGCGTTGTTTTCTTTGATATATCTTTCTTTCGCTTGAAGAGCCTTGTAAGCAACATCTCTAATTGACCTTGACACACGCACAGAATTGTTATCACGCAAAAATCTGCGTATTTCTCCCACAATCATTGGCACAGCATAAGTCGAAAAACGCACATTGAGGGTTTCGTCAAAGTTGTCAATGGCCTTCAAAAGGCCCACACAGCCCACTTGAAACATATCGTCAGCCTTTTCTCCATGACCAGAAAAGCGCTGAACAACTGAAAGAACAAGTCTCAAATTTGCCACAACAAACTTGTCACGAGCAAACTCGTCACCACTCTTTGCTTCTTTCAAAAGTTCCATAATCTCTGCATTTTTAAGTTTTGGCAAAGTTGCAGTGTTGACGCCAGAAATAACCACTTTATTGGACATACAAAACTCCTTTTTGTTTAAGTTATGATGCCCTTGAAAGAAATTTATATGCGAAGGCGTACTTTTTCGCTAAAAAAAGTGCAAATATGACAATTTTTATTTCATTTTTACGAATAAAGCAAACCTCATTCAATAGCAAAACAACAGCGCAGTTTTTCGCAAATAACATTTGTCACAAGTCCAACATTTCTCATTTTTGTAATTTGTTTAATGGAACATTCTATCTCTCCTATTAAAGTCGCGCAAAATCGCCAACAGAGCATGCTTGCGTCGTGCGATTTTCGTTTGGCGCGAAAACAGCGAAAAACAAGCGTCAAAGCGATACTTTTTGACACACTGTGTCAAAAATGAGCCAACAGCGCAGTTTTTCGTTTCATAATTGTCTATCACAAGTCCAAATCTTCTTATTGAATATTAGGTATAACGGAACATTCTATTTCTCCTATTAAAGTCGCGCAAAATCGCCAACAGAGCATTCTTGCGTCGTGCGATTTTCGTTTGGCGCGAAAACAGCGAAAAACAAGCGTCAAAGCGATACTTTTTGACACACTGTGTCAAAAATGAGCAAAAGCGCAGTTTTTCGCTATATTTCTGCCGTCTTTTCCAACTTTTTCCTCAATTTTGATAAAATTTTCTTTTCAATGCGGGAAATGTAACTTTGACTTATTCCCATCATATCTGCCACCTCTTTTTGTGTCTTTTCCTCGTTTCCAGCAAGACCAAAACGCAAAAACATGATAATTTGTTCGCGACTATCCAATTTTGAAATCACATTCATCAATATTTGCTTTTCAGCAGAAGTTTCAATATTCTTTGAAACGCTGTCCTCGTCCACAGGAATTATATCTGCAAGAAGCAACTCGTTTCCTTCACCATCGGAGGACAACGGCTCGTCCAACGAGACCTCATTTTTTGTTCGAGTGTTCTTTCTCAGTTGCATCAAAATCTCGTTTTCAATACATCTTGACGCATATGTTGCAAGTTTAATATTTTTGTCAACGCTATAAGTTTTGACTGCCTTTATAAGTCCAATCGCGCCAATAGAAATCAAATCTTCAAGTTCAATCCCAGAAGTTTCAAATTTTTTTGCAATATATACCACAAGACGCAAATTATGTTCAATAAGTTTGTCTCGTGCAAATTTGTCGCCGTCCTTGAACTGCTCCAAAAGTGCTAACTCTTCCTCAGGTTCAAGGGGTTGAGGCAACGCTTTGTTTCCGCACACATAACAAACCAAATCTTCTGCGTTTGAAAAATGCGAAAAAATGTGTTTCCAAAAAAGCAGTTTGATTTTGAAAAGCATATTCATAAAACCCCTCCTTAATTATGCAAAATTATTGTGCAAAATCATGTCTGTTCCAAAAGTTTGATTAAAATCCTTTAACACTAATCCCAGCGTTGCTTTCTCTGTTACCTGCCCATCAATGCAAATTTTTCCCACTTGAAACACCAGAATTTTATCTGAGTTAGTAAGCGTGCCAAACTTGATATAATGGGCAAATTTTGGTGTTTTAACTTTTTCTGAACGACGCAAGATATCTTCCAAAGAAATATCAGGAAAAAGTTTTGAAAAAAGTTTAAAATTGATAAGACAAACAGGTTTTTGCGTCACAGGGTCATAAAGCAAATTCCCACTATCCAAAAATGCTTGACACTTGCAAATTTTTCCACTATTTTCAATCTCAACATCACGACAAAAGTTTGTTATCGCTTTCTTTCTGTGAAATTTTTTTAATATGAAATCTACAACCACAAAAATTACAAAAATTGCAAACAAAATATAAAAGATTGATTCTGAGGTAATCAAAGTCGCCATATAATAGCAAACTCCGCCATACAAAAAAGTACAAAGCATATATGAAGCATAGATTTGTAAGAATTTTTTTATCGTTTTAAACTTAAATGAAATGCAAACATACCAAATTGTAAGTCCCATCGAGAGCAGAACTTGTCCCAAATTTGAGAGACGATAGAATTGCAGTGCAATGGCAAAACAACTTCCCAAAAATGCGGACAACAAAAACCAACGACCTTTATCCTTCAAAAATAGAGCGCAGGTTTTTAAAATCAAAAAATTGATTATGAAATTTATGAAAAAGATGTATTCAAGACTCATCTCATTTCCATTTTATTAAAAAACAAGCACAAACATTGACAAAAAAAATAAATAAAAGAGAGTTTTTTGCTCTCTTTTTGTCTAAATCAAAAAAGACCTACAATGGTCTTTTTATTGTTTTTCAACTTTTTCACCACAAACTGGACAGAATTTATCTTTGCTTTTCAATTCTGCTCCACAATGCGAGCATTTATATTCTTTTCTTAACTTCGCACCGCAATTTGAACAGAATTTTGAATTTTTCTCGTTTGTTTCTCCACATTCTGCACATTTATATTCTGAGGAAATTTTTGCTGACTTGGCTTTTGCAACTCCTTCTGCAACACCAACAGAAATTGATTCAGCAAGTCCACCAACTGTCTTGTTTATGCTTGGGGAAAGGTCATCTGCGACAAACTCAGCGGTTTCTTTGACAACTGGTGCAACTGTGCTTGCTTGAAATGCCAAAATTTCTCTGCGATACGCTGAAACAAATGCAACAATTGAACAAACACCGATAAAAAACCCAAACATTAGAAGTGCGCTTCCACCAAAAATCATTCCACTTGCCTTTGAACTCACATCAAACCAATTGTCATCACCCATTCCCACAGAAGAATCTAGTTGAACTCCTTGTGCAATAAGCACAGCACCGCCAATAATCAAAGCAATGGCAACGACAATCATCACAATCCCAAGTCTTATAAAAAATTTCTTCCCCTTTTTGTGTGAATTGTCATTTATATATTTGCCTTCCATTTTTTACTCCTATATTTTATATTATATATAAAAGACCTATGCAAGTCAATAAAAAAGTCTTGCAAAAATATGCAAGACAATTTTTTATTTTCTGTTTTTGTTTCTAATTTTTTCAATCCAAGGTGGAATGGAGTTGATGTTTGGGCTGACATCAACACGAGAAGTGTTTTCATTTGTCTCAACTCTAACATCTTTTGCAGGTTGAGAAGGTTGTGGATTGTAACCAAATGGATTGAAACCTTTGAATTTATCTTCTGGGGCCTCTTCTTGTTTAGGTTCTTCTTTCTCAGTTTTTTCTTCTTCCGCTTCACCTGGGGTCTTAAATCCTGTTGCAATGATTGTGATTTCCACTTCATCACGCATTTCTGGATCAATACTGCTTCCAAAAATGAGGTTACAACTTGGGTCAATGACTTCTTTGACCATATTTGCTGCTTCTGTAACTTCACGCAAAGTAATATCGCTTCCGCCTTTGATGTTAAGCACAACGCCTGTTGCACCTTCAATTGTTGTTTCAATAAGTGGAGAAGCAACCGCTTGACGAACAGCTTCCAAAGTTTTGTTTTCGCCTTTACCATGACCTATGCCCATATGTGCAAGTCCGCGATTCTTCATGATTGTTTCAATATCTGCAAAGTCGAGGTTAATCATTCCAGGGAAGACGATAAGGTCGGAGATTCCTTGAATACCTTGACGAAGAACATCGTCAGCATATCTAAACGCCTCAACCAAAGTTGTCTTTTCAGGCAAAATTGTGAGCAATCTTTCATTTGGAATAATGACGATTGTGTCAACATATTTTCTAAGTTCTGCAATGCCTTTTTCAGCATTTTCCATACGCTTTGGATTTTCAAATTGGAAAGGTTTTGTAACAATTCCAACAGTCAAAATTCCAAGTTCTTTGGCAATTTGAGCAATAACCGGAGCAGCACCAGTACCTGTTCCACCACCCATGCCAGCAGTGATAAACACAAGGTCTGTGCCTTTCAAAATTTCTGTGATTGAAGATTTGCTTTCTTCTGCTGCTTTTCTTCCAATTTCAGGAATAGCACCTGCACCTCTACCGCCCGTAAGACGCTCACCAATTTGCAAACGCTTGTCAGCTTTTGAAATGAGAAGAGCCTGCTTATCAGTGTTGATTGCCACAAATTCTGCCGAAGCAACATTTGCTTCAATCATACGATTAACGGCATTGTTTCCGCCACCGCCAACTCCCAGAACTTTAATTTTTACTACTGAGGTGGAATTGTTGTTTACATTATCCATAAGAAACTCCTTAATTTTAATTATTTTAACGCAATTTTATCGTTTTTGCAAGAACTTTTATGTATTTTCATTCATTTTTAAGATATTTTAGCAATTTTCATCAAGTGCCATATTCAAAAGTCCCAAAAGACTGGAATGTTCCGGTTTGTCCATTGCAGGTATCGGTGGAACTCCATAAGCAATATTTCTTCCGATACACTTAGCAAAGAAATCCTTTCCCCCTTTGATTTTGCTTAATCCTGCTCCGCACAAATAAATTGGATAATAAGGCACATATTCTTTTGCAAACAGTCTAATGCATTCGTTTACTGTTGTGGCGATAAGTTCCAGTCGATAACAAACTGCTTCGTTGGCATAAGAAAGTGGAATCTTTAAAACTTTTCCGCCAAGAGTGGCAAGTTCATAGAAATCATCTTTTCCGCCTTGAAGCGAAAGCACAATTTGACGCTTCAAAGCACTCGCATCTTGATAAGAAATTCCGCACGCTTCCGAAAGGTCACTTGTTATGTATGAACCTCCCATTGAGAAGGAAGTCAAATTGGTCAATCCATCACCTTTGACAAATGCCACACTGGTTGACCTTGCTCCAACATCAATGACGATGCAAGTGCGTTCTCGTTCGACCTTGTCAACAACAAACATGGCTTCACAAAGTGGTTCACTCAAATATTCCACTTGTTCAATGCCCAATCTTGTCCAAATCTTATTGAAAAGATTGATGAACGAACTTTGTGCCAAAATAATTGATATTTCCGCAGAAATCTTGTTTACTTTGAGTTTTGTTGGGTCATTAGTCTTTCTGTTGTCGTCAAGCGTAAAATATATTGGACTTGCAGAAAGAACTTCCATTCCTTCAACATAAACATTGTCCGCTGCTTCGTTTTTAAGTGTCTCAATATCTTTTTGACTCACAGAATGTTTGTAACGAAAATTGAGTTGTGCAGATGTTTGAGTAACTTTGGAAAACTCCGCAGGCACACCAACAAAAATTTTTGTGATAGGCTTTTTATAAACCGATTGCAACGAAGCGAACAAGGTCTTTACTGCATCTTCCAATAGTGCTTTCTCAATAAATTCGCCCTCAAAAAATCCAGCGTATTGGATCGAAGCTTTGGCTTTAATATTAAAAATGCCGTTGACTCCCCTTTGCGCAACGACCGCATTGAGTTTGGAAGAACCTATTTCAACAACAGTAACACAATCTCTTGCCATACTCCCCTCTTATG
Source organism: Candidatus Caccovivens sp. (assembly GCA_051888935.1). Lineage (GTDB taxonomy): Bacteria > Bacillota > Clostridia > Christensenellales > UBA1242 > Caccovivens. The sequence goes on along the minus strand of JBJFCL010000003.1, from coordinate 3,964 downwards.
CTTTCATTTTAAATATTTTTAGAAAAAAAGTCAATAGAAAAAAATAAAAAATTTATAAAAATTTATTTTTTTTCATAATTATTCATTTTTTATATTCGTAGTCCTCGCAATAGTTTGAATTAAAACAAAAGATTAGTTTTCTTTGCATATTCGCTTGATAATTTTTTGAAATTGGTGCTATAATTCAAAATAAATAGGAGTAGAACATGATTGATATCAATCTTATAAGAACAAACAAAGAACTTGTCAAAGAAAACATCAGAAAAAAGTTTCAAGATGCCAAACTTCCACTCGTTGACGAAGTTGAAATGCTTGACAAACAAATTCGTGCACTTAAACAAGAGGGAGATGACCTCAGAGCCAACAGAAACAGTCTTTCCAGCAAAATCGGAATGCTTATGAAAGAAAAGAAACTGGAAGAAGCAAACTTGACCAAAGAACAAGTAAGAAAAAACAATGAACGCATTTCACAAATTGAAAGTGAAGAGGAAGAACTTGCAGTAAAGATTAAACACATCATGATGCAGATTCCAAACATCTTGGATGAAAGCGTTCCAATTGGAAAGGACGACAGTGAAAATGTCGAAATTGAGCGTTTTGGAGAGCCAAAAGTTCCAGACTTTGAAATTCCATATCATGCAGATATCTTAAACAGTTTTGGTGCACTTGACAAAGACAGTGCAGGAAGAACAAGTGGAAATGGTTTCTATTATCTCATGGGAGATGGAGCACGCCTTGTAAGTGCCATGATTTCATATGCTCGCGATTTTATGATTGACAAAGGTTTCACATATTGCATTCCTCCTTTCATGATAAGAGGAGATGTTGTGAACGGCGTTATGAGTTTTGCGGAAATGGACGCCATGATGTATAAAATTGAAGGTGAAGATTTGTATCTCATTGGAACAAGTGAACACTCAATGATAGGAAAATTCAAAGGTCAAATTATTGATGAAAAACAACTTCCTCTCACATTGACTTCATATAGCCCTTGTTTCAGAAAAGAAGTCGGTGCACATGGAATTGAAGAACGCGGAATTTATCGTGTTCATCAGTTTGAAAAACAAGAAATGGTTGTTCTCTGCAAGCCAGAAGACAGCATGGAATGGTATAACAAAATGTGGCGATATTCCGTTGAACTTTTCCGCAGTCTCAACATTCCTGTTCGTCAACTTGAATGTTGCAGTGGCGACTTGGCAGATTTGAAAGTTAAGAGTTGTGATATTGAGGCATGGAGCCCACGACAACAAAAATATTTTGAAGTTTGCTCCTGTTCAACACTCGGCGATGCACAAGCAAGACGCCTTGGAATTCGCGCAAAAGGCGAGAAAGGCACATATTATTTGCACACACTAAACAACACCGTTCTTGCTTCAACCCGAGCACTTATTGCACTCATAGAGAACAATTTGCAAGAAGATGGAAGCGTGCTTATTCCAAAACCACTTCAAATGTATATGGGTGGAAAGACAAAAATCGTTCCAAACAAATAAAAACAAAAAAGACTGCTTCGACAGTCTTTTTTATCAAACTTTTTCTACTATTGAATAGTAGATATCTTTTTCTGTGCGCTGAACATAATCGGTGAGCGTTAAGTTGTCCACTTTGATATAACAATTTGCAAGGAGCGAGTAAGACAGCGCTATTTTGTCACTTTCATTATAAAGTTTGTTGCCATCTTCATCAACAGAATCTTTGAGTGCCTCATATGACGCATACTCGCCGTTTTGCGTTTTGACAACATACAAGATTTCACCTTTTGAATTGACAATATTCCCTTCTGAATCCGTCTTTTGGCTGAACAATGCGCTCTCAGTTGCATACATTTTTTGTAATTTTTCGCGCAATGCAAAGTCGATATTGTTAATCACAAAAAGCCGGTCTTGAAAGGTTATCATTGAAAGTGAAATATATTTTGCGTGCGTCAGTTCGTCTTCATATTCACTCAAAGACATATGCTTAAACTTTCCTCGCACAGACGCAAGGTCACGCCCGCTCTCCAAAAATGCACTGAAAAGTTTTTTGATGTTTTCTTGACTCGTACGCAAAAAGTCGCCGACAGCAACGCTCTTGTTTTTGATATCAAGCCCACTCAAAAGAATGGCGTTTTCGTTTGTGCTATCAAAGTTGTCCAGAATTTTTAAAACTTTAAGTTCACGGTCACACACAAGATATTCTCCGCCATATTCCACAGCAAAAAATTCTTCGCGTTCTGCCACATGAATGACAAATTTGTTTGGGAAAACTGTTTCAATGTTTAACACTCTAAGATAAGCAAAATTTTCGTTTTCTGTTGCTTTGTTTTCGATTTTTTGTAGTGAATTTTTCTTTCCTTCAAACAAAACACATGCGCCCATTCGAAACTCACCCGCTTCCACAATCTCTTGGTCAGAAATTGTTAGGTTTTGTTTTGTGGAAGAATATTCCACAGTCACGCTTGACAGACCAAAAAGAGTCCAAAAAAGAATGAGTAGCACTGCCACCAAGCCAAACACAACGCAAAGAGAAACAATCACTTTTTTATTCAAATTAAATCCTCTTTATATCTGCTCCAAGTTTGGAAAATTTCTCTTCAATCTTTTCGTATCCGCGGTCGATATAATGGACATTGTAAACACTTGTGTATCCTTCTGCTTTTAGTCCTGCCATGACAAGCGAAGCACCCGCCCTTAGGTCACCAGCATAGACATCTGCTCCATACAATCTTTCCACTCCCTTAATGAGTGCCATTTGTCCGCTTTGCACGATATCCGCCCCCATTTTTCGAAGTTCTGCCACTTGTGAAAAACGATTTTCAAAGATATTTTCTTTCAGCAAACAGACCCCACGACTAACTGCTTGAAGGGTCATCATTTGAGCTTGCAAATCAGTCGGGAAATAAGGATATGGCATGGTTTCAATTTTTTCGATTGAAGAAAGCCTTTCAGAAACTTTCAATCTTATTTTATCATCAAAGGTTTTAATTTGGCAAGCAGTTTGCCTTAAAAATGACAAAAGACTCTCATTGTGCTTTGCAATCGCACCATCAACCAAAACATCGCCAGAGCAAGTGGCAGCAGCCAAAAGAAATGTTCCTGCTTCAATACGGTCGGGCATAACCACATATGAGCATCCATGCAACTTTTCCACGCCCTCAACGACAATACAATCCGTGCCAGCACCCACTATCTTTGCTCCACACGCATTTAAAAAGTTTTGCAAATCAACGATTTCTGGTTCTTTTGCAGTATTTTTCAAAACAGTTGTTCCTTTGAGTAATGTTGCGCACATCATCAAACTTTCAGTTGCTCCAACACTCGGAAAATCAAGCACAACAGTGCCTGCTTTCAAATTTTGCCCATGGCAATAAATATACCCATGCCTTTCAATAACACGCGCACCCAACGCCTTAAAGCCTTTGATATGAATGTCAATCGGACGTGCCCCAATTTTGCAACCACCAGGATAGGCAATTACAGCGCTTCTAAAACGCCCCAAAAGTGCACCCAACATAAAGATAGAGGCACGCACTTTTTGTGTAAGGTCATTCGAAATTTTGTTGTTTTTTATATTTCTTGTGTCTATGTAAAGTCGTTCATCATTTTGAGTTGTTGAAATTTGCAAAATATTCAAAATTCGACACATATTCTCGATATCCGAAAGATGAACAAGATTTTTAAGTTCAATTTCTCCATCACAAAGAATTGTTCCTGCCAAAATTGGCAAAAAGGCATTTTTTGAAGCACTCACTTTGACAATTCCGTTAAGAGAGTGCCCTCCCATAATCAATAATTTTTCATTCATAATATCAATCTATGCCAAAAAAAATGTTTTGCGAATGATTGAAAGAAATTTAATAATATTTTACTATTCACTTATAAAACTAAAAAACACCTCGATTTAGAGGTGTTTTTTTAATAATTGCTTGCTCCTCTGCTTGAACCTTCATTGAATATCATGGAATATCTTACGCCATAATAATTTG
>JBJFCL010000002.1:0-5741 GCA_051888935.1 Candidatus Caccovivens sp. | reverse complement strand
CAATCAAAAGCGAACCACCAAAAAGCATGAATAAAGATGCTAAAAAACTTTTGCAAGAATTGCAGGAGACTTTCACTGAGAATGACTTCCCAAAATATAAAGAATTTAAAAACAAATCAAAATAAAAACAACCACCAGAAATTGGTGGTTTTTTGTTTGTGAAAAAAAATAAAAACGGACAAAAATATGTCCGTTTTTTTTGAAATTAACCTCTTTTTCTTGCTCTTTTTCTTGCGTTTTCGCTTTTTTTCTTTCTTGCAACGCTTGGTTTGTCATAGGCTTCTTTCTTTCTAATGTCTCCTATGATGCCGTCTTTTTGGCATTTTCTTTTAAATCTTTTAAGAGCACTTTCAAGACTTTCGTTTTCTCCTACTTTAACTGTTGTCATTCTTTTTCACCACCTTTCAAGGTCATAATTCTTGCAAATTTTATCATAATCTATGCATTTTGTCAAGAATTTAATTCAATTTTTCGCAAAGTGCACCCATTTTGTATGGTTTTAAAATTTTGGCAGAGATAATATCTCCCTCATGAAAATCTCCTTGCAAATAGCATTTGATATAATTTTCACTATAACCGACAAAGAAATCGCCCTCTTTTTCTTCTATCAAAACTTGGACAATTTGATTTTGTTTAATAAATTCTTCTTTTAAGTTTGAACCAATTGCTTCCAATCGTTTGAGACGAGAATTTTTGATTGTGCCTGACAAGTCTTTGAACAATTTTGCTGCCACAGTTCCTTCTCTTTTTGAATATGGGAAGATGTGCAACTGTGAAAATTTGACCTTTTCAACAAATCGAACTGTTTCTTCAAAATCCTCATCTGTCTCCGTCGGAAAACCGACAATTATGTCTGTTGTTATGCCAGCAAGTGGGAAATATTTTCTTATCAACTTTACGCTTTCATAAAATTGCTCGGTTGTGTAATGTCTGTTCATCTTTTTTAAAACATTGTCACAACCACTTTGAAGAGATAAGTGAAAATGTGGACAAAAATTTTTTAAATTGCTCAAAGTTTGTAAGAATTTCTCATCAATAAGGTTGTCTTCCATGGACGATAGGCGGAGGCGTTTTCCAAAATTGTCGAGTTCTGTAAGAAGTTCTCCCAAGGCTTTTTTCTCGTTTTGTTTGTAATCTGAAACATCAATGCCGACAAGTACAACTTCCTTGACGCTGTCAGGAAGTTTTTTAACCTCTTCCACCACACTTTCAAGAGACCTTGACCTGCTTCTGCCTCTAAGATATGGGATAATGCAATAAGTGCAAAAATTGTTGCAACCATCTTGAATCTTTATGTAAGCGCGTGCTTTTGTTTGTGCGGAAAACATATCATCTTCATAATCTTTTGGAATTTCTAGCAGTCCATTTCCAGATTTATTGAGATTTTGCAAAATTTTTTGCTTCCCTGCTGTTCCAAGTACAAGTTGAACACCTTTGCCTTCAAATTGTTCTGGTCTATTTTGACTGGCACAACCCAAAACATAAATTTTTGCATTTGGATTGAACTTTCTGGCGCGTTCAAGCATCTGTCTTGACTTTCTTTCTGCTTCATTTGTGACAGCACAAGTGTTGATGATGTAAGCGTCTGCCTCTTCCAATTTGTCAGTCGCTTCATAACCCATGTTTTCTAACTGAAAAATGAGAGCATCGCTCTCATATTTGTTTACTTTGCAACCAAGAGTTAAAACTGCATATTTCATATTAGTTTCCACTTAAAATAGATACTAAACTCATCATGGCAACTGATGCTGTTTCGCATCTATAAATTCTTTTTCCTAGACTGATTGAGGTGGCACCAGCGTCAACAAATTTCTCTTTTTCCTTTTGAGAAAAGCCACCTTCTGAGCCAACAATAATAGCAATATTTTTATATTTGTCCAAATCTTTGATTTTTTCTCCGACATCTGTGCGTTCATTGGCAAACAGCACAAGGTCAAAATCTTTGAAACGAGCAATCACATCATCTACTTTTATCGCATTTTCAATGATAGGCATGATTGTGCGTTCGCATTGTTTGCAAGCGTTCATGGCGATGGAATTTAATCTTTCCAATTTGTTTTCAGTGACTTTTGCGATGACAAATTCGCTTACAAATGGCACGACTTTGGTTATTCCAATTTCAGTTGCTTTTTGCACGATAAATTCGAACTTTGGGCGTTTGGTAATTGCTTGGAAAAGAACAATATTCTTGTTTGGATTTCCGATGCATTGTTGTTTTCCATTGATTTTGCAAACTGCTCTGTTTTTTTCTACTTTTTCAACAGAGCATATGTAATCAAATTTATCATTTAGACTGACCAAAAGTTCATCACCCACATTAAGTCTAAGCACATTTTTAAAGTGATTAAACTCTTCTCCTTCAATGTAAACCAATCCTTTGTCTTCTCTTCCAAAAAATCTTCTCATACAGACCTCTCTTGGAATTATAATACACCACAATTCGAGAAAAAATCAAGAAAATATATAAAAAAGTTGTTATAAACCGATTTGCTTACATTAAAGCGACAATTTTCTACATATTAAAATTAAGAAAATTTGACTTTTTTGAGTAAATTCATTATGATTTTTTGCTTTGATAATAAAAAAATTTGTGCTAAAATGGTGGCATGAGTAGTTATGATATAAATTCGCTAAATGAAGAGCAAAGGCAGGCACTGCTTGAAACTGAGGGTGTGGTGTTGGTCACCGCAGGTGCTGGCAGTGGAAAAACTCGCCTTTTGACGCATAGAATTTGTTATTTGATTGAACATGGTGTTGCACCATATAATATTTTGGCAATAACTTTCACAAACAAAGCAACAAACGAAATGAAAGAGCGTGTGCTTTCAATGGGGTGCTCTGGCGTTTGGATTTCCACTTTTCACAGCATGTGTGTCAGAATTTTAAGGGAAAATATTCACTATATTGAAGGTTATGACAAAAATTTTACGATTGTGACGGAAGCTGACCGTGACAAAATTTTGAAAGACCTTCTTAAAAAATACCAATGTGAAGATGATGAAAAACAGAAGGTTGAAACCCATCTTGACAACATCAAAAACAAAGGATTGGACATTGATGAATACTTTTTGGCACTTCGCGAATATGACAAAAGCGCCAATTTGAAGATTTATGAAAAGATTTGTTTTGAATATGAGCAATATTTGCACAAAAACAACTCACTTGACTTTGATGATTTGCTAAATAAAACTCTATTTTTGTTTAATAACTATAAAAAAGAAGTCCTAAACAAATATGCAGAGAGATTTCGCTATATTTTGGTGGACGAATTTCAAGATACAAATGTGGTGCAATACAAACTTGTCAAACTTCTTTCAAGCGTGCACAAAAATTTGTTTGTTGTGGGCGATGAGGACCAGTGCATCTATTCTTGGCGAGGTGCAAACTTTCATAATATTGCAAACTTGAAAAATGATTTTGAAAATGTGAAAGTTTTTAAGTTGGAAAGAAATTATCGTTCAACAAAAAACATCTTGACGCTTGCAAACAATGTTATTTCCAACAATCGTGACCGCATAAAGAAAGAACTTTGGACAGACAAAGACCAAGGCACAGGGCCAGTGGTTTACAATGCTTTTGATGAGCGTGATGAGGCACTTTTTGTGGCAAAGACCATCTCTGACCTTTTGAGTGAGGGTTATTCTTACAGCGATTTCGCCGTGCTTATGCGCATAAATGCTCTTTCACGCAGTTTTGAAGATGCTTTTTTGTCTTATGACATTTCTTACAAATTGTATGGCGGTTTCAAGTTTTATGAGCGTGCAGAGATAAGAGTGATATTGTCCTATCTCTCTGTTTTTGTAAACCCAAAAGATGAAATTTCGCTTTTGAAAATCATTAACTTTCCAAAGCGTGGAATTGGCGATGCGGCCATTGCTAAATTGCAAGAAGAGGCAGGCGAAAGCACAGTTTTGGAATACCTTTTGAGTGACAAGTTTGCTTTTTCCAAATATAAAAACAAACTTGAAAGTTTTGTTTCAAATTTCAAGAATTTGCGTGATGAAATGAACGCTATTTCACTTTCCGATTTTGTTGAAAAAGTAATCAAAACTTTTGGCATAAATTTGGCGTATGCGGGGCGTGACGAAGAGGCAATAAATCGACTTGGAAACATCGACAGTTTGTTGTCCAGTGTAAGAGAATATGAAGATGAAAACGAAGGAGCAACATTGTCCGACTATCTTGCAAATATTATGCTTCGCTCGGACAGTGACCAAATTCAAGAAAACGGATTTGTTTCTATTGCCACAATTCACGCTGTCAAAGGGCTGGAATTTAAGGTGGTGTTTGTTGTCGGTTTAGAGGAAGGGATTTTCCCTCTTGCACGAGCGACATTATCTTCCGCAGAAATGGAAGAAGAGCGACGTCTTATGTATGTGGCAATAACACGTGCGGAAGAGAAAATCTTTCTTGTGCATGCCAGCAAGCGATTTATGTATGGCAAAAGTAATTTTCAGGTGCGTAGTCGATTTGTTGGAGAACTTGGCATTGTTGACAAGAAAAAGCCCCGTTTAAATCTTGCAAATGACAACTTTTTCAAAGCGGAAAAAGAAGAAACTTTTGATAGTGGATTTGCGGTGGGAGACAAAGTGTTTTTTGCTCGTTTTGGAAATGGTAGAATTGTCAATATTTCCGATGATGGAATGGTTGGAGATATTGAGTTTGAAGATGTTGGAATGAAAAGTATTATGTTGAATTCAAAGGCGTTGGAAAAGGTGGAAGACGATGAATAAAATGGAAAGAATGAAAGAACTGGTGGACATTATTTTGGTTCATAATCGAAATTATTATGACCTTGACAATCCAACCATTTCAGACAAAGAATACGACAAACTTTACGACGAACTCGTTGATTTGGAAAGTGAACTTGGCGTTGTTTTGCCAAACTCTCCAACACAGAGAGTGGGTGGAGATGTGCTTTCAAAATTTGTGAAGAAAAAACACGAAGTTCGCTTGTATTCCATGGGCAAAGTGCGCACTTTTGATGATTTGAAATCGTTCTGCTTGGACATGGAAAAATTTGTCAAAAATCCAACATATGCTGTGGAATATAAATTTGATGGGTTGACGATTGTTGTGGAATATGAAGATGGAAAATACAAAAATGCCACCACTCGTGGAAATGGTGAGATTGGGGAAGATGTGACAGAACAAGTCAGAACCATCAAGAGCGTTCCGCTTGTCATTCCTTTCAAAAACAGATTGATTGTGCAAGGCGAGGGAATGATGACCAATTCATCGTTTAAGCGTTACAACAAGATTGCAGAAGAGCCTCTCAAAAATCCACGCAATGGAGTTGCAGGTGCAATAAGAAATCTTGACCCAAAAGAAACTGCAAGAAGAGGCTTGGATTGGTTTTGTTATGCCGTGCTTTTATGTGAAGGTAAGAAGTTTGACACGCAAGAAAATATGCACAATTTCTTGAAGGAAAATGGATTTAAGACGGGTGATTTTTTCAAAGTGGTCAAAACAGAAGCGGAAGCGGAGAAAATTATCAAAGAAATTGACCGCGTAAAGAATGACTTGGATATTATGATTGATGGGGCGGTAATTAAATTGAACGAAGTCGCTCCTCGTGAAGAAATTGGCTACACCAACAAATTTCCAAAGTGGGCGCGTGCATTCAAGTTTGAGGCGCAAGAGACTTCCACCATGCTCAAAGATGTTGTTTGGCAGGTTGGCAGAAGTGGAAAGGTGACTCCAACTGCAATTCTTGAACCTGTGGAACTTGCAGGTGCAAC
>JBJFCL010000001.1:0-91982 GCA_051888935.1 Candidatus Caccovivens sp. | reverse complement strand
AAGAAAGAGTTAAGTCTTTGAAAAAATTTATGAAACTATCATTCGAAACAAGCCAATATAAAAGAAACAAATCTATAAAAGTGATAGAAAAAACAATTGAATGTCTTAAACTAGCCGATGTAGAAACAATTAACAAAATTGCAGATATGGTCGACACCTATGACCTTTGCGATAATAGATATGGAAAAACTATCAAAGAAGACAGTTATAATAAATTAATTGATATTGCTCATAAAAACAAAGATTTAGCAGAAACTGAATCAGCTTTGAGAAAAAACCTTGTTTGCTACAAACAAGCAGAAAAAAATTTGTAAGTTAAAACACCTACTCACCAATTTTGGTGAGTATTTTTTTACTTTTTTCTGCTCTGCCTATCCACATTCAAGCAGATGCCAACGCCTGCATAAGAAAACTGCTGTTTTCTTGCGTAAACCTCGTTCCTCCACTTGAAATGAAAGGGAGTAGGAAGCCCTTGATGAGATACTGCCTCTTAACACATTAAAAATTGCTTTTCTTAATGAAGTTCACGTATAAGATATGGTTTTCCTAGAATCATCTGTTTTTATTAAAACTAAGCATTGTAATACATATCGTACACTATATATCCATTTATGCCTTTTAAAGACCCTTCATATGTTTCCTGACACATCATGCACCTTGGTTCTTTTAGTGGAAATCCACTTGTAGGAAATATATCAAACTCTGACGATGTTTTAAATCCTATTTGATTATAAAATCGATAATTTCCTTCAACAGTTATTCCTTTATAGCCCAATTCTTTAACTCTTTCAATTCCAAGAGTAAGCATTGTGCTTCCGATTCCTTTATGAAAATAGTCAGCATGAACAGAAACAGGAGCAAGCATAACTATATCGTTGGTATTGATGTGCTCTCCCAAAGGTGTTTTTGATAAAGGAAAATGAGAAAACATAAAATGTCCTACTATTTTTCCATTCATTTCAGCGACAAAAGATAATTCAGGAATATAATATTTAGATACTCTTATTTCTTCAATTAAAGCTATTATATCACTTCCATCAGAATAAGTTGTTCCTTCCCTAAAAGAGCGAATCACTAAGGAAACTATATCCTTATAATCCTTTTGCGTTTCTGGTCTTATCGTGATATCATTTCTCATAAAAAAACTCCTTTGAACAAATGGTTTTACATAATAATGTCACATTATGTTTGCAATAATCTTAATTAATTGGAAAAAGCAATATTATTATACAACATAATGTCCTATTTCCAATACAGATTTTATAATTTTCTTCTAAAAATCAAAATAGTTATTAAAAATGTATTCAATTAAGAAATAGCGCCACTATTTTTTCTTTTTTGTCAAAAGCATCTTAGATTAATCCAAAAAAAAGATTATTCAGTAGAGGTCCCGTTGATGAGATACTGCCTTTTAAAATGTTGTTAAATTTTATGTTAAAAAAGAGTTTATGTTATTCAAAAGAAATTAAATCATTCTCGTCAAAATTATAACATTTTGCGAGTATAGAATAAACATCTAACCAATTTTCAGCAAATGTGTTTAACTCATTTTTATAATCTTGATTATAAGAAGTTTTTATTAAAATAGATTTTATCCCATAATTATTAGCGAATTTAACATTTTCACAATTATCTTCTATTAAACAATCAATTTTATTATTTATGCAATATTCCCCTTTATTGGAAACATTAACATTAATTTCATCAAACTGAATATCAAATTTTTTCAACCATTTTTTTAAATAATATTTTGCCTTGCCGTTCCAAAACTTATCGTATCGTGCTGTAATAAATATAATTTTAAAACCTTTCTTTCGCAAATTTTTGATAACTTCTTTTACAAAAACTTTTGGATACATACTATTGTGTTTCATTATATATTCTTTTTCTTTTACATAAAAAAGTTCACCATCTTCCATTTCAAATGTTTTTGTAACATCATAATAAGTTTTATCAATTTCCTTTGGAAGTCTATTTTTCATCTTAAAACATGCGCAAGCATAGTCCATTTCAAGCGTATTACAAATACAATCATCTACATCAATACCAATGTTAACTTTATTTTTCATAAGTATATCATATCATAAAAAAACAAAAGTGCATAACGTTTATATATTTTTAAAATTAATTTTTAGATTTTCGAGATTGCCTCTCAACATCAGTTACTGCATTATAAATTAAAACAAAACCACGACAGGTTTAATCCTTATCGTGGTTTTTTATTTATTAAATATTTAACTAAATATATATTGGAAATAACCAGATGAATAATAATAGTTTGTGCCATCTGTCCAAATACCAGATCCATCAAAACTTGTTAATCCTTCCCATGTCTTTTCTGTCCAGGTGTTTGTTTCTTTGTCTAATACATAGTTGTTACTGCCAGCTGAATAATAATAGTTTATGTCATCTGTCCAAATATTAGATCCATCAAAACTTGTTAGTCCTTCCCATGTCTTTTCTGTCCAAGTGCTTGTTCCTTTGTTTAATACAAATTGGCCATCATCTTTGGAACAATAATAATTGGTTCCATCTGTCCAAATATTAGAACCATTAAAAACTGATAGTCCATTCCACGACATATATTCAAGTTCAGAAAGTGCAACTTTGGTATCAGTGTTGTTATCATCTTTTTTGTCACAAGCTCTTAGCATAAAAACACAAGGTAACACCACACAAAGCACCACACAAAGTATCAATAATAAACTAATGATTTTCTTTTTCATTCCCCCTCCCTCATTGCCAATTAATTTTTTATCAAAACTCGACATTTTTTGGTAAAATCATTATAAGTCATTTTAATATAAAATTCAAGAAATTTTAACGAAAAAATCAAACATGCTTTCTCGTCAACTTAAAAAAGGCAAGGGTATCACAATTAAAATATTATAAATATTTTTCTAAATAAACAAGTTTTTCAACTTCTCCAAATTTTTTCATACCATCAATATTTTCTTTTATAACAACAAAACCATTATTTATATCTGATTTAATTGCTCTTTTTCTAGACATTGGGAGTTCGTGGTATATACTTTTAACGCCATAAGATTTTAATTTTTCACATAGTAATTTGATTGCTGGCGTAGCAATTCCTTTTCCTCTATGCTCACCCTTTATTACAATACCAATTTCATATGAGTTCCTCTTATTATCAAACTTTGCATATATCTCCCCTACAAATTTATCGTTGCTTTTTATATAATAATAAAAATTTGTCGGCTCATTGTCTATCCACCTTTTAGACCAAACTTCCTCTAATTCTTTTATATCTGTTTGTATCGTTCCATCTTCACGATTATACCCCTTAAAAGTTAAATCGTATCCCGCATTATAATCCATTGTATTAGGATCTTCTTTTATTTCTTTTTTGAACCACAAATCTTTCTTTGTAGGTATTACTAATTCTACTTTATTGTTACTCATATTTATTCCTCTGCATTTTAGATTACCATAAAAAAAACAAAAAAGTAAACAGCGTGATTACACTTTATATATATTTTAATTAAATTAATTTTTCCTACTCTGCCTATCCACATTCAAGCAAATGCCAATCCCTGCCATAAGAAAACTGCTGTTTTCTTGCGTAAACTAAAAGACAGCGACGCTCGTCCCCCCCCCCGCTTGAAATAACGGAAGTGGCAGGCTGGTTGGCGGAATGGAGCCCGTTAACATCAGTTATTGTATTATAATTTTTCGCATTAAAAAAGAGCAATTTATTGCTCTTTTTTATTAAATTTCTACTTGTTTTAAACAACAATGTGTTTCAGTTGTTAAATAACCAATTAATCCAACATTATCTAATGCAGAGACATCTACCCATGTATTATTTTCTTCATCAATGCTTATTTGCCATTTATACCCTTCTGCATTATTTAATGTAAACTTTTCTAAATTACAACCATAAAATGCACTAGAAGAAATTTCGGTAACATTGCTATAAATTTCCACTTCTGTTAGATTTTCACATTCATAAAATGCTAATTTACCAATTTTATTAGCAGAAACAGTTAATTTTGATAAATTATTGTTTTTATTAAACGCTCTTTCCCCTATTATACCATTATAAGTAATATGGCCGGCATAGAATAGTTGTCCACTAACAATAGTTTTTGTTTCTTTGTTTATAAGAATACTTCTATTCGAACTATCTGTACCTGTACCAATGAAAGTTTCGTTAAATTTAGAAACATATATATTTGTTAAAGAATCGCATCCACCAAATACACCTTCTCCCACATGCCAAACATTGCTTGGTATATAAATTTCTGATAATGATGAACAATTTCTAAAAGCGAAATCATCAATATATTCCAATGTTGAAGGTAAGTTTATACTTTTAACATTATTGCAACCTCCAAAAAGATTTCCTAAGTATCTTACCCCTTCTGATATTGTAATATATTCAAGCGATGAACATCCATCAAATACCCCATTTATACTAGAAGTTTTAATATCTCCATTTATTATTACACTTTTTATGTTTGTACAATTCTTAAATGCTGAACCATAAATTCCAATAATATTTTGTGGTATAACTATTTTCGTCAAAGAAGTACAACCTTCAAATGCATTATTATGTATTGCTTTTAAATTTATAGGAATAATCACTTGTGTTATTTTATCGCAATTGCTAAAATCTTCATTAAAAAATGAAGAATCAAGAACCAATTCTCCAACCAAATCTGTTTTAGATGTACAAGATTTAACTTCTTCCCAAGTCATTTCATATTTGCCATTTTGATATAATCCCGATGGCGCTTCATTTATATCAAATCTTGCCTCTAATGTGCAATCGGCACCGATAAAACTATTATTTTTAATTTCAGTATCAGAACCTTTAACAAACCAACCTAAAAATGAATCTTTATATGCGTCTTTAATCTTTGGAATTGTAGTAACCCATTCGTTTGAATTTACTGATACACTAGTTATGTTTGTTTCAAAAAACGAAGTTGCTTTTCCATAATCAAAATTTACATTATATGTTTCTGTTTTATTATTACAACCTGCTAACATAAATGCTATTGGCAAAATAAAGCAAACCGCACACAAGCACATCAAAATTTTCTTTTTCATAACACTTTCTCCTTTGTTATTTTAAATATATCAAACTCCCCCCCCGTGTCAAGAAAAATTCAAAAATACATAACAGAGCAACTAAGTTCTGCTTTTTGATTGCCTATCCACATTTAAGCAGATGCCAACGCCTGCCATAAACACTGCGACGGATGTTCCACCGCTTGAAATAAACGGAAGTGGCAGGCCGGTTGGCGGAATGGAGCCCGTCACGACTGCAATATTTAGAAGAGTTTGCACTGCAATCACTATCCCCACTCCGCAAGAAAGCAGACAGCCAAAGCGGTCTTTTGCGGAAAGTCCGATTTTGAATAGCATAAACACAAGTGCTCCATAGACTGCCATAAGTCCTAAACAACCAATCAGTCCCAATTCTTCGCCAATAATCGAAAAAATGAAGTCAGACTCGGCAAATGGCAAAAAGAGATATTTTTGACGAGAGTTGAAAAGACCAACTCCAAACCAACCGCCATTTCCAAGACTATAAAGAGATTGAATGAGTTGAAACCCCTCACCTTGTGGTGAAGCCCAAGGGTCAAGAAAAGCAAAAAGACGCTTCATACGATACGGCTCAGCCAAAATCAAGACTGGCACAGCACAACCTGCCATAGTAGAAAAAATCAATGTGTGTTTTTTGCTCATTCCTCCAACAATAAGCATGAAAAGTGTGACAAGCCCCAAACACATTGTCACGCTCATACTTGGTTCGATAATAACCAAAAGACAGAGCAAGCCTGCCACAGCAAGAGGCACAATCAAGCCTTTGAAAGTTTTTATCTGCCCATGCTTTTCAGATAAATAAGAAGCCAAAAACAACACAAGTGCAAATTTGGCAATCTCAGATGGTTGAATGGATATTCCCAAAAAATTCACCCACCGATTTGCACCATAACTTTGCACGCCAAAGCCTGGGACAAACACCAAAATGAGCAAAATTACACTTGCACCAAGCACCCACCAACGGAATTTTTTGAGAAGATGATAATCAAAAAATGCAAAAAAGAGCATTCCAAAGATACCCAATACGACGCCAAAAAGTTGTTTTAACAAAAAGAAATATTCGTTGCCATAGCGATATTGTGCCGAATAACTGCTGGCACTATACACAAATATGCAACCAAAGGTCACCAAAAACAAAACCAGCAAAACGACAATGACGCTCTGTTTGTCCAATTGAAATTTTCTAACTTTCATTTCCACTTCCCAAAATCAAATTTTTAAAGTGTTCGCCACGCTCCGCATAACTTTGGAACTCGTCAAAACTTGCACAAGAAGGCGAAAGCAAAACATAATCTCCCGCCACCGCTGTTTGTTTTGCGAATAAAACTGCTTCATCAAATTTTGAAAATAATTTTGCGTCATAACCAGAATGCTGTGCATGTTTGAAGATGTTCTCTCCGTCTGCACCAAAACAAACAACTTTTTTTATGGGAAATTTCTGAGCAAACAGTTCGTCATAGTCAATTTCCTTTCCAAGTCCACCCATGAGAAGCACAATAGATTTGTCCTTAAAAGCTTCCACACACGCAACCGTTGATGCCACATTTGTTGCTTTGCTGTCATCAACATATGTCACACCGTCAAGCATACCAACAATTTGAATACGATGGCTTGCTGGCACAAAGTTTGAAACAGCGGTTTCAATTGCTTGTGTTGTTACTTTTTTGAAACATGAACATATGCTCACACTTGCAAGCACATTTTCCAAGTTCTTTTCTCCAATAAGATGAATGTTGTTTAAACTTAGAACCGACTTTTTCCCAATAAATATTTGATTTTTGTATATATAAACTCCTTTTTTGAGAGGAAATTTTGAAAAATAACGATAATTTTTGTGCAAAATCATCTTCTTTGCCTCTGCATCATCAAGGTTTAAAATAAGTGTATCATGCTTTTTCATTTTTTGAGCAATCAAGCCCTTCACTCGCCTATATTCTTCAAAACTGCCATGTCTATCAAGATGGTCAGGACGAATATTCAAAATACACGCCACATTGGCACTCAAAAGTGAAGTGGTTTCAAGTTGAAAATTGCTTACTTCCAAGACAACGACACTTTCACTTGTCGTTTTTTCGCAAACAGCAGAAAAGGGCAGTCCAATATTTCCGCACAAAAAAGTCTTGTAACCAGCACAAGAGAGGATTTTGTTTGTAAGCATACTGACTGTTGTCTTTCCATTTGTTCCTGTGATTGCCACAATTTTTCCCTTACATAAAAGATAGGCAAAGTCAAGTTCAGAAATCACCAGAACATTCTCTTTGTAAAAATGTTCCAAAAGTTGGTTGCCCAGCACTTTTATTCCAGGACTTACAATCACAAAATCATATTTTTGCTTTTCGGGTTGTCGCTCAAAACCGACATATTCCATGTATTTTAAATCGTCATCATAAAAACTATATCGCGCCCCATGTGATTGCAAAACTTTGATAAGTGCTCGACCACTGTCGCCAAGGCCATACACCAAAACTTTTTTGTTTTTAAGTTTCATAAAAACCCTTTATTTTTTTAGATTCCAACGGCCAAAAAACAGGATAAAACAGCAAGAGAAACTGCCGTTGTTATAACTATATATACTATGACGATTTTGTTTTCATGCACTCCTTTTTGTTCAAAATGATGATGTAGTGGTGCCATCAAAAATACTCTTTTTTTTGTTCGTTTGTAATGCAAAACTTGTATAATGTCACTGACAGCTGAAAGTACAAACATTATGCCCATAATTGGAAGCAGAAGTTCGAGTCCAGAAAGCATTGCAACAATGCCAATAAATCCCCCAAGTCCAAGTGAGCCTGTGTCACCCATAAATATTTTTGCAGGATAGGAATTGAACATCAAAAAACCCAAAAGGCCTCCGCAAAGTCCAAAACAAAGCATGGCAAGATTGTTTGTTTGCATTTGACCAATACACGCCAAAATAATGCCAAAAACCAAAGAGTAAACAAAACTAACTCCGCCAGCAAGCCCGTCAAGTCCATCGGTGAGGTTTACACTGTTTGTGGTGGCCACCATAACAAGAATTGCAAGCGGAATAACCCAAAGTCCTATGTCAAACTCAAAATTAAAAAATTGTACAATGGTGTTCCCAGAAAAATATAAATAAATTGCAACAATCAGAGCAATACCAACTTGTCCAATAATTTTTTGATAAGGTTTAAGCCCTTCATTATGATGAAAGTGGACTTTGACAAAATCGTCCAAAAATCCCAAAATGGCATACGCGAATGTCACAGCGATAGCAAACCACGCGTAAAATGTGTCATAATCAAACAAAAAACAACTGGCAAACACAAGTGTCAACAAAAATATCAGCCCTCCCATAGTTGGAGTGCCTTCTTTGGAGGAATGCTTGTCCACATAATGTAAAATGCTTTGTGATGCTTTGAGTTTTTTGCAAAGCCAAAGCACCACTGGGGCAATTAAACTTGAAAATATCAAACAAAATAGCCCGCAAATAATATACTTTATAATCATAACGCCTCCTCATCTCCAACTTTGAGTTTCGATGATTTGTAATATTCATAAACCGCGTCAAAATCGTTGTATTTGCGTTTTTTGCCGTTTATTTCTTGATATTTTTCCGCACCTTTGCCTGCTATTAGCACAATGTCCCCTTCTCTTGCAATGTCAAGCACTTTTTTTATTGCTGTGGCACGGTCTGTTTCAACCATGTGCGGTTTGTTCATTCCTGCCTCAATGTCTTTGATGATGTCCATGGATTTTTCGTAGCGTGGATTGTCGTCAGTAAGGCAAACCATATCAGCATACTCGCACGCAATTTTTCCCATTAACGGTCTTTTGAGTTTATCGCGATTCCCACCACAACCAAAAATTAGAAACACCTTTTTGTCACAAAGGTCGCGTGCAGTCTTCAAAATGTTGACAATGCCGTCTGGGGAATGTGCATAATCAATGACCACATAACGCCCAGAAAGATTTATGACGTTGAATCTTCCCTCAACAGGATTGATAAAATTTAATCCTCTCACCAACTCTTCTTGACTTAATCCAAGACTTTGGCATATGGAAAGCGAAGCAAGAGAATTATAAACATTATACTCACCAATTAGATTGGTCTTTATGTCCACAACTTTGTCACAAATATTGCCGACAAAATGAGTGCCATTCAAAGAACAACAAACATCAATGGCAAAGACATCAGCAGGATTGTTTAGTCCATAGGTGATAAGTGGAATATCGCTGTTTCCAATAAGTTTTTGAGCACTTGCATCATCAGAACAGATTATTCCCAACTTCATGTTTTGTTTTGTAAAGAAAGAAAGTTTGCATTTTTCATAATTCTCAAAAGTTCCAAAATAATCCAAATGGTCTTGCGTAATGTTTGTCAAAACGCCAATTTCAAACTTAATTCCATAGACTCGCTTTTGGTCGATAGCGTGTGCAGAAACTTCCATTACGACATATTCCACACCTGCATTTTTCATGTCCAAGAATGTCTTATGCAAAAAGTCAGCGTCAGGGGTTGTCAAAGGACAATCAAAAACTTTGCCAGAATAGAACACCCCACTTGTGCCAATGACCCCAACATTGTGACCATTACGCTTTAAAATTTCACTTGTGATATGACAAGTGGAGGTTTTTCCATTTGTTCCAGTAACTCCAATAATTTTCAAATCGTCACAAGCTCGCTCATAGAAATTTGCACAAGCAACAGCAAAACTCTCTCGCGCATCTTGCACTTTCAAAGTTTTTTCAAACGGCAAGTCAAAATTTGAAACAACAGCACTTGCTCCCGCTTCCAATGCTTGCTCGCAGCGCTGTTTTACTAGTTCAAAATCGTTAGTTAAACAGAAGTATAGGTCACCGTTTTGTATATTTCGACTATCCCTGCAAATATTTTTTATTTCAATATTTTCTTGTTGTCGCGTCTTTAAATCGTTTTGTTGTAAGAGTTCTTTAAGAAGCATAATTTCCTCCTTTGTTTTATTTTAGTGTGTTTGCATACAATTGTGCTAAGCGTGTCAAAATTAGTTTTTTTTCGTGTTATTTTGCACTCACTTTTTTGGAGTTTCACCCACAGAACCAAAAATTTTTAATGCTTCGCTGTCAAAAGTCGTAATAAGTTTTCTTTCTTCTGTCTGATTGAGTTTTGCTTGCATAATAAACGCATTTAGAAGTTCTTTGAATGGCACACCTTTGAATAAGTAAAACGAAAGCGAACCTGGAATGGCGTTTATTTCATTGACATACAAAATTTCTTTTTTGGCGTCAAACAAAAAGTCAACACGCACCACACCTTGGCAACAAAAGAGTTTATAAATTTTTTCCGTCATTATTTGCACTTTTTTCGTCAATTTTTTGTCTGCTTCACAAGTTTTGCTATTCTCTGTCAGATATTTGTCTTCAAAAGTGTATATTTCTTTTTTGTTCTTGACTTCAACCACACTGGAAGTGAAAAATTGTGACTTGTAATAAAAGCATGCGCAATTAAATTCTCTCAAATTTTCCACCAATTTTTCTATTAAAACTTTTTTGTCAAATTTAAAAGCAAGGTTTAGAGCTTTTGACAATTCTTTTTCATTTCTACAAACCGAAATGCCAATACTACTTCCCAAATTTGCCGGTTTAACCACAAGAGGAAAGCCAATTTTTGTCACTTTTTTCTGAATTTTATTTTGCTGAAATTCACATATGTCAAAATAAACATATTCTGGCGATGCAATATTATTCGCTTTCAAAATGTCTTTCATAAAAGTTTTATCCATACACAGCGACATGGTGGTTGGGCTGGAAGATGTCTGTGCGATATCACAAACTTTACAAAGTCCTTGCACTGCACCATCTTCGCCAATTCGACCATGGCAACAGTTTATGATACAAGCAATGCGCTCAAATTCCACAAATTTGTTGTGTTTTTGTTGTAAAAGTTGATTTGTGCCGAGAACGAGTGTCAATTGTTTCTTATTTTTGGCGTATTTTTCAAAGTTTTCATAAGTTTTTAAATCTTGCAAGTTATCGGCAGTCCACCAAATCCCCTTCTTGTCAATATAAATCGGCAAAACTTCCCGTCCAATTGCTCGGATTGCTTGAATAGCAGTGATAATGGAAATGTCATGTTCCACACTCGCACCGCCAAATAAAACTACTTCTTTCATAAATCCCCCTAATCTATTTATTCAAAATTGTCACTTAAAGTTGTCAGGCAAATCGTTTTCAAACAAAACAACATCGCCTTTCTGCAAAACTTTCTTCAAAATATCCTTTTGCTCTGTTCGAGTGTTGGCAAAATAAATCTGTGTATCTTTCATTCCGCCGTCTTTTGCCCCTGCAAGAAGCGCCAATTTGTTTGTCTGATTCATAATCACAAAAACATCTGCAACTTTTGCTGTCTGTCTTGCAACTTCAATGTTGATTTCTTCTTGTTTTGTTCCCAGTTCAACAATTCCAGGAGAAACCACAACTTTTTTGCCTTTAAATGCTTTCAAAATTTGTAACGCCTGCATAAAACCATCAAAATTACTGTTATAAGAATCGTCAACCACATCGGCAAAATCCCCTTTTATCAATTCCAATCGATGAGGGACTGGTTTGAGTGAAGATATTGCTTTGGAAATGGAGAACAAACTCTCTCCCAAAAGATACGCCATGGCACTTGCCACAACGATGTTGTCGATGTTGGATTTGCCAAGCAGTTTGGTCTTGCAAACAAATTCTTTTTGGTCAATGACCATAACAAATTCTGAACCATTTGAACTTGTTTTGATGTTTTTCGCATAAGCAAAGGAATTTTTTGTGCAAACAAGGAATTTTTTGCGTGGATAACGTGCAAACAATTTTTTTGTCGACTTGCTTTTTCCATTAAAAATCACCACATCTTTGGCATTTTCACAAAGTTCATATTTTGTGTTTTCAATGTTTTCCAAAGTTCCAAAAGTTTCAAGATGACAATTGCCAATTGGAGTAATTATTGCAAAATCCACTCCAACATACTTTGCCAAAAATTCAATATCTCCTTTTCTTCTTGCTCCCATTTCCACAATGAAAAAGTCGTCAGTTTCTTTTAAATTTTCCAAAATGCTTTTACAAATTCCCATAGGCGTGTTGTAACTTTTTGGTGTGGCACAGACATCAAACTCCTCTGCCAAAAGAGCGTATAATATGTTTTTTGTTGAAGTTTTTCCAAAACTTCCAGTTATAGCAATTTTTTTACATTTGGATTTTTTCAATTTTTTCTTTGCTTTTTTAAGATAAAATCGCTTGATTTGTTCTTCAATTGGCATTGCAAACAAAAATGTAATAATGACCAAAAATGGGCTCAATAAAAACAGTGCAATTGAAATTAACAAATTTATCCAAAAATTGGAAATTAGTCCAAAAAACAGCAAAAAATAGGTAAAATTTAGCAAAAATCCAATCAAAATCAATCTCAATATTCGTTTAGTGAAAACGAGAAAACTTTTGTCCCCAAATGCAAACAAACATTTAACGATATTTTTTATGTATTTTTTTATTTTATAATTTTCAAGTTGAAAAATCTTGAAATACAAAATATTCAGCAAAGATAGTGCAACTGCCAACAAAAACGCGTAAAAAACAAACATACCGCCTCCTATTCATTTAAAAATGGAACTATTTGTGCCAAAAATTCATATCTTCTGTCCACAAATGAAAAGTGCCCAGCATCTTCCAAAATCACAAGTGAAGAATTTTTTATTTTTTTATGCAGTTTTTTTGCCATATAAATTGGAGTGACATCATCATTTTTTCCAAAAATAATCATAGTCTTTGCTGTTATGTATGGCAAAAATTCCTCTAAATGCGTATTTACAATGCTGTTAAACACCTTTCTCATTCCGTCGTCGAGTGCCAGATAATCACAACTGCCATATTTTGAAACATTGAGTCCCAATTTTTTGCGAATTTTATAAGCGTAAATTTTTCGATAATAATTCAAACTGCGTTTTGGCTTTAATCCCGCACTATCCACCAGCACTAACTTTATGGTTTCTTTTTTGCAGAGCACCGCCACAATTATGGCAATTCTTCCACCAAACGAATGTCCAATTAGATTGTATTTTTTTATGCCCAAATGCTGGCATAATGATATGAGCATATTTGCATATGTAAACACCGTCCAATCTCTTGAAGGTTTTTTGCTTTGACCATGAGGCGGAAAATCAACGAAGAGGCAATTATCCTTCAATTTGTCAACTGAAAACAAAAAACTCGTATGGTCACACCCCCAACCATGCAAAAAAACATTTGTCACTTCACTTTTTCGATTTATGAATTTATAAAAAATTTCAGTGTCGCGATAAAAATATTTCATAAATCATTTTATGTTATAAAATTGTTTTTGTGTAAGATATTTGGCAAATCCCCTGCCCCCAAAAACAAAAGCACCGGATTTTGGTCTTTTATTGTTTGCAAAAATCCATAAAGTGAAGAAAAATCATCAAAATAAAGTGCGTTTTTGTTTTTTTTCTGCAAAATTTTTGTAAACTGTTGTGCGGAGACACCTTCATCTTCTTTTTCTCTTGCAGAATAAGTTTGATAAAAAAGTGGCAATGGCAAATTTTCAAAAACTTTGACAAATTCATCTAACAGCGACTTTGTTCGACTGTATGTATGTGGTTGAAAAATGGTCACAAGCAAGCGGTTTTTATATATTTTTTGAGCAGATTTTATGGCTTTTGCAAGTTCGGTTGGATGATGCGCATAATCACATATACAGTTAGAGAAATCAACACACTTAACCCTTTCAAATCGAGTGGAAACCCCCTCAAATCGTTCCAATCCCATTTTTATGATTTCATCAGAAATTCCCAACAATTTTGCCACTTGATAGGCATAAATGCAGTTTTGAGTGTTGATTTCTTCACATATTTTCAATTTTAATGACATCACTTTTGTTTTTCCGTTAAAAATCGAAAAACGCAAATTCCCGTTTTTGTCATGACGAATATATTTCGCTTTATATTCTTCCAAATTTTCGATAACATAACTTGATTGAGATTTAAATTTTTCAAAAGAACGCAATTGCCTTTCAAAAGTTTTAAAATAATCCATATGTTCTTTCTCAACATTTGTCACAACACTTATGTATGGGTGCAAATTTAGAAAATTATCAAAATACTCACACGCCTCTGTAACAAAAAATTCTTTCTCTCCCACTTCCAAATTTTTGCCGTCAGAAATTCGAAAACCTCCAAGATGAAGAGTTGGAGAAAATCCTGCACAAGACAAAATCTCGTAAATTAATGCTGTTGTGGTTGTCTTCCCATGAGAACCTGCAACCGCAATCACCTTTTCATAACCACTTGCAATCTGTCCCAAAAGTTGTCCGCGAGTTAAGACTCTTTTCTTCAAATTTTTAACTAAAATAAAGATTGGATTGTCTTGTTTTATTGCTGATGAACACACAACCACATCAGACTTTAAAATTTCCTCCATATTTTCATGAAAGTCCACCTTTATTTTTTCATCTTCCAACATTTTGGTCGCACGCGAAGGTGTTGAATCATAACCAGATACAATGTTCCCTTGCTTTTTCAAAATTATTGCAAGAGCAGACATTGACACTCCACCTATGCCTAAAAAATAATATCTTTTTATTCTCTCTTTTGTACTCACAATAGCGTTATATGTCGAAATAAAATTATTTGACAATCACTCAAATTCTTTTGCAAAAAGTTGATTGTGTGATATAATAAACATGACCAAGGTGGTTAATCTAAAAAAAGGAAGGTACGCAAACTTGAATATCACGGATGTTAGAGTAAGACTTGTAAATGATGCCAATGACAAATTCAAGGCAGTTGCATCAATCACAATTGATGGAGAATTTGTGGTTCACGACATTAAAGTCATCAATGGAAAAGACGGATATTTTCTTTCAATGCCATGGAGAAAGACCAGTGACGGAGAACGCAAAGACATCGCTCACCCAACAAAGACAGAAGTTAGAGAAATGTTGAAAGAAAAAATTCTTGCTGAATATGAGAAAGCACTTGCCAATGCAAATTCAGAAAATGAATAATTAAAAAAAGACCAAAAAAATTGGTCTTTTTTTATGCAATAAAGTGTCTCGACAAACAAAGAATTTTTACATAAGTTTGCTCCCGTCGTCCGTTTCAACAACTTTCAAAATATTCTCTTCTGCACCAGTTGAAGCGTTTATGTAAATGTAATATGTCGCTCCGCCACGCTCACACTCAAATTCATAACAAACCACTTCTCTGTTGTAATCAAGAGGAGCAAGCACAACTCTTTCATTTTTGATTTCAAATGAATTGTCTATCTTTGCACGAGCATCTGCTTGTGAAATTGACGGCTGAGAAAGCGTTCTGCCTGTGTGATTTGTAAAGTATGTTATTGCATCATACCCCACAACATTTCCATGTTCCATATCCACTTTGACTTTAACAAGGTCAGGATAGAGAATCATATTATTAAGTTTTGGCGCAATGTTGAAGTACGCTTGACTTTTGAGTTCTTCGCTCCAAACCACATCAACATTTTCAATTCCATTTGCCTTGGCAAAATCAAGTGCAATTTTTTCTGCTTGTTCAAACGAAATGGTTTTGTTGTCACTTTCCACTCCACCACTTACAGTCAAAATATGCCCACCAATTTTTGTTACTTGAACATAAATTGTTTGTCCATCTGAATCTTGAAGATTGAAGTTGTATGTATTAAATTTGCCATCTGTCTGTCCTTGATACTTAATATTGGAAACATTTTTGAAAACATCATCAACTTTTTTATAGGCGTCTTCTTTGGAAATTTCTTCACCAGAAAGCCCTTTTACTTGCTGATTTACAACAGAATCTGAGAATGGTCCGTCATAAATCATGGTTGGATAGTCACTTCCTTCTGTCTTTATTTGAGCAAAATCGGAAGAAAACTCATCATAATCGCCATTCATTCTTGATGAAGCCTCCAAAATTGAATATCCATTTATCATCTCGGTTGACATTCTGTTGAGATAGAGTTTCATTTCAGTCAAAGCGTCATGCATTTGATTAAGTACTTTTATATCTTGCTCAGTCAAAGTGCCACCTTCGTCCACTTTTTTCTGCAAAATTTGTGTGTATCCAGACATTTGATTAACAAATCTTACAGTCGTTAGAATGTTGTCGCTTGAAAGAGGTAGCATTGCCACACTGCTCTGCATCTCTTTCGCCGACTGCGAAACTTCACCCAACATCTTCGCTTGATAAGTCTCATCATCTGATGCCAACAATTTGCTTATGTTTGTGTCAGCAGTGTTTACACTGTCAACAAGTTCATAAAAGTTTTTCTTATAGATATTTTCAAGTTGAATGGAATATTCCATCGCTTGTGCATTCATCACACCATATGCAATGCCAAAACCAAGTGTGGAAAGTCCCAAAACCCCAGTTGCAATAGAAAGTCCAATCACCGCACCTTTATAGCGGTTTTTTCTTTGAATATTATCGTTTTTTTCTTTTTTCATTTTCGCCTCCTTAAACCGCAAACACATGGTTTCCAATTGTCACCGTTGTCTTCTTGTTGTAAATCCATTTGTTGGTTGCTGTGCTTGCATTGTAATAATAGAGTGCTCCATATGTAGGGTCCCAACCATTCAACGCATCACGAGCGGCATTGTATGCAGTTTGGTTTGGTTCCAAATTGATTTGTCCGTCATTGACAGCAGTAAACGCCCATGGTTGATAAATCACACCAGCGATTGTGTTTGGGAAGTCTGCACTTTTCACTCTGTTCAAAATAACTGCTGCAACTGCAACTTGTCCAACATAACTTTCGCCACGTGCCTCTGCGTAAACACATTTAGCCAAAAGATATAAATCGCTGTTGGAAGTTGAACTATTGTCAGTTGTAAGAGTCATTCCGAGTGCTGCCGCTGTCTTTGGTCCCACAACACCATCAACAGTAAGTCCATTTTTGCTTTGGAAAAGTCTAACTGCTTTTCGCGTTAAATTTCCGTAAATGCCGTCTATCGTGCCAGTATAATATCCCCAACGTTTAAGTTTTGTCTGCACTGTTCGAATTTGACTGGTCGTGAGTGCCGCATCTACCACTTGCACATTTGAAGTAATTACATTTGTTGTTACAACTGCCACCGTCCCCATTGACAATATGGCAAAAACAACTGCAAAAGTAATTGCTATCAGTTTTTTCTTCATAAGTTTTTCTCCTTTTTTGTTTTGTGACATTATTTATCATTTACAAAATTTTAAAATCTAAACAAAATTTGTCAAAAAATATCGAAAAAAGTAGAAATAAATGTTCACAAATCAAGTTTTATAATATACACACAGCAGGAAAAACACAACACCACCAATTATCCCCCTCTGCTTTGCCAAGGTCTATTTTTAAACTCTCATAGGTCCCACCTTCAAGCACACCATTTGCATAACTTCGAGTTGGATATTCTTCTTGTGAAAGGAAAACTTTCGCCAAATAACCAGCGTCATTTTGACTCAAAACATCAAAAACAACCCTTTCAATTTCATTCAAATTGCTTAAAATAGTCTGTTTTGCTATTGATTTTGATTCAACAGACGTAAGTTTCTCGTTTAAAAACTTCACAACCGCATCTTTGACAGTGTATTTTATATTTTGGTCAGCAATTGAATTTGAATTTGCTGTTATATGCAATCGAATATACTCCTCATCTTGTGATTTTGGTACTCCACAAAAAACAAAAGCACACACCACTGCAATAAGTCCCACAAATGACAAAACATATTTCATAAGCACCTCGATATGCAGATTTTTAGCAAAAAAACAATAAAAAAACCGCAAAAATTTGCGATTTTTTTGAAAAAAATGTTTTTTATTCTATTTTTGAAGGAGAAATTTTCATTAGTTTTTCTTTTGATAGAACACAACAATGTTTTCGTCACTTTCAAGTGGGAAAACAATATTTGGATTTTGCATTGTGATGGTGTCCTCTCTGATTTTAAGAGAGTTTGCAATATCCCAAGCAGTTTGACCAGCACCAGCAAAAACGAGTTCCATTGCACAGTCGCGTTCTGCAATCTCTGCTCGTTCTTCAATATGCGATATCACCGCACCTGTGACTTGACAGTCATAGCATGCGTTAACTTTGAGTTTTGCGTCAAAATAGAACTCTCTGCCTTTTTTTACAACCACATCAACATCACAAAGTAGTGCATTTGCTGAAACCTCTGCGTCTTCACAATCAACACTTGCTTTGTCAGAAACCACAAAAGGCACTTCCACAACGACACTATTAAGCGAATTGGTCTCGTCGTTAAGATATATGACATTTGTCTTTGTCACACCTTCCACAAACACTTCTCCACCTTTGAGATACGCATTTGTTACAACAAGATTTGCCCCGCCAACAAACATAATCTTATCCACGCGTGGTCTATCTTCGTCCAAGGT
The DNA here is from genome assembly GCA_051888935.1 of Candidatus Caccovivens sp. Taxonomy (GTDB): domain Bacteria; phylum Bacillota; class Clostridia; order Christensenellales; family UBA1242; genus Caccovivens. The sequence goes on along the minus strand of JBJFCL010000001.1, from coordinate 73,547 downwards.
AAGATTTCCATCTATCTTCGCCTCAAAATAATCACAAGCGTATTGTTTTGACATTTCAAAAGATTCGGTGGAGATTTCAAGTTCGTTTTTCGTGCTGTAAACATCACTCATAACCATTTCATCTTGTTGGCAAGTAACCGTTGCTGTCACAAGAATTGGTGTTGTAAGTTTTATGTTGATTCCTTTTTCAACTTCCTCAATTTCACACTTTACGGCACTCTTTTTTACTGTTGCAACAGCTTCACAAATGGAATCACGCGTCACTCCTTCAAGTTCCAATTCCTCTTTGAAACTTTCTGTTATATAACAAGATTCAAAACGGTCTTTCTCAGTTAGATAGAGCACACGAGTCACGACTTCTCCACCAACAGAAATAAAGTTTACACCACACTCTGTTGTTTTGATTGTGACTTGACTGTCGGAAAGGAGCACTTTTTTTACAGGCTCTTTAATGGAAACCTCGCTTTCAACATTGAAAACTTCACTTGTCTGTCCAAGCAAGACATTCACTGGCATTTCATCTTCCCTTATGCACACACTATCATCACCTGCTTTGCAATAAGGCACTTCACGAGCCATAATAAGCACACCAGATTGTTCAACAGTGCAAGAAAGTTTGATATTTCCATTTTGAACAGCATCAATTTGACAATCAATGACATCAACTTTGATGGCGACTTTGTCACCAACTGCAATCATGGAATCTTCCATCTTTGATGTAAACGGACAAGAGGAATTGAGCGTTCCAATTTCCCCATCAACTGTGCAGTAGAGCACACAAACATCAATGACACCCGTAAAGTTCACCACACCATTCAAAATTTCAGCAGTTTCCGCCTGAGCATTGTGACAAACAGACAAAATTTTGTCTATCTCACAATCGGTGGCAACAACACATTCGACATTGAATTGAGATTTTTCAAGTCGTTTCTTCTTGACCACAGTAAATTTGTTTGTTTCAAAAGACATAATCCCCTCCAAATCAAAAACTATTATATTCTACTTGCCTGACCTTACACTTAGAACAAAATTTTGAATAAATTTTGATTTGCATGTCAAAAATCACATAAGGAGAATATTATGAGAAAAATTATATTTGGTCTTGATGAAGTAAAATCAAAGATATCAAACTTGAAAGGTCAAAGCGTTCAAATGAACATAAACAGGGGAAGAAAAAAAATAGAAAAGGTGTCTGCAACAATCAAAGATGTCTATCCAAGTGTCTTTACAATCAAGACACAAGATGACAAACTACAAACCTTTTCCTACTTTGATGTAATGTGCGGAAATGTTGTCTTGGAATAAAAAAACAAAAATTTCGTATTGACTTAATTAAATCCCTATGTTAAAATATAGTTAGGAGTAACAATATGAAATACGAAGAACTTTTGAAAATAATGGAAATCGAAAAAATTTTAAACAAACTGTCTGCATGTTTGGGTCTTTATGCTGATGAATGTTATAACTATGCAAATCAAAATCAACTTCCAGATTTTAATGATGATTTGCAACTATCAATTCTTCAAAGTGAAATTGATGAAAAGAATAAAGAGTTATTTAAAGCAATCAAAGGCGTAAATTCTAATGTCTTAGATACTTACAATGTGACAAGAGAAAGTCACTACACAAGACTTTCTGATACTCATCAAGTAAATGCCACACGCACTTGCATGAGACTTGCCAAAGAATTAAAAAAATCGGAAGAAAATGAAAAAAGCATCTCAAAATAAGATGCTTTTATTTTTTATTTATTGAAGAATCCTTTCTTCTTTCTTGGATATTTGATTGCAGCCTGTGCAGCAGCAAGACGAGCAATTGGCACTCTGTATGGTGAACAAGAAACATAATTTAGTCCAATTCTGTGACAAAATTCCACAGATGATGGTTCTCCTCCATGTTCTCCGCAAATTCCAAGTTTAATATCAGGTCTTGTTGAACGACCAAGTTCAACGGCAATTCTTACAAATTTTCCAACCCCATTTTGGTCGAGTTTGGCAAATGGGTCATTTTCAAAAATTTTCTTTTCATAATATGTTTCAAGAAACTTGCCAGCATCATCACGAGAGAACCCAAATGTCATTTGTGTAAGGTCGTTAGTTCCGAACGAGAAGAATTCTGCGTCTTTTGCAATTTGGTCAGCAGTGATTGAAGCACGAGGAGTCTCAATCATTGTGCCAATCTTGTAATGCATTTCCGCCTTATTTTCTGCCAAAATTCTGTTTGCAGTTGCAGTGACAATATCTTTTACATACTTAAATTCAGCACTATCACAAGTGAGAGGAATCATTATTTCAGGAACAACATCATATCCTTCTTGTTTCTTTACTTCAAGTGCGGCTTTGATGACAGCTTCTGTTTGCATTTCAGCAATTTCTGGATATGTCACAGCAAGACGAAGTCCGCGGTGTCCCATCATTGGGTTGAACTCATGAAGGGACTCAACTGTGGATTTGAGTGATTCAAAAGTAAGTCCCATCTCTTTTGCAAGCGATTTGATTTCATCATCTTCGTGTGGCAAAAATTCGTGAAGAGGTGGATCCAAGAAGCGAATTGTAACTGGACGACCTTTCATCTCTTTGAAGATACCTTTAAAATCTTTTTGTTGCATAGGCAACAGTTTTTTTAGTGCTTTCTTTCTCTCTTCGGTTGTTGTGGAAACAATCATTTCTCTTACGGCAGGGATTCTGTCTGCTTCAAAGAACATATGTTCAGTCCTGCAAAGACCAACACCTTCTGCACCAAAACCAAAAGCAACTTTTGTGTCACGAGGATTGTCAGCATTCGTGCGGATTTGAAGATTTCGGTATTCATCTGCCCATTGCATAATTGTGGCAAATTCGCCAGAAATTTTTGCATCAACAGTGGCAATCTCTCCATCATAAATCTTTCCTGTTGAACCATCAAAAGAAATTACATCGCCTTCTTTATATTTCTTTCCACCGAGAGTGAATGATTTTCCGTCATCAGCAAATTTGATTGCACTGCAACCTGCAACACAGCAAGTTCCCATTCCACGAGCAACAACGGCAGCGTGAGAGGTCATTCCACCACGAGCAGTCAACACGCCTTGTGATGCAACCATTCCTTCAATGTCTTCTGGGGAAGTTTCAAGACGAACAAGCACAACCTTGCCCTTTTTTCCACCTTCTGCTTTTGCTTTTTCTGCTGTAAAGCAAATTTTTCCACAAGCAGCACCTGGTGAAGCAGGCAAAGCCTCGCCAATTACTTTGGCATTTTTGAGTGCTTTGCTGTCAAAAGTAGGATGTAAAAGTGCATCAAGTTGTTTTGGATCAATCATAAGAAGTGCTTGTTTCTTATCAATCATGCCCTCATTTACAAGGTCAACGGCAATTTTGAGCGCAGCTTTTGTTGTACGCTTTCCATTTCTTGTTTGAAGCATATAAAGTTTGCCATTTTCAATGGTAAATTCAACCTCTTGCATATCTTTATAATGTTTTTCAAGTTTGTGGCAGATTTCAACAAACTGAGAATACACATTTGGATTTTGTTTTTCAAGCTCGGCGATAGGATTTGGAGTTCTAACACCAGAAACAACATCTTCTCCTTGTGCGTTCATCAAATACTCGCCATAGAGTTTGTTTTCACCAGTTGATGGGTTTCTTGTGAAAGCAACACCTGTTCCACTTGCTTCTCCCATATTTCCAAATACCATAGATTGAACATTTACAGCAGTGCCCCAGTTGTAAGGAATGCCATGCATTTTTCTGTAAACATTTGCTCTGTCGTTGTCCCATGAACGGAACACGGCCTTAACTGCTTCAATAAGTTGCACCTTTGGGTCTTGTGGGAAATCTGCTTTTTGAGAATCTTTGTATAGTTTTTTAAATCGTTGAACAATTTCTTTCAAATCATTTGCAGAGAGGTCTTTATCAAACTTAACTCCTTTTTTTTCTTTGATTTCGTCCAAAATTTTTTCATATTTAGACAAGTCTTGTTGCATAACAACATTTCCAAACATTTGAATAAAACGACGATATGAATCATACGCAAAGCGAGGATTGTCTGTAAGTTTTGCCAAGCCTTCAACGACTTCATCATTAAGTCCAAGATTTAAAATGGAATCCATCATTCCTGGCATGGAAATTCGTGCACCTGAACGAACAGAAACAAGAAGAGGGTTGCTTGGGTCACCAAGTGTTTTTCCTGTCATTTTTTCGATTTGAGCAAGTTTTGATTCAATTTGATTTACAATTTCATCATTTAACTTGCGACCATCTTCGTAGTATTTTGTGCAGGATTCAGTTGTTATAGTGAAACCATGAGGAACAGGCAAACCAATTTTGGTCATTTCAGCAAGATTTGCACCTTTTCCGCCAAACAGCACTTTGTTTTTGCCGTCCGCTTCCTTAAACAAATAGACATATTTTTTCATAAATAAGATTCTCCTTTTTAATTTCTCTTAAATTATACAAAAAAAATGTCACAAATAGCAAACAAAATGCGTTGCTAACAAAAAACTTGCCTTTGAAAGCAAGTTTCATAAATTTAATTCTCAGTCACAATAGCTTGTATTTGAGTCAAAAGTTTTTCTTTTCCATATCCATTTTCTGACGAGAAACCTTGTACGAGTTCTTTTCTAACACCCAATTCTTTTGCGATTGCCATACATGCTTGCGGAACTTTGCTCTTTGCAAGTTTGTCCACTTTTGTGGCAATGATGGAATAAGGAATTTGCGTGGCGTTTAAAAAGTCAATCATCATGTGGTCAAGTTCACTTGGTGAATGCCTGCAATCCAACAACACAAACACAGTTTTGAGGTTTGGCGAATTGGTGAGATAATCTTCCATAAGCCCCGCCCAGTTTGCAATGTGTTTATGTCCAGTCTTGGCATAGCCATAACCTGGCAAATCCACAATTTTGAAACACTCGTTGACCAAAAAATAATTTATCATCTTTGTAAGTCCAGGAGTTGATGAGGTTTTTGCTAAATTCTTTTTGCCAGTTATTGCATTGATAAGAGAAGACTTGCCGACATTACTTCTGCCGACAAACGCGATTTCCACCATATCATCTTTTAGAATATCCGCACTTTTGACCACAGAAGTGAGATATCTTGCACTTGTTATAAACATATAAATATATTATCAAAAACAAAAACAAAAGTAAAGCAAAAAAATATTTAAAAATTTTTAAGTATTTGCTAGACAGATAAAGTTTTTTGTTTTATAATAGTCCATATGAAAAATTCAAGTTTGTTGCAAGCAATAAAGTTTACACTTTTCTCAATTTCAGCAGGACTAATTCAAATTGCATCTTTTGAACTACTGTATGATTTGATAAATATCAATTATTGGGTGAGTTATTTGACTTCACTTATTCTTTCAGTGTTGTGGAACTTTACTTTCAATCGAAAATTCACATTTAAATCAGCAAACAATGTGCCTTTTGCCATGTTTTTGGTGTTCTTGTATTACTTGGTTTTCACTCCACTTTCAACTTTGTGGGGAAACGCCATGGAAAATGCAGGAATAGAAGGCATTTTGGTCACCGCTTTTTCAATGATTGTCAATTTTGTTACTGAATTTCTGTATCAAAAATTTGTGGTATTTCGTGGTTCAATTGACTCTGCTGTTAACAGAGATGAAGAAAATTTCAAAAAGATTATAAAAATTTTAAAAACCGATTTTTAAAACTTTGTTTTTGGAGAAAATTTGTTTATGAGAAAAGAATACGATAAAAGTTTGCCAAAATACACTAAGGGCGAAGAAATTTTCAACGCCGTTACACATATTGTTGGTGGTGGTTTTGGAATTATATTTTTAGTTTTGGGCGTTGTTTTTGCTCACTTATATTGTAATGGCGTTGGCATATTTGCCATGTATATTTATGGAATATGCATGATAATCGCCTATACCATGAGTTCAATTTATCACTTTTTACGACCAAACCGAGCAAAAAAAGTATTTAGAATTTTTGACCATTGTTCAATATTTTTGCTCATCGCTGGCTCTTACACTCCTTATTGTCTCATAACATTGGCAAATGCACCAGTTTGGGGTTACACATTGTTTGGCATAGTTTGGGGATTATCAATTTTGGGAATTGTGTTGAACGCTGTTAATATGTACAAATGGAAAGCTCTTTCAATGGTGCTATACTTAGCACTTGGTTGGTGCATACTGATTGCCATTGTTCCACTTGTTCAATTCTTGGATATGGCGGGCTTTTGGTGGCTTCTTGCTGGTGGAGTTGCATACACTGTCGGAGCAATCTTTTATGGATTTGGGCGAAAAGTTAAGTATATTCACAGCATTTGGCACTTATTTGTTCTTTTGGGCTCAATATTACAGTTTGTTTCCATTTTGTTTTATGTAATTTTATAAAAATTGAAAAATTTATCAAAAAAAAACGAACATTTTTGTTCGTTTATTTTTTCTTTTCTTTCTTTTCTTTCACTACCCATTGGTCATTTTCCAAGAACAATTCCTTGTTTGGTTTGAGTTTACGCTTATATTTTTCATCACCAAAACCGCAATCTTGAATCTCATACCACTCTTTTGCAATGCGTTTTGTGACTTCAAAAGTCTCTTTCATAAGTTTTTCACAACGGCTTTTCTCATCTGGCAAAGATTTATCAATCTCAATTGGATTGCAAACTGCATGAAACATCTCATATTTGTATTTGCCATTTCGTTTCGGTTTTCGTTTGAAAAGCACAATAAGTGGCAAAACAGGCACATCATTTTTTACTGCCATTGAAAACGCCCCACGCTTATAAGGACGGATTTCTCTGTAATAAGGCCAAAGCGAACCCTCAGGATTGTAAAGAATTGGCTTTCCTTTTCTTAAAAGATAACTGATATCTTCATTAAATCTTTTCATTCCTGACAAACTACCTGCTGGAATTGGAATTCCTCCAAGAGACCTAAGCCAAAAACCAACCATCGGTCTTTTTATGTTTCTGTCAAGTGTTGTAAAATAAATCTTTCGCCAACAAAACAGATTTGTTCCAATGGAAACATCATCAAAAATATGCACATGATTGCTGGTCATGATAAAAGGTTTGCCTTTTAATTTATCTTTGTTTTTGGAATTAAAAATTGTAAATTTGTATTTTATTCTTATGTATGGATTCAAGATGGTTATTGCAATTACTCTAAAAAAAGACGCCCACATGCGAAAAAAAATATTGTGTGGCTTGAAATTGTAATCTCCATCAAAAGCAATTTTGCGTTTATCATGTTTTATTTTAAGTATGTTTTCGTCAGGAGCGTCTGGTCTCTCTACTCCGTCTTTATCTATCATAAGCTCCTCTCCTTTGTATGGTCTAGTTATATTATATAGATTTTAACAAACAAAATCAAATAAATAAAAACAAAATACATTTTATCGTCATATAAAAACTTGTGGAGTAAAAAAAATGGCAAATTATTTTGGAACTGATGGAATAAGAGGTGAATACGGCAAAAATTTAACGACCAGTTTGGCATTTGCTGTTGGAAACGCTTTGACGCAAACAAAATGTAAACCAAATGTTATCATCGGGCATGACACAAGAGTTTCTGCCGATGCATTGTGTCTTGCGCTTTGTGCAGGTATCGTCCAAGGTGGAGGAAGTGTGACAAATGTTGGCTGTATTCCAACTGCTGGAATATCTTTTTTGACTGAAAGTGAAAACTTTGACTACGGAATTATGATAACAGCATCTCACAACCCACCGAATTACAATGGCATCAAAATTTTTGATAAAACAGGGCAAAAACTATCGGAAAATGAAGAGGAATTTTTGGAAGAATTTTTAAAAAATAATTACATATGCGATAGGTGCGGAAAATACAAAGAAGATGAACAACTAAAAAACAAATATGTAAATCATCTATTGTGCAGTTTATCTTGCTCACTTGAAGGTTTAAAGATATGTTTAGACGCCTCAAATGGCGCAAGTTACAAAATAGCACCAAAAGTATTCAAATCCACAGGTGCACAAGTGCTAAAATATGCATGCAATGGAAATGGTGAAAAAATAAATCAAAATTGCGGTTCACTTCACATCGAAAATCTTCAAAAACAAGTGGAAAAAAATAACGCTGACCTCGGTTTTGCATTTGATGGTGACGCCGACAGAGTGATTGCAGTGAGCAAAAGTGGCGAGGTTTTTGACGGTGACAAACTGCTTTATATCTTGGCTGTTTACATGAAACAACAGGGACTTTTGTATGCCAATTCTGTTGTTGGAACAAGTCACACAAACAGCGGAATAATGGTGGCACTAAATCGACACAAGATAAATCTCATTCGCACAGATATTGGAGACAAATATGTGATTGACGCCATGAAAAAAATGAACCTCTCTCTTGGAGGTGAACAATCTGGACATATTATCATAAAAACATATGCACAAACTGGCGATGGCATTTTAACTGCTCTCAAAATTTGTGAAATAATAAAAAAGACTGGTAAAAGTTTGGAAGAACTCTTTGATGCGAAATTGATTCCACAATCCAACCTCAATCTGGTTGTTAGAGATAAATTTAAAGTTATGAACAACGAAAATCTCAAAAATTTAATCACAGAAATTGTCAACAGAATTGCCCCTGCTGGACGCGTTATGGTTAGAGCAAGCGGAACGGAAGAAAAGATAAGAATTATGGTGGAGCACCCAGAAATTGAAATGGCAAAACAATTTTCCAATCAAATAAAAGACAATATTGAAAATATTTAACAAAAAAACATGAATTAAATTCATGTTTTTTAAATTTGTTCAGTAATAATTTTCATGATTTTATCAATTTTTTTGCATTCTTTTTTATCCAAGTTTTGTTTTAAATCGTTGACCAGAACATAATCTTCTTTATTTTCGTAAAAATCATAGAATTTTTGAGTTACTTTCAAAAGATATTCTCTTCCGTCAGTCTTGGATTTTTCTTTTGTGATAAATCCTTTCTTTATGAGTTGTTTGATTTTGTATGTGGCATTTGGTGAAGAGATATCCAAAAAGTTGGCAAATTGAGAAACAGTCGGATTTCCCATAAGATAAATACATTCAAGGCAAAAATACTCAGACGAAGAAAGAGCCTCTTCCTTGTCCTTGATGCGATTGAACATATTTTTGTAAATTATCAACTTAATTTTCTTATAAAATTTGTTGACCGACTTTTTAAGTTTCATTTTACCCCTCTTTTATTTGTCTATTTTAACACGAAAAAATATTAAACACAAGCATTTTGTTAAAAATTTTTAAATATTTTACAAATAGTCCTTTACAGCCCCAAAATTTTTTTTCTCATTTGATTGTATTCATTATCTGTTATTATTCCAGCCTTGTGAAGTTTGTCTAGTTCCTCGATTTTTTCCTTTATCTTTTCAGTCTCATTGTCTGCCCTTTCTTCAATGATGATTTCCACTTTTCCATCAGTTTTTTCTTGTTCAATCATATTATAAACAAACACACCAAACACAACAGCAACAAGCCCAACCGGTGATGTAAAAGCACCAAACACAATTACCCAAACAAGCAAAGTGAGGTTATTTCGTTTTAATTGTTCTATGCTATAATTCTCCGCTTTTTTCATTTCTCGTGAGCCAATGATAATTGGAATTCCCCAAATAAGACCAACAATGGTGCAACACCACAAAATTCCAAAAATTAGCATAACATTAGACATAATCTTGAAATATAGTTTTAAATTAATTTTCATAAAAACTCCGTTAATATTCTATAACCGCGCCATCAAAAAGTCAACTTGAAAAATAAAAATCTTGAAATATTTAAAAAATCTTGCTTTTTTTTGTAAATAATGCTATGATATTAACGCAAACGAGCATGGTCCTATGGTCAAGCGGTTAAGACGCCGCCCTCTCACGGCGGAATCAGGGGTTCGATTCCCCTTAGGACTACCAACCATTTTAAAAACATAAATTTATATTTGTCCTAATAAATTTGCCGTTGGCAAATTGTTCGCTTCGCTCTCAGAATCGAACCCCAGTTGACTGCGTCGAGAATGCCCTTGCAAGCAAGCATTCTCTCCTTGTCATCACGACTTCATTAGACACAATTGCTTTCATGCAAATATTTCCTTGCGATTTTATTAAGACTACCAAAAAACTCAGTTGACTTCAACTGAGTTTTTATTTTTCCAAACCTACCAAATAATCAATACTAACATTAAAAAATTTGGCAAGTGCAATAAGCGAAGACATATTTGGCTCCCTCAATCCGTTTTCCCACAAACTGATAATCCCATTGCTCACACCAATCTGTTTTGCAAGTTCAACTTGTCCAATATGCTTTTCTTGTCTTAGTAGTTTTAAATTGTCTTTAAATTCATTTTTATAGTCCATGACAATATTTTCTCACAATTGTAAGAAATATACTTGACTTCTTACAACTGTAAGAAATATAATTTGTTCAAGGAGGTTTTTTATGTGGTTTTTGGCTTTAATAGTATCTTTTATATTAGGGATATTTTCTCCATTTCAATTGTTTCTTTGTTTATTTTATGGGTTGCCATATACATTGACACTTTCAAACAAATATAAAATGATACGAAGAAAATTTATTATCAGCACTTTTATTCATTCATTTATTATGATTGCTGCAATTGTACTTATGTTTACTGTTTTCAAATCTGTTTGGTGGGCTATTTTTATAGGATTTGTTGTAATACCTTTTATCATTGCAATTTTTCAAAAAGAAAATGCTATTAAAGAAGTCGAAAGTATGATAAAATGTATAAATGACAAAGAAAAAGAATTTGTAGAAAAATCAGACTCTCAAAAAATTCAAAATCTTTACGAAGGTGAGTTAGAATATTTTTCAATGTCAGAAATCGCAATGTGTGCAATAAACTTAGTTGATTTTAAAGCAAAACTTTCCCCAGAAAAATTTAACAAAGTTATGAATGAATTTAATGAATTTACTTCAAATCCAACAAATCAACAGCAAATTTTGATTGACTTAAACCAATTTGGAACCAAGATTTTGGAAATTCAAGAAAAGTTTGAGAATATTATTGACGAACAAATATATTTTGATGGAACAATTAAAAAATCTAAATAGAATAACAAGTGAGGTGTATATGCAAAATAATTGTAAACTTACTAAAATAATTTGGGAAACAAGTGGTCATAGGTTATATTCAAGCACAACAACACGTGAGATAGACAGAAATCTTAAAAAAGTAACAACAAAAAATAAAACTTCTTTTCCAAATGACCCATATGGAAACTTTGTGTCTACATATTTGATTGAAAATATTGATGTTGAAGAAACCTTTAATCGAATTGATGAACTTACAAAAGATTGGAAAACTATTTATATTTCATTTAATACGACGGATTCACCTAGTTGGTATTTAAAATTTTTTTATTCAAATTCTGAAACAAAAACATGTTACGGCAATGTGAAACCTCCAAATTATGACGAAGTTATAAATTTGATTCTTATGATGTTAGATACAAAGAAACAAGAAGAGAATAAATTAAAAATAGAACCATGATACGCACAAAATGCACTCTAATAAAAAATACCAAACGCGATTGGTATTTTTTTTGTTAATTTTTTCAAGGGAAGATATGTATCGGCAGCCAAAAAGGCCACCTTTTTTCTTAGCAACATCTAAAAAGATTGAAACAGCCACAGCGTCTTCTATTGTTTCGATCATCATGGCGGTCACATCTTCTGTTGTTATGTCTGTTGCAATTGCATCGACAACCGCATTGTCTTCTGTCTCTATCCCAGTCAAAGTCGTCCCAATCGTTGTCACAATCGTTCCAGTTGTCATCAAATCTGTCATCTTTGAATCTTATTTCTTGCGGAAAATTTCTATTGCAAGAATCCCAAGTGTTGCCACATGGGTGTTTGATGACGATGAAACAGCAGTTTTCATCATTATTGAAGTTCATATTCTTTTCTCCTTGAAATTTGAAACACAGTTTGTGCTTCTATAAGCATAATATTCAAATTTACTTCTCATGGTGATTTGCAACAAGATAAATATGATAATTCGCTTGTCGAAAAATGGCGTTCGTGATAAAATAGATTTATGATAAACATAACTTGGTATGGCACAGCAACAATAATGCTGGATATCAACGGCGAAAAATTGCTGTTTGACCCATTTTTTAGACGAAACAAAAAATTGGAACAACCCGCATTGGAAGAATTTTGCAATGTGGATTATATCTTCAACACCCACCCTCATTTTGACCACCTTTGTGACCTGCCAACAATTTTGGAAAAATCAAATGCACATCTATACGGAACTCCAACAGCATACATGCGATTGGAAACGCAAGGCGTTGATGTTGAAAACAAGGTTGAGATTTTGTGCCCACACGAAAGCCTAAAAACAAAACACAGTGAAGTCAAACTTTATCGCACAAAGCATGTTGTCAATGACTTTGGAATTGTGCTCAAAACTGCTTTACGCACCATTTTCAAATGCAAAATTCACAAAGCGGTGGAAATTTTGAGTCTGCATAATGATTTTCGCATGGGCGGAGATATTGTGGCATATGAAATTTGCGCCGAAAACAAAAAGATTTTAATTTTTGGTTCTGCCGGATTTGATGAAAGCATTGATTTGCCAAAAAATGTCGATGTCTTGATTTGGCCTTTTCAAGGAAGAAGCAACATGACCAAATATTCCTTGCCTATCATCGAAAAACTTGCGCCAAAAAAGATAATTTTGGATCATTTTGACGATGCTTTTCCACCAATCACTGGTCACATTGACACTTCACATTTTGTCAAAGTAATGAAAGAAAAACACCCAGAAATTGAAGTGATTGTGCCAGAATATAAAAGAAGCCTTGTTCTATAAAATAATTAAATAAAAAAAACGACCTTGTAAGTCGTTTTTTTTCTGTTTTTTATTCCTCTCCTCGCAAAGCACTTACGGCTTCTTTGCGGTTTTTTGAGTTGTAAACATATGAACCGCTGACCAAAATATCCACGCCAGCATCGATAAGTTGTTTGGCATTTTCAGGATTTACTCCACCATCAAACTCAATCTTAAATTTCAAGTTGTTCGCCTGTCTAAATTCATAGACCTCTCTCACTTTGTCGAGCATTTCAGGTTGCATAACTTGTCCGCTTGCCCCCGGTTCAACACCCATAATAAGCACCACATCACAACCAAAAACAAAAGAACGAATATCTTTGAAAGGTGTGCTTGGTTTGAGAGAAATGCCTGCCAAAGCGTGTCGTGACTTTATATAATCAATCACACTCACAAGCACCTCTTTGTCTTCAAATGCTTCATAGTGAACTGTCAAAATGTTTGCACCTGCTTCGATATATTTCTCAATGTCCGCAGATGGTTCATTGACCATAAGATGAACATCAAGCATAATCAAACTATTGCGATTGATATTTTTGACCAGACCAAAATCATAATTATTTTTCTGCACAAAATTTTCATTCATAATGTCACAATGCAAAAAGTCTGCAACCCCTTGCATCGTTTTGGCGTATTCAATGATATTTTGAAAATCTCCAATAGGGTCGGTGGAAACAGAGATATCAACTCTTTTTTTCATAATCTCTCCTTTATATAAGTTTAACAAAATATGAGAAAAAATCAAAATCTTTTTATTGTTTTCAACACATCATAGAGTTTAACATAATTTTCATAGCGTTCTTTGGATATTTTTCCATCTTTGACAGCATTAAGAACAGCGCACTCTTTTGACGAAATGTGGTTGCAAGAGGAATATTTGCAAAATGGTGCAAACTCCAAAAACTCAGGTATGTAAGTTTTGAGTTCTGTTTCTGTCAAATCCAACAACCTTTCGTCCAGTTTGGAAAACCCAGCAGTGTCCGCCAAAAATTTGTTTTCGCCAAATTTATACAACGAAACAGTGCGTGTTGTCTGCTTTCCGCGTTCTATTTTTTTGCTAAAAGTGTCCACTCGTGCAAGTGGTTCGCCTTTAAGTGCGTTGATAATTGACGACTTGCCGACTGCACTTTGACCTGCAAGCACACAAATACCATCTATTTCACTTTCAAGTTTTGTTACACTGTCATCAAGGCTGGAAAAAATCAATGTTTTTGCAATTGGTTTGTATATATTTGCCAAGTCCTTGCAAAATTTCGCGTCCACATCGTTTTTGTTGACACAAACGATTGGTTTGATGTTGTTGAGTGCACAAAAAAGAAGTAGTTTGTCAACAGTGTATAGGTCAGGTTTTGGAACTGGTGCAATCACAATAAACATTTTGTCAATATTCGCCATTGGCGGTCTGATAAGAAGATTTTTTCTCTCTTCCAATTTGCAAATGGCATTATCATCGTCAATTTGCACTCTATCGCCAACAAAAATGCCGTCTTTTTTCATGTTTTTTCGTGCAGTAACTTGCAAAACTTCGCCAGTTTGCGTTTCAACCGAAAACAAGTCTGCTTGTTTTTTCAAAATCAGTCCGCTAAGCATTTGCACCTCCAACTCTGTTTCTAAGTTGTCCGCATGCGCCTTCAATATCTTCTCCCATAGTGCGTCTTACAGTTGCAGAAAGTCCCATTTTTTCAAGTTTGCCTGCCAGCACATATGCGCGCTTTCGAGTTGCTCCCAAAAGTTGTTTTTCTTTGACAGAATTGAGTGGAATAAGATTGATATGGCAGGAGCGCCCTTTCAAAATAGCCCCTAATTCCTCAATTGTCTTGTCGTCATCGTTGACGCCACTAATAAGTGAATATTCAAAACAAATTCGTCTGCCAGTCTTGTCAAAATAATAATCACACGCCTTCAATATTTCTTCAATCTTGTAAGCATTTGCAATTGGCATAATCGTTCGTCTTAGTTCATCATTTGGGGCGTGAAGAGAAATTGTGAGTGTGACATTAAATCCATCATCTGCAAGTCTATAAATGTTTGGAACAAGTCCACAGGTCGAGAGTGAGATGTTGCGTTGACTGATGTTGAGTCCATCTTCACTTGAAACTAGTCGCAAAAATTTTGAAACATTGTCATAGTTGTCAAGAGGTTCTCCACACCCCATAAGCACAATATTGGTCACCTTTCGCTCTTTGAGAGTCCCTCCCAAAAGATGATTGAAAAACAACACTTGCGCCAAAATTTCACCAGCAGACAAATTTCTTTGCAAGCCATTTAATGTGGAGGCGCAAAACTTGCAACCCATGCGACAACCAACTTGTGTGGAAACGCAGACAGTGTAGCCATATTTATATTTCAAAAGCACACTTTCAACGATGCTTCCGTCCGCAAATTTTAGTGCCACTTTTTGCGTTTCGTCCTTTGAAACAAGATGAGCAACGACCTCAAATTTTGGATAGTCATTGGCAATTTTTTCTTTTAAACTTTTTGGTAAATTGGAAATTTCTTCCAATTTTTTGCCCAATAAAAGTGCTTCGTAGAGTTGTTTTGCACGATATGCAGGCTCGCCCAAACTCTTCACATACTCAGTAAGTTCCGTCAAATTCATATCCAAAATCATGACTTCACCACCCTCGTTTTGAAACGATAGCCATTCAAAAATGCACTAGCGTCCAGAACTTTTCCGCCCGGCGCTTGACATTTCAAAATCTCCAAAACACCATCGCTCGCTTGAATGAGAAAATGCTTTTTATTTTCCAAAATCTCTCCAACAGATGCCAAATTGCACATATTCGCAACTCTTGCTTTGAACACCTTGATTCTATCCTCGCCCAAGAAAAAATAAGCCACAGGATTTTCAACAAACGCTCTGACTTTGTTTACAAGACTTTCAACTGGCGCAGAAAAATCAAGAAGAGCGTCTTCTTTTTCAATAAGTTTCACAAAAGTCGCTTTTGAGGAGTCCTGTGCAGTTCTTACAGCTGTGCCATTTTCGATTTTTTCAAGTGTGTCGAGCAAAAGTTTGACGCCAACTTCCGCCAATTTGTCATGTAGTGAAAAATAGTCGTCCTCCGGCAAAATTTCCACTTCACACTGCGTGAAAATGTCGCCGTCATCCATGCCGACTTCGGTCTTCATAATCGTCACACCAGTCATTTTGTCACCATTCAAAAGTGCACTTTGAATAGGTGTTGCTCCACGATATTTTGGAAGCATTGACGGGTGAACATTGACACATGGCTTCAAATCCAAAAATGCCTTTGGCAAAATCTTTCCATATGACGCTGTCACAGCCAAATCATAATCGATGTTTTTGAAATCTTCAATATGGTCTTTAAGTCTCTCAAATTGATATACTGACAAGCCATTTTCAATGGCAAGCGTTTTTATGTGCGGACTAACCAATTTGTTTCCGCGTCCTGCTGGTTTGTCCGTTTGGCAGACAACGCCCACAACTTCAAATTTGCTATTCAAAAGTCCTTGCAAGACGATTTCAGCAAAGCGTGGAGTTCCAAAAAATAAAATTTTCATCATTCCACCCCGTGCTCTTTCTTATATTTTTGTCCTTCCTTTGTATAATCCACAAAAAGCACACCATTGAGATGGTCAATTTCATGGCAAACGCAACGGGCAATATAGTCCTCTGCTTCAAACTCAAATTCTTTTCCATTTCTGTCAAATGCTTTGATTTTGACATATTGTGGTCTTGTCACATCACAATAAAAACCAGGCACACTCAAACAACCTTCGTTGTCTGTTGATTTTCCTTTGGTTTTGATGATTTCAGGATTGATTATCTCCAAAAATTTTTTTGGTTCAATCTCGATCACAATCGCACGACGCAAAACACCAATTTGCACAGCAGAAATACCAACACCATTCTTCTCAATCATGGTGGTTTTCATGTCGTCCAAAAGAGTTCCAAGTGCTTCGTCAAACGCAAGCACTGGCTTGGACTTTTTTCTTAGCGTTTCATTCCCAAGTATAACAATTCGTCTTGTTGCCACTTATTTTTCTCCTTAAATGTATTTGTTTTTTTAAGATAGATTGTTTGGATTTATCTCAAAGAAAACACTGCTCTTTGTCTTTTCGTCCACACAATCATAGATTTGTTTTTCAATTTCATCTGCTTTTTCAAGTTTAACGCGCATCATGATTTGATAACGAAATTTGTTTTTGATTTTGTTGAGCGGTGCTTTCATAACATCAAGATAAACAAAATCGTCCGCATAGTGTTTTTTCACTTCTTGCACTTTATTATAACACACTTTGCACTCTTGTGACACAATATTTTCATCTTCATGCGTGAAAAGCACACGAATTATGCGTGCATAAGGTGGAAAATTGGTCACTTTTCTTAAATTTGCCTCTTTTTTGAAGAAACCTTTGTAGTCATAGCCAGTTGCAAAGCGATAGACATAATGATTTGGACTGTAAGTTTGCAAAATCACTCGACCTTGCTCAGCACTTCGTCCTGCCCGCCCAGCAACTTGCGTGATAAGTTGAAAAGTTCTTTCAATTGAACGATAATCCGACTGATACAAACTTTGGTCAGCATCAACAATTCCCACAAGGAGCACATCTTCAAAATCGTGTCCTTTTGCAATCATCTGAGTTCCAACCAAAATTGCAGGTTTTGTGTTTTTAAATTCGTTTAAGATTTCGCGATGACCATTCTTTTTTGAAGTGGTGTCATTGTCCATACGCAAAATTCGCACATTTGGAAAAAGCTTATGCAGTTCTTCCACCACACGCTCTGTTCCAATTGCGCCCTGTTTGATGTCATGGCTTCCGCAACTTGGACAAACATCAAGCGCCTTGTAGCGCTTTCCGCAATAATGGCATTTCAATCGGTTTTCAAAGCGATGATAAACAAGCGAAACATCACAATTTGAGCATTTTGCCACATAACCACAGTTTCGACAGCGTTGAAAGGACGAAAAACCACGCCTGTTGATAAAAATCATCGCCTGTTTTTTCTGATTTATGATATTTTGAAGTTCATAGATAAGTGGAAGAGCAAAAATTTGATTGTTCCCTTGTCGCATCTCCATCAGCATATCAATCACAACAATTTTTGGCATTTCCATGCCATTCACACGCACAGGCATCTCAACAAGTGCATACTCCCCGTCAATCGCTTTTGCATAACTTTCAATGGACGGCGTGGCGCTTCCGAGCACAAGTGTACAATCATTAAATTTTCTTCTAAATTCCGCAATTTGATGGGTGTCATATCTCGGATTGCTCTCTGAAACATAACTTTGCTCATGTTCCTCGTCAATGATGATTATTCCCAAGTTTTCAATAGGTGAAAAGATTGCCGACCTTGCACCGACCACCACTCGCGCCTCTCCAAAGAAAATTCTCTTCCATTCATCAAAGCGTTCGCCTGCTGAAAGTCCACTGTGAATGAGCGCCACTTTGTCGCCAAAGCGTGCCTTAAAGTTTGCCAAAACTTGCGGAGTGAGAGAAATCTCTGGAACAAGCATGAGTGCAGTTTTGCCTTTTTCCAGTTGTTTTTCAATCAAATTCATGTAAACTTCCGTCTTTCCGCTTCCAGTCACACCATGCAAAAGATAGGTCTTGTTTTCGCATATGCTGTCCACTGCTCGCTGTTGCAACGGAGTCAAATCACGTTTTTCGCTCTCCATTTTGTCATAAACAGGAGTTCGATTTTCTTGCATTTCAAAGACTTGGACTATCCCCGCTTTGACAAGTGCAGAAAGAGGAGCATAGCCAAACTCGTTTGAAATTTCTGCAAATTTACATTGCCCATTTTCTTGCAAATGGCAAATTATTTCCAATTGTTTCTTTGCTCGCGAAGATGGCAAAATGAAATTGTCGGAAAGTTTAACCCACCTTACAACAAGTTCTTTAACCTTGTCCGTTCTCATTTCACTTGGCAAAAACAATCTCAAACAACTTGCAAGTTTGAGGTGCAATTTGTCTGCCATGAAAAACATAAGTTCCAACATTTCATGTTTTATGACAGCAAAATTTTCAATTTTTCGAGTAATTGGTTTGATTTTGTTTGCATCATAATCGCTTTTTTCTTCAAGACCAATGATAAATCCTTGCAGTTGGCGAGAGCCGAAAGGAACAATCACCCTTTCTCCCACTCCCACTTGCAAATCGTCTGGAACGCTATATTCAAAAACCTTGTTCAAAGCCTTGGCATCTTGGTCGATTATAATTTTTGCAAACAAACTCTTCTCCTAAAAAAAATTCTACTGCAATTTTACAGTAGAATTATAGCATAAAATTTCAAACCAATCAATCATTTAAGTCGCTTGGTTTCACATTGCCTTCATAAATTTCATCAAGTGCAATACTGATTGACTTTTTGTCGGCAGTGGCAAGTTCTGCTCTTCTTGTGGTTTCAATTTCTTTTGCTCTCTTTGACGCAATGACAGAAAGGACATATTTGTTTCCGCCAGCTTTTTTTGCAAGTTCGTCAATAGGTGGTTCAATCATCATAATAACAATACTCCTAAAATTTAATCAGTGCAATTTTACCACACTTATACAAAAAAGTAAAGTCTTTTTTGATAATTTTGTTCAACATCGCTTGAATAGATACTCAACTCTATACTGATTAAAAATCAGTTTCCATGCATTTAAAATGAAAATTTGTCAAAATATATTATATGGAACAAGAAAGCCTTGGAAAGAGATTAAAAGAATTAAGAGAAGAAAGAAATCTCACGCAAGTTGAGTTGGCAAAAGAATTAAATATTGATAAATCAACCATTGCCAAATACGAAACTGATAAAGTTGAGCCTAGCCTTTCTATGTTTAAAACATTGGTTGTTTATTTTAAAACATCTGCTGACTATTTATTAGGATTAGAAGATTGACTATCTTCTTTTTTTATTTCATTTAAAATTTTGTGCGACAAATCATCGACATTGTTAGTTTTGAAATAAGCATTTAACATTTCAACCACATCAGAATTTCTCCATAAATATTTATTTCTTATATATAAGCAAACTCCAAAATGGACACTAATGATGTCCGACATATCGGCATTAAAATAATTTTTACTTTCTAAATCTGTCTTTATTGTTTCTAAAATTTCTGTAATTTTATCCATAATAAACTCCTTAAAATTCTGATTTATAATCAGAATTGAATACATTGTACTGATTTTCTGTCAGAATGTAAAGTAAAAGAGGCTTTTATGGCAACATTTGGACAAAGATTAAAAGAATTAAGACTAGAAAATAAACTTACTCAAATAGAACTTGCAAAAGAGTTACATTTAGATAAGTCAACAATAGCAAAATATGAAACCGACAAAATTGAACCTAGTTTGTCTATTATAAATATTTGTGCAGACTTTTTTCAAACAAGCACCGACTATATACTTGGTAGAATTGATTAGTCTGAAATACAAAAATAATTTGTCTTTTTCGCTCTTTACATGGTATAATTTTGTTATGGCAGAACTTGTGAACCAAATTGAATATATTGAGAAAAAATCGAAATTTATCGGTTATTATTTTGCTTGCAAGACAGTTGAAGATGTAAATTTTGCGTTGGCAGAACTAAAATCTTTGCACAAGAAAGCCACTCACATTTGTTATGCATACAGCCTCAAAAATCCGTTTTTGGAAAAGGCTGTCGATGATGGCGAACCAGGTGGAACAGCAGGCAGACCGATTTTGTCTGTCTTGCAAAAGAGAGGAGTTTCTGACGCCTGCGTGTTTGTTGTCAGATACTTTGGCGGAATAAAACTTGGTGCTGGCGGTCTTGTGCGCGCTTACACAAAGACGACAAGCGAGGTGCTGAAATGACCATCACAAAAATCAAACGAATTGGAAGCACAAACAGATACAATCTCTACATTGATGAAAAATGGTGTGGAATTTTTTTGGACGAAACTTTGGCACGCTATGCTCTCAAAACTGGCCAAGAGGTTGAAGAACAAGAGTTCAAAGAGATTAAAGAAGAAAATGACGAGCGTGTCTGCTTTGATATGGCTGTTTCATACATGGAAAAATATGTTGTAAGCGAAAAGGGCATCAAAGATTATCTCAAAAAGAAAAGTTTTTCCGACAAAACCATCAAAAGCACATTGGAAAAACTGCAAGAATATGGATTTGTGAACGATGAAAAGTTTGCAAGAAATTATTTTGACAGTCTTGCTGGCACAAAAGGCAAGCGTGCCATTGCCAACAAATTGCGTGAAAAAGGAATCAAAGCACAAATCATTGACAACCTGCTTGAAGAGGTCGATGAAGACGCCGAACTTGAACGCGCAACCGCGCTGGCAGAGAAATTCGTTAAAAATCGTCAAAATGACCAAAAATGTAAACAAAAGTGCCTTGCACATCTTATCTACAAAGGGTATGATTATAGTGTGGCACAACAAGCAACCAAAAACGCATACAAAGGAGAAGACAATGATTGGATTTGATTTGCAGGAAGTGGACGAAATCAAAGATGCTGAAAAATTGCTAAAAAAAATTGCACTTGACAGCGAAGTAAATTACATACATAGATTCAAACAAAACTTCAACGAAAAAGTGGCAACTCTTTGGGCAGTTAAGGAAGCAACTTTCAAAGCACTATGCACTGACGGAACAAACATTTCATACAAAGATATTGAACTTTGTCACAAAGAAAGTGGTGCACCTTACATCACGCTTCACGGCAAGGCTTTGGAGCAATTTGAAAGTTTGAAAGCAAGCGTCATTGAAGTTTCACTTTCTCATCAAAAAACAGTGGTTGGCGCTGTGGTTTTGATAAGATAAATTCGTTTTTGTTGCTGTGTGCCAAGTGGAGAAATCCGCTTGGCTTTTTTTGATAAATTACTTATGAATAAAATTTTCCACTCTACCAACACTAGATGTGTAAAATCTGACAAACAGGAGATAATTTATGAAAGAAAATGTTTACCGCAAAAGTCTGAAAAGAATTGAAAAAATTGAAAACGAGCATGGTTCTTTTGAAAATTTTGTCATAACTTCAACAAACTTGAACGATGAACATAGAATGAGAATGGAAGGGGTTTCCCTTTCTGACTTTCAAGATATGGAACAGGTGTATCAAGACCTTCACGATTTGGAACTTGCTGACTTGTTCGATGAAAACTTCTTTGTTGGTAGGTTTAATGGAAAATTTGATTAAAAGAGGAGAGATATATTTTGCTGACCTTAGTCCTGTTGTTGGGAGTGAGCAAGGTGGCATACGCCCAGTGCTTGTCATTCAAAACGATGTCGGCAACAAATACTCCCCGACCGTCATTGTGTCTGCAATTACGAGTCAACTTTCCAAAGCCAAACTGCCAACACACATAGAGTTGTCTTCCGAGGACTACCACCTGCCAAAAAATTCGGTGGTGCTCTTGGAACAAATACGCACCCTTGACAAGCGTCGCCTTAAAGAAAAAATAACCACCATTGACGAACGCAAAATGAAAGAAGTCAATCGTGCAATTTTGATATCACTTGGATTTTAAAAAAACTGCATCATTTGGTGCAGTTTTTTTGTTTAATCTTCCAGTCCACACAAATAGTCTGTTGAGACCTTGAAAAATTTTGCAATTTCTTTTGCATTTGCAAGGCTTGGCTCTCTCAAACAATTCTCCCAACGACTAATTGTTGTTGCAGTGACGCCTATTGCTTTACCCAATTGTGTTGTTGAAATTTTTTCTTCCATTCTTAATTCTTTTAATCTCTCTGCAAAAATTTTCATTAATCAATCCTCTAATCCACACAGATAGTCCGTTGAAACATTATAAAACTTTGCAAATTTAACCAACACCTCAGCATTCGGTGTTCTTATCTCATTTTCCCATCGGCTTATTGAAGCATCACTACAACCTATCAATTTACTCAACTGAAAAGTTGTTAAATTTTTCTCCTGTCTAAGTTCTTTTAATCTTTCAGCCAACACTTTCATAATAACATTACTCCTATTGAAAGGATATACCAAATGGTATTAAATCATTTGACTAATACCAAAAGGGATTGTATAATAAAAATAACAACTAAGGAGAATATATGAAAAAAGATGAAAATCAAAAATATTTCAACAAAGAAATTTTGGAAAATTTTATGAAAGAACACAACCTAACAAAAAAGCAATTTGCAAAGTTTTGTGAAATTTCTGTCACTACGCTTAACAAATTGCTATCTGAAAATGTTGGAAATTTGAGAATGGACACCATGCACAATCTTTTAAAACATCTCAAAGTTTCTGCAAAAGATTTGTTTGGGTTTTAAATGACTTCAACTTTGATAAATGACTTCTTGCCTTTCTTGACAAGGGCATCTTGTGCCTCTTCGGCAGTCACTGAAACATCAAAACGAGACACTCTTTCGCCTTTAAAAGTGATTGCTCCACCTTGAATAAGGCGTCTTGCTTCGCTCTTTGATGGAGCAAGGCCAATCTTAAACAAAAGGTCACAAATGTTCATAGGAAATTCACTTTTTGACAGGTTTACAATCGGAGCATCATCTCCGCCCTGAGAGAAGAGGTTTTCACTCATATTTTGTGCAAGAATGGCGTCTTGTTCACCTCTCACAAACTTTGTAATTTCAAAAGACAGAGTTTTCTTTGCTTTTACAATGTCCTCAGAAATCATTTTCTTGACTTCGTCCATTGGAACATCTGTAAAGAGGGCAAACATCATTTGAACGCAAGCGTCCGGTGTTTGATAAACGCCTTGATAGAAATCATATGCAGAAATTTTGTCGCGGTCAATCCAAATTGCACCTTTTTCGGTCTTGCCCATTTTCTTGCCGTCTGGTGTCAGCAAAAGTGGGTTTGTCGCGCCAATCAAATTGACATTTGTGCCATTGGCAAAGTTGAGTTTTCGTTGAAGTTCTGTCCCTGCAACGATATTTCCCCATTGGTCTTGTCCGCCATATTGAAGCACACAGCCATACTCGCGATTCAAATGCACAAAGTCATATGCTTGCATGAGCATATAGCCCATTTCAAAGAAAGTCAATCCACCTTCTTCCACACGCTTGGCATAAATTTCATTTGCAAGCATCTTGTTGACATTGAAATGAATTCCAACCTCACGCATAAAGTCAACATAATCATATCCGTTAAACCAATCGGCGTTGTTAACAATTATGGCAGGATTGTCCCCGTCAAATTTCAAAAACACTTTGAGCGTGTTTTTTATTTTTTCGATATTTTGATTGATTTCTTCCTTTGAAAGCAGTTTGCGCATCTCTTGTTTACCACTCGGGTCGCCAATGCCAGCAGTCGCTCCACCCATCAAAATGATGACCTTGTGCCCAGCCTGTTGAAAACGACGCAAAATGCAATAAGGAACACAATGCCCAATATGCAAACTGTCTGCTGTCGGGTCTGTTCCTTCATACAAAGTCACCGGTTCTCCACTCTGCAAAAGTTTTTTCAATCCTTCCTCATCTGTGCATTGATACAAAAGTCCTCTTTCTTTCAAAAGGTCATAAAGTTTTGTGTCAGTCTTTTTCATATCGTTCCTCTTTTAAACACAAAATGTGCATATTTTCACAAAAGTGCATTCTGCCTTAAATGATAGGTCGATTTTATCACACGTGCACATATTTGTCAAACAATGCTGACATTTTCCTCGCACAAATCATATATTTGTTTATAGAAAAAAATAGGAGTTTTTGTGGCAAATGAAGTAAAACAATGCGCCATACTTTTGGCTGGCAAAGGAACAAGATTTTTGCCTGCAACAAAAGTCATGGCAAAAGAACTTTTTCCAATTGCAAACAAGCCTGCACTTTTGTATCATTTGAGCGAAGCATATCGTAGCGGAATGAAAAAAGTTTGTCTTGTGATTTCAAAAGAAAAAGAATACATAAAAAATTTTGTTTCTCACGACAAAATTTTGGAACAAAACTTGCAAAAAAATGGCAATTTGCATCTGCTTGACGAACTCAACGAAATTATTAACAATATGCAAATTGATTTTGTCTATCAAGACAAAATGAGTGGCACTGGCGGAGCAGTTTATGCCTTGAAAGACTGGGCAGAAGAAAAACCTTTTGCACTCATCTTTGGCGATGACTTGTGCAGAGAACCAAAAAAGTCACCACCGGTCGTCAAACAACTTGCAAAAGTGTATGAAAAAACTGGAAAATGTGTGGTGGGTGCAAAAGCGATGCCAATTGATGTCGTCAGTCAATATTCCTCAATCATAACAAGAAGAAAACTCTTCAAAAACTGCTTTGAAATGGAAGGAATTTTGGAAAAACCAAAAGTTCCACCTTCAAACTTGGTGGAACTTGCTCGCTTTGTGCTTACTCCTGATATCTTTGATGCAATTTTGCAGTGCAAGCCAGCAAAAAATGGAGAAATTTATTTGCCAGACGCACTCACAATTTTGGCAAAACAAAACAGAACAGTGTGCTATGAATTTAACGCCACCTATTACGACTGCGGAAACAAATTGGAATATGTCAAATGCATTGTTGACTTTGCTCTGCAAGATAATGACATTGCTGACAAATTGAAAGCGTATTTAAAAGAGATTTAAGTCATGTTTTTTGAATATTTTTCCCTTGCCTGCACACAATATTCTCAGGAGGGAAAAATGGAAAAATATAGATGTGGTCAAACCGTTCCAATGTCATGCAACTACAAGGCATATGACGAAAACGGAAAGAGTCACGACGAAGAAAAAACATATCTTGAAAAAGGTGACAGATTTCCACCAACACAGCACGAAGGTGCATACTGGGTGAAAGATTTGCAAAACGAAAAACACTCAGAACGCTAAATTTTTTCAATAATTAAACAAAAATAAAGGGCAATCTGCTCTTTATTTTTTTGTTTTTTTATTTAATTTTGCAAATTTTGCTTTATTTTTATTCTTATTCCATGCCATCATTGATGTACAAAATTCCAAGAGTGTCTTCTCCGCAGTGGCTGGTGATTGTTGCCCCAGCACGAGTTTCATAGATTTCTTTGAATCCTCTGTTTTTGAGTGCCTCTTTTGCTGACTGCACCATACCCTCACTGGCGGTTGTGTAAGTGACAAAAGCAATGTTCAAATCTGGTGTGTTGAATTCTTCAATCGTGTCTTTGCAATAGTTTGCAATCACACTGTCCATGTTTCCACGATATTTGCGATGAACTCCCATTTTGCCGTCTTTTAACACAATCATAGGGCGAATTTTCATCAAATTTGCACCAAAAAAGGAAAGTGCGGAACATCTGCCACCTTTGTAGAGATAGTCGAGTTTTTTGATAACAAAACTTGCCTGCACTTTTGAAACTCTTTCGCAACAACGATTGTAAACTTCTTCAACAGGAAGTCCATCGTTTGCAAGTTTACGACCATAAATCGCAAGAAGAGCAATGCCTGTTGAAAGTGACAAAGTGTCCACAACATAGACATTTTTCATTCTTTCAGCCACATTTTTGGCGTTTGAACACGCACTTGAAATTTGGCTCGACAAACAAAAATGCACCACAGCATCATAGTCTTTGAGCAATTCACTGAAATAATTTTCATACTGCTCTTCATTTATTGCTGATGTCTTTGGCAAAACTTTGTTCTTCTCAACAAAATCAAAGATATCTGCTGGACAAACTTCCTGTCCATCTTTGAGTTCTTTGTCACCCAAAATGACCATGAATGACAAAGTGTGAATATCATATTTTTCCAAAAGTTCTTTTGGAAGGTCAATCGTGCTTTCGGCAGATATGGCAACCTTCATAAATTAGTTCTCCTTTGTTTTTCCACAAATTGATAATGCGACAATTTTAAATACAAAATATATCAGCATAAATATATCACTCAGCAAAAAGAAAATGTCAGTTTTTGGGCTTAAAGCGGTCAAAAACACGAGTCCAGCGATAACAACAAAATCCACAACTGCGGTGAAAATTACATATGCTTTTCTATGGCATAAAAAATCTTTGTTTTGAAGTAACAAAATGCCAAGCACCAAAAGCAAAATGCTTGAAACTCCCGACAAAATCGCAAAAGCAATGATAAGTGGAATGAACACCACAAGCACGATTGCTGCCGCACCATCTTCCCCATTTGCGAAACTTGGAATATATCCAACAAACATATAAATGACCACGGCAACCAGCACTGCAACCATTAAAAACGACAACACACTAAGAGCGACACTAAATTTTGAATTTTTCTTTGGTAGAACAGGTAAATTTTCTTCGTTCATAACTGCTCCTTTTTTATTTAAAATTATTTAACTATTTTGATTATATCATATTTTTATGATATCGCAAACAAAATAAAATAAAAATTTCAAAATTGTTTTGACGAAAATTGTTTTTATGTTAGACTTGTGTTATAAAAGGAGTTTGAGATGAACAAAAGTCAAAAAATAACAACCATTGTCATATCATCATTGTTTGTAATTTTTTCTATTGTCTTGTTTTTGTGGTATTTTGGTGGAAATTACGCTGAATTTTACAATGTCGCAAGGGAAGAATTTGAAATTGCTGGCCTTTCAGAAGGTTTTACGCCACAAGGAATCGGTTATGACAGTGCAAGCGAAACCTATTTGACATGCGGTTATATGAAAGACGGAACAGCGTCAAGAGTTTATGTTATCAAAGATGGCGAAACGGAAAAATATTTTACTTTGAAACTTAATGGAGATGATTACAACGGTCACGCTGGTGGAATTGCCACAAATGGCGTCAAAGTTTGGATAAGCGGAGACGGAATGGTTCATTGTTTCAATTTTGCGGACATCGCAGATGTTGAAAATGGCGAGACTATTGAAATTACTGGATCTTTTGAGTCTCACAACGGCGCAGATTTTGTCACTATTGAAGAAAACGCTCTTTGGGTTGGAGAATTCCATCGTGCAGGAAAATACGACACCGATGAAAGCCATTTCATTGAAACCGATGACGGACAAATCAACAAAGCAATAAGTTTTAAGTTTACAATAGACAACAACACTGACACTGGAATTGCTTCAAATATTGCTCGTGCCGGTCTTTCCACTCCATCGCTCGTGCAAGGCATGGTCATTTCTCAAAATAAAATCGTGCTTTCAACCTCCTACTCTTTGCCAGACAGTCATATTTACACATACAACGACATAACAAACGACATTTCCAACGCACAAGGTTTTCTTTTTGAAGGGCAAGAAATTCCTCTCTATGTGCTTTCAGAAAAAGATTTGTTAAATGACTTAACTGCTCCATGTATGAGCGAGGAATTGGTTTTGGTGAACGATAGAGTTTATGTATTGTTTGAAAGTGCATGCAAAAAATATGTTGCTTTCACTCGTGAACCACTTAGAAATGTTTATAGTTTTGCAATTTAAACAAAAAAATCTTAGTCACAAAACTAAGATTTTTTATTTTTTTCAACTGTGAGTTTGAAGCATGTTGGCACATCATCAACCCTAACCTTCTCACTGATTGCCACTCCTGCGATGACATAAACTTCATTTTCACTGGCAAGAACGGGAATATAATCACGCAATCTAACTGGAATTTTCTTGTCAATCAAAAATGATTTGAGTTTCTTTGTTCCACCGCCAAATTTTTCAAAGACATCTCCCTCTTCACGATAACGCCACTTTGCATCTTTTGGAACTTTTCGATAATCAAAATAGAGAGCATTTTCATCGGAAGTTTTCATTTTTTCTGTGTTAATTCTCTTTACAATAACTTTTCCAAAATTTGCTGATTCAAATTCTTCACATTTAAGTCCCCTTGAAAGTGTTGGTTTTTCAATATAATTGTTTTCAAAAGTCAAAAAGTCGTATTCTTTTGAAACCATAACATCAAATGGAAGTTTGATTTTTTTGCCGTTTTCAAGATTGACAGCCAAATCTCTTATCATCTCTATGTGTTTTCTTTCTATGTCTTTCTTTACTCCAATAAATTCCAACGCTTTGAAAACTATGCGAGTGTAAATGGCACTGCTTCCATAAAAATAACTACATGGCATTTGCACGACTTTGTTGTCAACAATAAGTGCGTTGAGGTCAAGACGAGATTTGATGTAATCATCGTCATCGCATACTGCACTGGCAAAATTGTTGATTGCTTCAATGGCATTTGGCCACTTTTTGAGTATATCCTTCATAATAACATTGCGAACATAATTTCTGGCGTAAGAAATGTCTGCATTTGAAGAATCCTCCACAAATTCAATATTGTTTATTGAAGCGTATTGCTCAATTTCTTCTTTGGAAACTGGAAGCATTGGTCGAATGTAGATTTTGTCCCTGATAGGCTCCATTCCTCTTGCACCAGCAACACCACAACCACGGAAAATGTGCATAAGGATTGTCTCTGCT
This sequence comes from Candidatus Caccovivens sp., assembly GCA_051888935.1. Classification (GTDB taxonomy): domain Bacteria; phylum Bacillota; class Clostridia; order Christensenellales; family UBA1242; genus Caccovivens. The sequence continues at coordinate 44,493 of JBJFCL010000001.1, read as the reverse complement.
TGGTCACTTTGATGATGAGCCAATGCAATCTTGTCAACGATATCTTTCTTGATAAGTGCTTCAAAAACACCATAACGCCCTTCGCGAGCAGCGGTCTCAATGCTAATTTTTTTCTCTTTGGCAATTTTTGGAGAGTCAATAGTAAATTTGTAAACACGCACTCCCATTTCACGACACTTTTGCAAAACAAAACGCGCCTCATCGTCACTTTCTTCTCTTATGCCATGATTGATGTGAATGGCAACAACATCAATATCCAAATTTTCCTTGTTGGCATTAAGAAAATGCAAAAGACACATGGAGTCAATTCCACCGCTCACGCCAACACCAATCACTTGTCCTGCTTTAATAAGTTTGTTCTTTTTGATAAAATCCAAAATTTTTTCCATATTTTTTTCACCTTAAAATTTACAATTTCTAGTATATCTTAATTTGTTTTAAAAAACAATCCTTTTTTATAAAAAAATGCCATTTTTTAGGCATTTTTGTTGTTTTTTTATGATTTTTTTGTCTTTTTTGTAATGTTTAAATTTTTGTTTTTTTTATTAAAAATCCAAAATTTTAATTACCACCACAGACATATCATCAACGGCATAACCATTGTTGCAAGCAAGTGCGCGTTCAAGAAGTTCATCGGCAAACTCCTGAGGATTTTTGGTCTTAATTGCTTTTACACATTCCACAAGGGTCTCTTGCGTTTGAAAACTGTCACTTATGCCATCAGAATACATAATAATCAAATCTTTGCTTTCAATGACATTTTTCTTTACGAGTGGTTCAAAGTCTTGCACAATTCCCATTGGAAGTGCGCCAGTTTGAATCACTTGACACTTATCATCATTCAAAATAAGAGAGTTTGGCGATGCCATTTTGATAAAATCCACAAGTCCACTTTTTTCGTCCACGATGCAAAGGTCAAGTGCACTGAATATCTCTTCTTTGTGCAAATTTAAAAGTTTGTTGACTGTTGACAAAATAAGGTCATTGTCAAAACCCGCTCGATAAAAATTCTCCACAAGACTGATGGCAAGTTCGCTGGTCTTTTCTGCCTTTTCTCCACTGCCCATGCCGTCACTTATAGCAAACAAAACTTTGTCGCCATCAAGTTTGATAATACTGTATGTGTCACCACTGACTTTCGAGCCATTCTTGGTTTTTTGACTGACTCCAAACAAGCAATCATATTTTGGTGCAGTTTTAAGGTTGACCACAGTGTAGCCTGGTCTTGAACAAGGGAAACTCTCATAAATTGCCATTTTACAACCACAAATCTTGCTGACAACATCGGCAATTCTTGGTTTTTGACTATCTTCATTTCTCACCACAACTGATGCTTCCATTGTCCAAATATCCTTTTCAAAGACGACAGCATCAATGCAAATTATATTGTAATAAGTCAATTCGTCCAAAATTTTGTTTTCACGAACTGTATCAAAAGAAATGCTGCTTTCCACTTCTTTTGAGAGTCCGCCCATAATTTTTGAGACTCCCAAGAGTTGGTCGGCAATCACAAGTTTGCTGGTGTCAACATCTTTGACCATACTCATATATTTTTTGTATTGTGCCGTCAATGTGTTGATACTTCCCAAAATGGAATTTGTTTGCTTACATCTTGAAGTTAGGTAAGACGGAATATCCAAAAGCGTCGTCTTTCCTCTTTCGTAGGCAATGGTGATGAGTTGGTCAAAGACTTGTTTTGTGTTTTCCGCAAAAGTGCGATGGCAGTGATTTCTTTCTGGACAAAAAGAACAAATTTTGTCTGTTATTTCTTGTTCGAGCATAACTTTGACTTCGTCTAGCGTCATGCCATTTTTGAGCATATTGCGATAAATCAAATTCATATCATTGAAAATTTCGCTCAAATTTCCAAGTCGTCTATGCAAAATCTCTCGATTGCGATTGGCAACATTCTTCATTGCAAGGCGGTCTTTTGAAAGATTGAACACAACAGCCACTTCATTCAAAAGCGATTTTGGAAGAATCATGAAAACAAGAACAGATATGGCAACTGGCAAAATTTCAATGTACCCAAAAGAAGTGTAAAGATTGAAGTAAAATCCAATCACAAGTTCAATACATACAAGCGATATGACCATAAAAATGCGGTGATGCTTTTTGAAGAGCAATACGGAAAGTGCCCAAAGCATAAAAGGAGCAACATAGATTGGATTGTTTGTGGCAAGAAGTGCACCGATTCCTGAAACTGATGCCACAAGCATCGTCAGCAACGGCGAAGCACAAAAACCAAACACCAAAAGCACAAATGCCACAAATAGTTTTAAAAAACTGAAAGTGCCGATATTTAAAACCACAAGACCACTGCTTAAAATGGCAATTATGGCAAAGAGTGAAACCATTTCGACACTTGTGAGTTTGTTTGTGAAGCCTCTGATTATGACTGCCTCAAATACCGTTATGCAAGCATACATAAACAGCACCCCAAGCAAGACGCCAACAACACTGAGTGCCGGATGAAGTCCGCCCAAAATATCAAAAACAACATTGGCAGTTTGACTTAAAATTGCAAAAAGTGCAAACTCCCATTTTTTCATATTTTTCTTGCATAAAATATGAACAAAATATGGCACTATAAGACAAAAAACACACACCAAAAGACAAATGGCAAACTCCAATGTTGGACAAAAAAGCACACCTGAGCCTATGTATGCCAAAGCAACAAGCCAAACTTTTTGATTCGCCCAAGCAAGAGCAAAAAACATGCCGAAAGCAAACGGAAAAATCACAAAATTCACACTGGCATTAAAAAGAATGTAAAAAAGTCCAAAAAACAGCACAAATTTCAAAAATAATGCCAAATATTTGTTTATTTTTATGTTCATAAACACTCCTTTAACGATTTTAGAACATACGCAACAAATATTTGTGCAAGAAAATCGTCAAAAAGGAGCGAATTTTATCTTTTTTTATCTATTTTTAAATTAGACTTCAAAACATCTTCAATTATTTTGTCTGCTTTTTCAGAAGGTCCTTTCTCTTTCTTTATGTGCAGGAATAACAAAAGTTTGTTAATGTCTTGACCAAAATGTCTCCAATCAAAAATCATACAAAGCAAAAAGCACAATGGCGTAACCAAAATAAATACTGGGAACAACAGCCATAAAAGAGGCCAATATTTTGTTTCTCCTGCATGTTCTCCAAAAGGCACAGTCTTAAAGAAATTTGGGCAAAAGATTGCCAAAATGTCACCTATCGCACCACTTGGTCCCCAAATCATTGATGAATTTTTGTAATTTATATTGAAAAAGTCGCTGTTTCTTGGAGGAATAAATCCTAGTTCACTTTGTAAAAGTTGATTGACCATGATAAAAGCCATGACACCCAAAAACCAAATTGGTGTAAAAATGCAACGGCGATAATCCAATTTGTGCAACTTAAAAAGCACCATTAAAAGTGGAACAGCATATAGTTCTGTGTGATGGATATAAAATCTGACAATATCCAACCATTCAGCTGCTTGATTCGCTTTCTCTATCGGTTCGATTGGATACAAAACTGCCAACGCTCCACCCAAAATGCCAAGATAAAACATATAATCTTTTGCAGTTTTGCTTTTTGAAAGGAATATGAATGGAAACAATGCTATATTTGCACCACAAATATTTATAAACCATGAATCTCGCAACATTCTGCTTTCGTCCAATGAATAAGGCGGAATAAAAGCTTTTAAGAAGTGTAAAACCAATCCAAAAACTAAAATGGAAAATAGAACAATCTTTTGTGTCTTGGCAGTTCGATTTTTTAGCAAAAAATACAACCCAACAACTGAGCCAACACTCAAAATCAGCCAGAAAAAGTACCAACCATTAAACATCTGTACTTCCATAATTTTTTCTCCTTAGTTATTTTTAGTTTATCAAAATAATAATATAAAAACAAGCAAATAAATTATTTTCTTTTAGTATTGATTATTTTTTAATATTTTGTTAAAATGAAACTATATTTGGAGAATTTATGACTTTTATAGATTGGATTTATTCAAGTTATCCCAATCCACATATAAATGGACAATGGGGCTGGTTACATATCATAACACTTATTTTGTGCATAGGCACAATTATTGCTTTGGCGTTGATTTTCAGAAAAAGAAGTGAAAAAGCAAGAAAAATTGTGATTTGGGTCTTGGTGGGACTGATCTTTGCTTTTGAACTTTCAAGGCGCGTCATCAACTTCTGCAACATGACAGGACCACTCACTTGGAATTCATTTTTGGTTACTCTTTTGCCTCGTCCATGGTGTGCAATTGCGTGTTGTACGCTCATGTTCAGTGCAATTGTCAATAAAAGGTTCTTTTACAATTTTGCTTCAATGAGTTCACTACTTTGTGCCATAATCTTCTTTGCTTATCCCGGTGTTGGTTTCAACAATCAATATATTCTGTTTGAAAATTTGTATTCCATCGTCACACACTCCTTGCTCCTCATCACATCAATCACGCTCATAACTTTGAAATTTACAAAATTTGAATATAAAACAATTTGGAAAGAAGCAATTCTTTATGGCATTGTTTTGATTTATGCAATATTTGAAATCTATGTGCTAAAAATTGAATCCGACCCGCTCTATTTCATGCCAAACGGCGATATTCAAGATATCTTTGGAATTTCATATGGGCTATATCTTCCAATTTACATAATTTTCATTCTTGTTTATTACAACATTTTCTATCTGATTGATGACCGTAAAAAAGTTTTTGTTAAAAGAAAGAAAAATAATAAAGAAATATCGGCTTGAACCGATATTTTTTTAAAAATCAAAATACAAGAGAATTCCACAAAAAATATAATAACAAAATTTGTTTATATAATCTTCATTGGCCAGCAATGCCTCTTCCTCAGGATTGGAAAGAAAACCACATTCCACCAAAATACTTGGATTGGAGGTGCAATTTAAAATGTAATAATCCCCCACTTTTGCTGTCTTGTGTGCATATTCAATGTTTTGCGACAGCACATTGGAAACACTTTGAGCCAGTGCCTGCCCGCTCTCAGAGCCTTCCGCATAAAAGACATGAGAACCGCGTGCCGAAGAAGAAGTGTAACTGTTCATATGAATACTGACCACAACATCTGGATTGGAATCTTCAATTATTTGTCGACGCTTTTCCATCTCGCTTTTTTTCTTGTTCGATGCAAGCGGATTGTAAAGTCCATTCATATCACTGCGTGTCAAAACGACATTATATCCAAATTCTTGGCAAATTTTTTTTAGAGCAAGACTGTATTTTAAGTTTAGTTCACTCTCTGTTGTCATATCTCCCACTGCTCCACCGTCTTTCCCGCCATGACCGGCATCAATGACAATTGTTGGAGCAAGATTTGGCTTTGCCATCGTTGCCCTGACACCGAAAAATACTCCAACTGCAACAAAACATACAGCAACACACAAAATTGAAATTAATACTTTCTTTTTAATGGTCAAAAACATTGGACAACACTCCTAAGGTATTGTATTAAATCAAAAACATCAATAGCACAAAAATTGACACAAAATGTTCAAATAACAAGATTTCTTGATTAAATTCTTATTTCTAAGCTCTTATTTGACTTTTAAGCAAAAATTGTGCTTAAATAATGACATGAAGAGAATTTTTGCTTTTGTTTTGTTTTGTTTTTGTTTGATGTTGCCAAGCGTAAATTTTGCCATGGCAGAAGACAACACACCCATTTTTGTGACAACTGCAAACAGCGCCAATGTCTATGTTTTGCCAAATTTTTCCAGTGATGTGGTCACAACGCTAAGTTATAATAGTGAAATTTATCTTGAAATTGAGGCAAATTCGCCCAAAACCTATGAAAACGGTGGATTTATTTTCTACAAAGTAATTGGCGAAAATGAAGGCTATATTTTTGCAGATTTGGTGATGCCAAAAAGTGAAGTTGTCACTGCCATTCCAAATTACAATGGACGAACTAACGCCGAATGCACAGTTTTCTTTTTGCAAGAAAACGAAATGATTGAAAGCGAAATCACACTATCAAAAAATCAGCGAATTTTCATCTATAAAGCATTTGACAGCAAGGCAGAATACACTGCCATTGCTTTTGAACACGAAAACAAAGTTATGTATGGATATGTGCAGACCAAGTTTGTTGCACCAGACGGCATCAATCCTGTTATTATCACTTGCGTTGTGCTTATTTTGGCTCTTATAGGCATTATTTTTGCTTGGGTGTTTATGAAAAACAGCAAAATCAAAAAATAAATGGCACAAAAATTTGAATTTAAAAAATTCCTGTCATAAAATCTTGACAAGAAAAGGGACAAGATTATGACGGATTACGAAAAATTGAAAAATGAACTTGATTTACTAAAAAGTCAAGTTGACGACCTAAGCAAACAACTCATCGAAAACAGCAATCAAAACAACAATTCGACTGACAGTGGGAACACTGGCGATAATGGCAGTTCTAGTGGTGAGGATTCGACTGACGAATCTTGGATAGTTTTGTATGACAAAGACAGCACCGACCCAGCCATAAACTTGGGATTGACAAGTGGAATCACTGGCTCATATGGAAGATTGACTGCTTTGCCTGATGTTACTCCATACAACACCATGCGTGTAAAATTTTATGCTTACGCATCTCATCAATATCACTATTTTGACATCTCAACTCCTGATACTGGTGGTTGTAGATTTTTGACAAGCGATTTGACATCAACCATTCTTATAGGCGTAAATGTGGGTGTCGGTTATGAAGATAATAAGCAATATATTCATGTTGGAAACTTCACATCATTGACTTTTGCCACAAACAAATATACCACCATAACCAATTTGAAAACCAATGCCAGTTTCTACATAAGTAAGATTGAAGTAAAAACAAGTGCCATGTAAAAGCACTTGTTTTTTTGTTCTTTTAAAGATTTTTTGACAACAATTCGTTAAATTTCCACACTAGTGTACGCTTTCAAAAAATTGATAATCTTTCGCTCATACATAACTCCTGCTTCGGAATATGCAAGTGCATGCCCCGCACCCTCCACAACAAACTGCGAGCGTAGTTGCGAAGGAGTGGCATTGTAAAGATCATACATATTTTCAATTGGCACAAATGTGTCTTCTTTGCCATGGATAAAAAGAATTGGAACTTGACTGTTTTTTACAGATTTTGTGACATCAATTTGCATGACATCAAAATTGTAAACTCGTTTTGTGAAACTATACAAATGTTTTTTTAATAACTTTCCAAAAAGACGATATTTTTTTAAAACATACGAAATTTGTTTATCTCCATTTGAAAAAGCACAATCAGAAATAATGGCGGAGACATTTTTGAGTTTTTCGCCAGCAGTAGCACAAACTGCTGTTCCTCCCATCGACAAACCAAACAGCACTATTTTAGCTTCTGGTTGTTTCTCTCTTAAATAGTCCAACCATTTCAAAATATCCAATCGGTCAGTATAACCGAAGCCAATGCAATTCCCTTCACTCTCTCCATGTGCCCTGTTTTCAACTGCCAAAATATTGAAATTTTTTTGCATAAAAAATTGGCAATAGCGTTGCATATCCCTATAATTCCCACCAAACCCATGCACAACGAGCACAGTTTTTTTTGAATGGTTTTCAAAATAGTGACCTATGAGTTTGAGTTTATCAAAACTTTCAATTGCAACTTTGTCGAATTTATATTTTTCCCACCAACATAGGTCAATTTTATGGTCTTTTATTTGCTTGTCTATTCCTTTTTTCATAACCCTATCTTGCAAACTCTTTCTTGAAAAAACATAGTGAAAAAGAATCTGCCCGACCACAAGATAATACATAAGAGCAAAAATAATCAACAAGATGATGGCAAGCACCACCCAAGCAAAAATTTTCATCTTGCCTCCACTTAGTCTAACACAGCCCTAATAGGCTCACCCGTTACAGCATCTTGATATGTCAGCCAATAACCAAATCCCTGTGCATTTTGTTTGTCAAGTGGAAGCCAAATTGGATAGCCTGAAAGTTCTTTTGGCGGTTGCTGTTCAAAAATGGCAGGTACACCATAACAAACATATTTTATGTTTTGGTTTTCATCATACAACAGTCCGAAAACATAAAAATCTCCGTCATCTTCATATTCCACTTTGACAAATTTTGAATCAGGTATAAGTTGTTGAAGTTTATCTTCAACAGGATTGTTTTCAAAAAGTCTATCAATTTGAGGTTTTAATTTGTCTATGAAAATAATCTCGGTCTCTTCATCTTCTTTTGTTTCTGGTTCTTCCTCAACAAGATGAGATTCCTCTGTATTTTTTATTTCGTCAACTGCTTCCGCACTTGCAACATTTTCATAAAAATATTTTTTATATACACAATTTGCACAATCACCTTGACAGAGTGCTTCGTCAATATCTTTTTCAATTTCTTCTTTTTCTTTGTCGTCATAATCAACACCAAATGTATCAAGCACTTTTTCAGCGTTTTTTAAAGTGTTGTCTTTGGATATTTCTGCAATAATGTTTCCATAGACATCATCTTCACTTCCTTCGCTTGAACCAAAAAGCACAGGCTTTGCCACAGCATTTTGAAAATTGACAACAGCACAAGAAAACTTTTGAGGAATTTCTTTTAAGTCGACAAAAAATTCATAAAGCATAGGAGATTTGTAAGTTAATCCTGCTTTATAAACTTTTTGCTGAACATAAAAACCTAATGAAGAAATCCCGTCAAGCGGTGACGAAAAATTGTAGAGTCTAAGCGTTCCACGAACCCCAACTTCATCTTCTTCAAGTGACATAACTGCTTTTTTATTGCTATCGGAAGCAGTATCGGACAAAACCACGCTTTTTCTTTTAAACATAAAAAATCCCTCGCTTATAAAACAATTCTATTTTACAAGTTTGGGATTTATGACGATAGAAAGTTTAGTGTAAGATTTTGTCAAATTCTGACTATTTTTGCGATTTCAACTTGTTTTCTGCAAACTTTACCAAATTTTTTACTGTAAAACCTGCTTTCTCATAAAGTTGTTCTCCATCTCCGTCACTCAAATATTCATTAATTGCAAAACTTTCGCCATTTTTGCCTAAAATTTTCAACCACTTTGTGTCATTTGATGCTTCAATTGACAACACCAGTTCAGCATCTTTGCTTATGATTTTGTTTTTGTAAGACGAAGACTGTTTTTCAAAAACTTCAATAGAAGGCATTGAAACAACATTGACTTGATATTTTTTGCGAAGTTCGTTTGCCACTTTGACGGCAAGTTCCACTTCTGCTCCACTTGCAACCAACACAATGTTTGGTTTTGCAGAAGTGTTTTCAATCAAATATCCTCCAAGCAACGCCCCTTCAAATGAAGTTCCTGAAATTGAAGAAATGTTTTGACGAGAAAGTGCAAAAGACACAGGTTCATAGTTTTTTACGCAATATTGATATCCTGCCACCAATTCTTTATAATCGCATGGGCGATAAACAGTGTTGCCAACTATGCCACGCAAAGCACCAAGTTGCTCAATTATTTGATGAGATGGGCCGTCTTTTCCAAGATAAATTGAATCATGTGTAAAGAAAGACATGACAGGAAGTTTCATTTTGCTTCGAAGTTGGATTGCAGGCAGTGAATAAGTTGAATATGCCAAATAAGTTGAATCAAATGTGATAAAATCTTCGTAAAGAGCAATACCATTGCAAATGGCAGACATGGCGTGTTCGCGTACACCAAAATGAATATTTTTCCCGCGTCTATAACCTGCCGAAAAATTGCCCGCATTGTCAACAAAAGTCATAGAAGTTGGAGCAACATCAGCAGTACCTCCCAAAAGTTGTGGGCATTGATAAGCAAGTTCAGAAAGAGCATAATGATTGATTTTTCTAAGGCTCAATCCGTCATATTTGGAAATGTTTTTCATTATACGGTCAAAATTGATTTTTTTGCGGTCAAAAAATGCCATAAGCGCTTTGTAAAGTTCTGGATGAGTGCTGGAATACATTGCAAGGTCTTGATTCCATTTCTCATGATTCAGTTTTCCCCTTCTTGTGCTTGCCATGCAGAGTTCTCTAACATCACTTGGAATGTAAAAACTTTCTTTTACGCCCAGATTTTCCTTGAAAGTTGCAAGTTCTTCTTGGGAAAGAACTGCATTATGCACCGCCGAAGTTCCCTCTTTTTGTGTGCCAATTCCAATTGTGGTGTTGAAAATTATGATTGTTGGCTTGTTGCTCTTTTTTGCTCTCGCAATTGCGTGAGTACAAAAGGAATAATTGTTCCCGCGTGCGACTTTGATAACATTCCAACCCATAGCTTTAAATTTCTTTGCCACATTTTCGCGATTGCAAAGACTGAGTGAACCATCATTCGTAACTTCATTGCTGTCATAAAGCAAAATAAGTCGATTCAATTTCAAATTTCCAGCCAAACTTGCCGCTTCAAGTGCAACTCCTTCCATTAGGTCGCCATCACTCACAAAACAATATGTGTAATTGTTAATTATATCAAAACCAACAGTGTTGAAGCGTTCTTCCATCACAGCCTCTGCAATTGCCATTCCAACTGCATTTGCCACACCTTGACCAGCAAGACTGGTGGTGACTTCTACTCCTTCTGTGAGTTTGTATTCAGGATAGGCAGGAGTTTTTGACCCCAAATGTCTAAAATCTTTCAAATCTTGGAGAGAAACATTGAAACCAAACATCGAAAGCAAACTATAATAGAGTGGACTGGCATGCCCAGCAGATAAAACCAAACGGTCTCTGTTCAAAAAATCGGTGTCTGAAACATCAAAATTGTAATGGTCTTTAAAAAGTGCAAAAAGAATGGACGAAGCACCCAAGCAAACCCCAAGATGACCAGACTTTGCATTTGTTGTCGTCTCTGCACAAAGTGCTTTAAGATAATTTTGTGCCTTCACTGTAATTTTCATAAAATTCCCCCAAGTTTTTCAATTATTTTTTCACAAACATAATTTATGTCTGCTTTTCTTATATCAAGAGTGATTTGCGTCAAATCTTGCAATTTTTTCGAATGTTCTGAATATTCAATAAAGTCCAACGCGTTGCCATTTTCCTTAACAAAATTCTTTGGCAGTTTGACAAAAACAGCAAGAGCACCACTTTTTAAGCTTTCAAAATTGTGAACAAAATAGTCATAATTTATTGAAACTACAACATTTTCAAATGATGCAATATGCCTTATAACTTTTTTTTCACAATTTAAAAGATATTCTTTGGACGAAATCTTTTCAAGTGTCTTAATGTCAGAAAGTTCATATTCCATCAATTCTTTTGTATCACAAAAAATCATGCCAAGAGTTTGGGACAATGATTCTCCCACACTTTTAGAAAACTTGTCGCAAAGCGAAACGACAACGATTTTGTTGAACTGCAATACATTCATAAGTTTATTTTAGCACAAACTTGCTCTAATACAAAAATTTTTTTTGACATTTCTTTTAAATTTGCATTCTTAAAAAATTTTTCTTGCGAAATCTGTTAATTTTCGATGATTTTTCAAAATTTATGTTGAATTGTATCAAAGTGAAGATTAAAACACTAAAAAGCACCAAAAATAGAGGATAATCAAAATAATCAACCATGGCATGAATATAAAAAATTCCACTGGAATCAACACCAACGCCAGCAAGTCCAATGAGTTTTGAAATATAAATTTCTTCAACGCCATGAGAACTTAATCTTTGAATAACATTTTGTGAGGGATGATTTTGATCTCCTGCACTGATAAAAGCATAACGGGCGTTTATCGTCGACAGGAATTCATCTGTTGTGCTGTAATTTGAGCCATGATGTGCAACTTGTAAAAAATCAACTGTGAGCGTTGGAACGCTTGTAATAAGTTCTTTTTCACGCCCAGAAGTTGCATCTCCCGTGAACAAAAACGATTTTCCTCCATATTGCAAAAACACAAACGGACTATAAGAGTTGACATCACTATATGATTCTTTTTGACAACTATAAATGCTGACAACACTTTCTCCTGCCGAAAAAGTCATATCACTCACAAATTCAACTTGTGCTCTTTCAGATTGCACTGCTGTGATTACTTGCGAATAGATATCTGTGTAAATTGTCTTATAGCCATATATATTTTCTTCTTCCAGTTCACTTGTTGACATAAGTTTTGGACGAAAAATTTTTTTAACTTCAAATCTTTCCAGCAATTCGACCGCTCCTCCAACATGGTCCTCATCGCTGTGCGTCAGCAAAAGATAATCAATTTTCGAAAGATGATTTTTGTTTAAAATGAAACTTACATCGGAGACAAATTTTTCTTTGCTTGACTCACTCCCACAATCAATAAGCATCGTTTCATCATTTGGAAAAATAATCACACTTGCACTTGCTTGCCCAACATCAAGAAAATAGACTTGCAAGTCACTTTTTATCAAATCCCCAAATCCATTTAAATAAAAATCAAGTGCAAAAGAATTAAAAAACAAAAAACAAAACACTGCCACCAAAATTGCAATTAAAATGACATTTATGCACAGTGTTTTGTTAAATTTCATATTCTTAAATTTTTTCACAATTTAAATAAAATCTATTTCGTCCTTATCAAAGTCTTTTAATTTTTTCTTCGGTGCTTTCCCTTGAAATATTTTCATAATTTGTGGCATGGCATCAATGGCATTTTTGTACCCTTCTTCAATCATCTCGTCCATACCATCCAACTTCGTCGATTTGAATCGCTTGTTATCCGTCGCTATTGTGCAATCAGCGCATACATAACCTTTGACTGCATTACTCTTCATTAAAACTCTTATTGCACAACCCAAAACATCCAATACCTTTTGACTGTCTGTGCCATAAGTACGAGTGCTGTTGCAATCAACCGCAATCACATAATCACAATCAAAGTAACGAGGTATATTTGCCGGTATCGTGTTTTGAAGCCCTCCATCGCACAACAATCTATCGCCAAATTCCACTGGTTGAAAAATTCCAGGAACACAACAACTTCCTGCAACCGCTTTTGCTAAATTGCCATGACTTATGCAGACCTCTTTGGTGCTTTTAATATCAACTGCAATCGCCGAAAATGGTTTTTTGAGGTCCTCTATGTTTATATCGCCAAGTGTGTCAGTCAAAAGTTTTTCAATTCCGTCTGTTTTTGACGGCATAAAAAATAGTTTGTTGGTGCGAATATCTTTCACTTTCAGTTCCTTGGCAATTTCATACATATCCTTTGAAGATAGCCCCGCAGAATAAACTGCCCCAATAATGCTTCCAACACTTGTGCCTGCAACATAATCAAAATCCAAGCCAAATTCTTCAAATGCTTTCAGAACTCCGATGTGCGAAAATCCTCTTGCACCACCGCCTCCAAAAGCCAAACCAATTTTTGGTTTTCTACTTAAAAAATTCAAAAAGTTTTTCATGGTCTTATTATAACAAACTGGCGAAAAAAATAAAAATATTTTGATAGATTTTTTAAATTGCATATAAAAGAATTTTTACAAATATATTAAACCATGAAAAAATTTTCAATTCTCTCTCTTTCAATTTTTTGTATTGGCGTTCTCGTTTGCATTTCTTGTGCATACTTAATTTCCACTGTTTTGCTTTCCACAAGTCTGTTTGCAAATAGCAATTCTTTGTCAGGCGAACAACAAACTATCTACGCAATCTCAATGTCATCAAGCAAGCAAAAAGAAGACTTATCCTTGCAAAAAAACGAACTACAAATGCAAAATGGTGCAGGATACATTTATAAAAAAGATGAAAAATTTTACTTGTTGGCAAGTGTATATGCAAACAAAAGTGACGCCGAAAAAGTTAAAAACAACCTCAAATCCTCCGGCGTAGATTGTGAAATTTTGAGTATTAAACTCAATAGCCAAAAAATTGAAGGCAATTTTTCCGCCGAAGAAAAAACAGTCCTATCAAACTGCTTGAAAGCAAATTTTGTGGCGTATGAGAGTTTGTATGACATAGCCATAAGTTTGGATACAAAGGTGTTTGATTTAACAAAAGCAAAATTGGAATGCAATGCTGTTTTTTCAAATCATGTTTCCACAAAAACAAATTTAGAAACACTTTTTTCAAAGGATTTGAACAAAAGTGCTTTTGAAAATCTTGACAACTGTTTGAAGTCGACAGAAAATCATCTATCAAATCTTATTTGTGAAAATTTTGAAAATAGCAATCAAACTTTTTCGTCTTTAATAAAACTAACATATTGCAATATACTGTTTTCATAAAAAAAAGACTGATTGCCAGTCTTTTTTATTGAACAACAATGTTTTCGTTTCCTATGATTCCACTGAGTTCATTTAAAAGATAGTTGTTTATTTTGACAGTTTGCTGATAAACAAAACTTTTGTTTGAAGATGTGCATTTAATCACCACTTGTGTTTCTCCTGGATAGGACGCTATTGAATTTTTGACCTTGCTATAAACATCTGGGTCTTTTGTGTCAAATCGCAAGCAAAGACGCTCTTTTGTTTGTTGTTTCTCTGCTTTTGCCTCCTCGTCTTTCCATAAAATGACAACTTCTCCAACTGCACTTGGTGCCATTCCATCACGAATATTGATTCGTCCTTTGATTGTGACCAAGTTGTCCTCTTCAATTAAATTGCGATATTTCGCAAATGAATTCGGGAAGAAAGTAATTTCAAGTGTACCTTTCAAATCTTCCAACTTGATATAACACATCTCTCTGCCTGTTTTAATGCGTTTGCGATTGACCTCAGTGATAATTCCACCGCAAACAAATGATTGTCCGTCCTCCAAATTTGGTTCGCCTGAAATTTGCATATCCTCATCTTCTTCGCCGGTCTCTTCTGTTTCATTTTGCATCAACATCTCCGAATTTAGATTGAAGTCGTCAAATTTTTTGACATAATCTTGAAGTGGGTGTCCAGACATATAAACACCAACAATTTCTCTTTCATATTTGAGTTTGGTTTTTTTGTTAAACTCTTTGATATCTGGATAAGTTGTGGTGTCTTCAATTTGTTTTTCGCCAAAGAATGAAATTTGTCCAATTTTTCCCATCTTTTTGTCTTTGACAGCACGATCAACAATCTTTTCATAAACTGCCATATATTGTGAACGAGCCTTTCCAAAATTGTCAAACGCTCCACTCAAAATCAAACACTCAATCGCTTTTTTGTTTACTCCAACGCCAACTGCACGCGTAATAAAGTCCTCAAAACTTGAATATAATCCATTTTCTTCTCTTTCTTTAATAATGAGGTCTGTCACACCTGTTCCAACATGTTTAAGTCCGCCAAGCCCAAATCGGATTGCTTTCCCTTCAACATGGAAATAAGAATAACTCTTGTTGACATCTGGGGGAAGAACTTCAATACCTTCACTTCGTGCAAAGGTCACATAATGTTGCAACTTATCTGCATTTGTGATGCGGTTGTTTAAAATTGCTGTCAAAAATTCGGTCTCATAATAATATTTTAAATATGCTGTTTGATATGAAACATACGCATATGCCGCTGCATGAGATTTGTTGAAAGCGTATTTCGCAAATTCCTTCATTTCGTTGAATATTTTTTCAGCAACCTCACGCTTATGACCAAGTTTGACAGCACCAGGAATACTTTTCTTTCCCTCAGGGTCTTCCCAACCATCAATAAACTTGACGCGTTCTTTGTCAATCTTGTCCAGTTGCTTTTTGCCCATAATACGGCGCACATTGTCCGCTTGTCCGAGGTTGTAACCTCCCATAACCTGGAAGATTTTCATAACTTGTTCTTGATAAACAATACAGCCATAAGTAACGTCCAAAATATCTTCAAGACAAGGGTCATCATAAACCACTTGCGAAGGGTCTTGTTTGTTTCGCACGAAAGTTGGAATAAAATCCATTGGACCGGGACGATAAAGTGCCACACCAGCGATAATATCGTCAAGACAGTTTGGTTTTAGTTCTTTCATAAACTTCTTAAAACCAGCACTTTCAAGTTGGAAAACCGCGTCAGTCTTGCCAGCAGAGAGCATTTCGTAAACATTTGGGTCGTTGTATTCCATTCCATTGTAGAAATCAACTTTTATTCCACGATTTTCGTAAATATAATCGCAAGCTTTTTTGATATCTGTGAGCGTAATAAGACCCAAAAAGTCCATTTTTAAAAGTCCCATGTGTTCAAGTTCAATCATGTTATATTGCGTCACACGGTCGCCCTCAGACACTGCCACTGGAACATAGTCAGACACTGGTGAAGGAGCAATCAACACACCGCACGCATGAGTGGAAGTGTTTCTTGGAGCACCTTCAAGTTTGATGGCTATGTCAATGATTTTTTTGATACTTTCGTCATTGTCATAAAGTTCACGAAGTTCAGGAATGATGTATTTATCATTTTCAGGTTTTCCTGTTGTGCCAAAATAATATTTGAGCACAGGAGGTTTTTTTATTCCGTCTGGCAATTTGTTTGGAATGAGTTTTGTGAGTTTCATAACTTCTGTATTTGGAACTCTCATCACTCTGCCAACATCTCGAATAGCGTTTTTTGCTTGCATACAACCAAATGTGACAATGTTTGCCACATGGTCAATTCCATAACGACGTTTGACATATTCAATAACTTCTGGGCGTCTATCTGTACAAAAGTCGACATCAAAATCGGGCATGGAAACTCTTTCACGATTGATAAATCTTTCAAAGAACAAACGATATCTCATCGGGTCAACCTTAGTGATTCCAGAGCAATAAGCGACCAAACTTCCTGCACCGCTTCCACGACCTGGCCCAACAGGAATGCCTTGACTTTCAGCATAATGAATGTAATCCCAAACAATCAAGAAATATTCCACGAAACCTTGTTCTTTAATAATGCCCAATTCCATTTCCAATCTATCCAAAAGTTCTTGGGTGATTTCTTTGTAATTTCTATGCAAGCCTTCAAAGGAAATACGGCGTAAAAAATCATAAGGTTCTTCACCAGTGCTTGGACGATAAACTGGAATGTAGTTTTGTGAACTAGGCAATTTGTATTTTTCTGGAACTTCAAAAACTTCTGCCAAGGATTTGGTTTTGATGGTCACATTGCATTTGTCGGCGATTTCCAAAGTCGTGTCCAACGCCTCTTCATAGCCTGCCATCGCTTCTTTCATCTCATCGTAGGTTTTTAAATAAAATTCATCAGTAGAAAACTTCATTCGGTCAGGATCGTCCAAAAACTTGCCCATCTGAACGCACATCAAAACATCTTGCATCTCTGCGTCTTCTTTGTTGAGATAATGTGCGTCGTTGGTTGCCACCATTTTGATATTGTGTTTTTTTGACATCTCTGCCAAAAACTGATTGACAAGTTTTTGTTCTGGAATCCCATGATTTTGAATTTCAAGATAAAAATCCCCTGCCTCAAACATGGAATTAAGTTTCAAAATAAGTGCCTCTGCCTCATCAAAACGGCGTTGCAAAATAAATTGTGGAATATGCCCTGCAAGGCAAGCTGAAAGGCAAATCACACCCTTGCTGTGTTCTTGCAAAACCTTGTAATCAATTCTAGGTTTGTAATAAAATCCTTCGCAAAAAGCAATTTCGTTGAGTTTCAATAGGTTGTGAAATCCCTCATCATTTTTGGCAAGAAGCACAAGGTGACCAATGTCATCTTTTCCTTGTTTGCGATGAAGGTCATTGCAGATATAAAACTCACAGCCAAGAATAGGCTTAATTCCACTTGTTATGCATTTCTCAAAAAATTGAAGTGTGCCATACATATTGCCATGGTCAGTGATTGCCACAGCACGAGAACCTCTCTCTTTGGCAATTTCCACCAGTTTTGGAATTCTGGCAATTCCGTCCAAAAGTGAATATTCAGTATGTACATGAAGATGAACAAATTCTCCCATTATTCCTCCAAAGTGTTTGCAATTTTAATCAATTTTCTAAAACGATGATTGAGTCCTGAACGCGTAAGTTTTATTGTCGAAAGTTTTAAAAGTTCTTCCAAACTCTCCTCTTGATTTGCCAATCTAAGAACAGCAACTTCTTGCAAATCTTCTGACAAACTTTCAAGTCCAATCGTATTTATGATGGTGTTAATTGCCTGAACTTGTTTAAGACTTGCTTCCACCGTCTTGTTGATGTTTGCGTTGATGCAGTTGACCTGACGATTGACTTTGTTTCGAAGTTCACGCGTCACCATTTCGTTTGCAATTGCAAGAACAGCATTGTTTGCCCCCACAAGTGCCAACAAATCTTGAATGGTGTTGACATCTTTGACATACAACACATAAACATTTTTTCGGAAAAAAATCTTGCCAATAATGTTATATTCCGCAAGAATTGCTGAAAAATCCAACAAAAATTGATGGTTTGGGTGCACAAATTCCATATGATAGCCCGAGCCACAACTCTGTGCTGTGTCACTTGAAAGTTTGATGCTGGAAGTGCTTGCGCCAACATAAACACCTTTTATAAACGCTCTTCTTGTCTCATCTTCAAGCAAAAGATTTTTGTCTATGTTTGTGTTGAAAGTCATTCCATTTTCGTCAAAATCAATAACTCCTGTGTCCAACAAAAGTTGTTTGAATTTTTCCACTTCAAAAGAAAGTTCATATGTTGTGTTTTTGGAAATGGAATAATTTTCGCCAATTTCTATGACTATTTCATTACCATACAATTTTTTTATTATTTTTTGCACAAAATCCCCGAGTTTTTCAACATCAGAAATAATTTTAACAAAAATTTTGCTTCCATTTTTGGAAATTTCTCCGCAAGAACGAAAAAGACCCGATAAAAACGAGATGGCGCAAGCGTCATCTTCAAACATATTTTGCAAAATTTCTTCTTTCGAACTACGGGAAAAACTCACTTTTAATAACCTCTTTTCTTGTGGAATTTAGGCAATTTGTCAACATTCACAACTTGTGAAAGTGGTATGTCGTATTTGTAAATCAAATTCATACCATTGTTGACTTCGCCAACCCTTTCAGGTTTATGAGCATCGGAATTGACAATAAACTTCACCCCTTCGCTCTTCATTATTTCAATCTCTTCTTCGGTGAAATTTATGCGCTTGCCATTGAGTTCCACAAAAACACCTTTCTGTTTTGCCATCTTTGCCACTGCAATAGTGTCTGTTTGGAAGCCGTAATTGAGGTGCGTAATAACATCAATAGGATATTTGTCCAATGCCTTCAAAAAAGCAGTTGTATTACGATTTATTCTCTCTTTGCTTGGTCTAAAAATTTTATCAAAAGCGTTTGCCCAATTTAAAAGGATTTTATCTTTGAATTTTTCTGTGTTCACAAGTTTATGATAACCCATAAGTAGAATATCCAAAAACTCAAAATCCTCTTCTTTGACATCAATATGTCCATCAAGAGAAATGAGATTGGATTCCACTCCAAGCAAAATATCCACACCAGTGATTTCTCTGGCGTTTAATATATCTTCTTGCAGTTGTGGAATATTTTTTCTTCTAATGCCATAACATTCGTGATTAAAACCATGGTCTGTGATTGCAATTTGTTTCAAGCCTTTATCGGCAGCAACAGAAGCATTTTCAAGCACAGTTCCTTTCCCATGGTTGTGTCTTGAATATGTGGTATGTGTGTGATAATCTCCATATAAAAGCATAATAACTCCTTAATGATTATTTTATCAGTTTTATAAACTTTTTACAAGTCTTTTAAGACTAATCAAATAATCAAAATTTTACAATTTATTTTTGCAAAATGATGGTAAAAGGCCCTTCATTTATCTGCGTGATTTTCATATCGGCACCAAAGACACCATATTTGATTGGAACTTCTTCTTCCAACAATTTGCCCAATTTTTCGTATAACGCTTTTGCCCGCGTTGGTTCTTCTGCCAAAGTAAAACTTGGACGATATCCATGGTCACAGTCACCAGCCAAAGTAAATTGTGAAACAAACAAAATCTCACCACCCACATCTTTCACAGAAAGATTTGTTTTTCCATTTTGATCAGGAAAAACGCGTAAATTGGGTAATTTTTTTGCAAAAAACTGCAATTTTTCTTCAATATCGTCTTTTTCAACGCAAAAAAAGACTACGAGACCTTGTCCAATTTTGCTTACAATTTTTCCATCAACAGACAAACTTGCCTGCGAAACAACTTGCACAACCGTTTTCACAACTACTCCTGCAAAACAATAATTTCAGATTCAACCTCGATGCCGTTTTGAGCAAGTTTTTGCTTTAAAAACATCATAAGTGCCACAAAATCAGCACTCTTTGCACCGCCAGCATTTATGATAAAACCAGCATGCTTGGTTGAGACCTCTGCTCCTCCTATTTTAACACCTTTAAGCCCCAAGTTGTCAATTATTTTGGCAGGGTAAATTGGTGGCTCAGTTTTTATAATTTTAAACACACTGCCAAGTGAAGGAAAATCCATTGGCTGTGTATTTTTCTTTTTGTTTAAATTTTCTTGCATATTTTTTGCAATTTCTTCACTTTTTTGTGGGAAAAATTGCAATTTTGCACTCAAAATAATGCAGTTTTGCAAACTTGACTTTCTATATCCAAATTCAAGCTGTTCTTTTTTTAGTCGTTTTATTTTGTCGTCTTGCAAAATAACAACTTCTTGCACAAACTCACAAATCTCATGTCCGAAACTTCCGCCATTCATATACAACATTCCGCCCAAAGTAGCAGGAATTCCAAAAGACCACTCAAATCCTGACAGTCCCATCTCTTTCAACTTCAAATTAAGCGCAAACAAGTTACAACCAGCACCCACTCTCACGCAATCTCCATAGCGCTTAATATTATTGATTTTTTTGAGCGAAATTATAACGCCTCGATATCCCTCATCAGAAAATAAAACATTGCTTCCATTTCCCAAAATAAAATATTTTAAATTATTTTTTTTGATTATTTTTAATATTTTTTTAATTTCCAAAATATTTTTTGGAAAAATAATATAATCTGCCATTCCCCCGATTTTTACTGTGGAATAATTGCTTAATTTTTCATTTTTTTTATATTCAAATTCATCAAACATATTTTTGTATATGAAATATTAACTTTTTTTGCGAAAAGTTTTTACTGCAAAAACAGCATATAGATTAATGTAGTTTCTCTGTCTTATTATATTTTTGTTTAATAACAACATGCCTATAATTTTTTGGTCGAATTATAAAAATAAACATGGAAAAATAATTAAAAAATAAAGTAAATAATAATAAAAAGAGAAAAATAATAAATACAAATAAAAAAATCTCTAATATTAGAGATTTTTTTAATATTTATTAAGTCAGATTATCTTTTTATTAGACCAATTCAACAATAGCCATGTCAGCATTGTCACCAACACGCTTGCCAAGTTTGATAACGCGTGTGTATCCACCGCCCTGTCCAACTTGTTTAGCGCGTTCAGCATATTTTGGTGCATAAACATTGAAAATCTTTTCAAGAAGTGGGTGATTGATTCCTTCAACGCGTGCTTTATATGCAGTGATTGATTCCTTATGTTTTCTTTGTTCTTGCAAATCGTAAACATAACCCATAATCTTTCTTCTTGCATTCAATTTCTTTGGTCCATCGTTGAGAACTTCTTTCTTTACTTTCTTGCCGTCAGCACCTTTAACTTCTTTTTCAACTTTAACGGTGTCTTCATAAGAGTTGATAGCAAGAGTCAAAATCTTTTCTGCCATTCTTGCAGTTGATTTTGCTTTGGCAAGTGTGGTCTCAATTTTACCATTCCAAAGAAGAGTGGAAACTTGTCCACGAAGCATTGCGTTTCTTTCTTTTGAAGGTCTGCCCAATTTATCGTTAGCCATTTACTTATCTCCTTTTTGTTGAGGCAACTCGCCTCATTTTTTCTTTTAAATAGGAAAAATCCCAAATGTGCCAATGGCACAAAAATTACTCTTCGTCTTTTCTAAGGCTGAATCCGTAACTTTCAAGTTTCTGTATAACTTCTTCAACCGACTTTGCACCAAGGTTGCGAACTTTAAACATATCGCTCTTGGATTTTTTCAAGAGGTCTTGAATGGTGTTTATACCTGCGCGTTTGAGGCAGTTGTAAGAACGAACGGAAAGGTCCATTTCTTCAATAGGAAGTTCCATAAGTTTCACTTGTTTGTCTTCTTCTTTGGAAACTAAGATAGACATATCACTCATTTCACTGCAAAGTTCAATAAACAAATTTACATGTTCGTTGATGATTTTGCCAGCAAGTGAAACAATTTCTCTTGCACTTGTTGTGCCGTTTGTTGTAACTTCAAGAGTGAGTTTATCATAGTCAATGCTTTGACCAACACGGGTTGCATCAACACTGAAATTAACTTTCTTTACTGGTGAGAAAATGCTGTCAACTGCAATGAAATCAATGTTGTCATACTTGTTTTTGTTGTCATCACTTGTCACATATCCGCGACCATTTCCAATCATAACATCAAGGTCGAGAACAGCGCCTTCATCCATTGTGCAAATGTGAAGGTCTGGGTTCAAGATTTCAACTTGGTCGTTAGCTTCAAAATCTTTTGCAGTAACTTCGCCAGCAGTGTTTTTTCTTATTTTCAAATAAGTTACAAAGTTTTTGTCTTGATTTGTGCATTTAACAGCCAAACATTTCAAGTTCAAAACAATGTCAACAACATCTTCGGTCACACCACGAATTGTTGAAAATTCATGAGCAACGCCAGCAATTCTAAAAGCGATAACCGCAGAACCTGGAAGTGATGAGAGAAGTGTTCTTCTCATGCAATTCCCAAGAGTGATGCCATATCCCTTTTCAAGTGGTTCAACAACAAATCTTGCATAACTTCCGCCATCGGTTTCTTCACAAGTGATTCTCGGCTTTTCCATTTCCATCATAATTTTAAATCCCCCTAATTATTATCTCGAATACAATTCGACGATGAGTTGTTCTTTGATGTCGGTGTCAATATCTTCTCTTACTGGAAGAGCAAGAATTTTTCCGGTCAAGGTTTCAGTGTTAAATTCCAACCATTTTGGCATAACAATCTTCATGCCTTTGAGGTCTTTAAACATTTCAAGTTCTTGTTTGTTTTCTTTAATGCTAATCACATCGCCAACCTTAACTCTGTAAGAAGCGATGTTTACACGCTTTCCGTTAACACAGATATGTCCATGGTTTACGATTTGACGACACTCAGCTCTGGATGCACCAATTCCCATACGGTAAACAACATTGTCAAGTCTTCTTTCGATGAGAGACAACATGTTTTCACCAGTAACACCCTTTGTCTTTGCAGCGTCTTCATAATATTTTCTAAATTGCTTTTCCAAAATGCCGTACATTCTCTTAACTTTTTGCTTTTCGCGAAGTTGAAGTCCGTATTCTGTTACTCTCTTTCTTGAAGCGCCATGTTGTCCAGGAATAACTGGTCTTCTTTCCATAGCACACTTTTTGGTTGTACATCTTTCACCTTTAAGGAAAAGTTTGCGTCCTTCTCTTCTACATTGACGGCAATCAGGTTCAATAGTTCTTGCCATTTTTCGATTCTCCTTTTAAATTCTTCTTCTTTTTGGAGGTCTGCAACCGTTATGAGCGATTGGAGAAACATCCTTAATAAGTGTTACATTAAAACCAAGAGTTGAGAGGCAACGAATAGCATTTTCTCTGCCGTTTCCTGGTCCTTTAACATAAACTTCAACAGATTTCATTCCGTTGTCAAGTGCAACCTTTCCTGCTGTTTCAACACAAGTTTGTGCAGCAAATGGTGTGCTCTTTTTTGAACCTTTGAGTCCAAGTCTTCCAGATGAGCAGGAAGAAATAACATTGCCTTCCATATCTGTGAAAACAATGAGGTTATTGTTAAAAGAGGTTGTGATATGAACTTGACCTTTGTCAATGTTTTTAGAAACTCTCTTTTTTGTTCTCTTTGCAGTTGTCTTTGTCTTTACATTTGCCATAGTTTACCTCTTACTTACCCTTCTTAGCGCTTCCGCTAACGATTTTCTTAGGACCTTTTCTAGTTCTTGCATTGTTCTTTGTGCTTTGTCCGCGAACTGGAAGTCCTTTTCTGTGACGAATACCACGATAACAACCAATTTCGTTGAGTTTCTTGATATTCATGCTAACTTTTGATTTAAGTTCACCTTCAACTGTGAGGTTGTGTTCGATATAGTTACGAAGTTTTGCAACTTGGTCTTCTGTTAAATCCTTTACACGAATATCCAAAGAAAGTCCTGTTTCTTTGCAGATATCTCTTGCGGTTTTAACACCAATTCCGTAAATATAAGTCAAACCATATTCCAATCTCTTTTCTCTTGGAAGGTCAACACCAGCAATACGTGCCATTTATAAATTCTCCTTTAATGTTTTATTAACCTTGTGTTTGTTTATGTTTTGCGCTCTTTGGGCAAATAACCATAACTTTACCTTTTCTCTTAATCACTTTGCATTGGTCACACATAGGTTTTACAGATGCTCTGACTTTCATTTTTTGCTCCTTTTACGCCTTGTCTCTCCAAGTGATTCTACCTTTGGAGAGGTCATACGGACTCATTTCAATTTTTACTTTATCGCCTTCGATAATTCTAATGAAGTTTTGTCTAAGTTTCCCTGAGATATATGCTGTAATTACATGGCCATTTGATAGCGTAACTTTAAAAGTCATGCTTGGCAACACTTCTGTAACCACACCCTCAAACTCAATTACATCTTCCTTCGACATATTCTCTCCTTGCTTTTAAAAATTTTCTGATTTCCGCATTGATGTTTTCTTGTCCAGATTCAAGTTTAATGCAGTCAAACTTGATTTTTGAAGCCTTCTGAACATGTTTTAGGCTTTTTTTCTTCGGTTTAGTCAATTTAAGTCGGTCACCGTCCACCAAAAAGCAAAAGTTGCCTTCAATTTTCTGTACCACAAAAATTTGATTTTTTTCTTTACCTGCGATTGCCACAACCACATCACCTTGCATAATATTCATCGTCATTCTCCAAGGTCAAGATTTGCAAACCTTCGCGTGTAAATAATACGGTATTTTCGTAATGTGCTGATGGTCGTCTGTCACGAGTGACAATTCCCCAACCATCACTCAGCATGTTGATTTCCTTTTTGCCAGCGTTTATCATTGGTTCAATGGCAAGCACAGCATTTTCGGCAATCACTGGACCATCTGTTGGTTTACCGTAGTTGAGCACAGATGGTGCTTCATGCATTCTTCGACCTATTCCATGTCCGCAGAGTTCTCGAACAACCGAAAATCCATTCGACTCTGCATGAGTTTGGATAGCGTTTGAAAGTTTTCCCAAGCGGTCGCCAACTCGAATGTTTTCAATTCCCTTGAAGAAACATTCTTTTGTGACACGCATAAGTTTTTCTTTCTCCGCACTAACCTCACCGACAGGATAAGTCCTTGCCGCGTCGCCGTGATAACCTTTGTAAGCCACAACCAAATCGACGCTGACAATGTCGCCTTTCTTTAAGATGATGTCTTTGTTTGGGATTCCGTGTACGACAGTTTCGTTGACCGAAATGCAAGTTGCAGCAGGAAAACCTTCATAACCAAGACATGCAGGCGAACCACCACTTTCTATTATAAACTTTTCTAATGATTTGTCAATATCAAAAGTTGAAACTCCCTCTTTTATCAAAGATTTTGCATAAATGAGAGCGTCTCTCGTGATTTCACACGCTTTTTTGATTAAGACAATTTCCGCAGGAGTTTTTTGAATCATACATTCCCTTTTAAAAAGTTTTTCACAGGCTCGTATGCGTCTTCTGGGGTTTTGCTCCCATCGACTTCAAACAGCCTATCAGCGTAGAAGTTTATGAGTGGTGTTGTCTGTTTGTCATAAACTTCCAGACGACTGTTTAATGTTTCCAAATTATCGTCATCTCTTTGGAACAATGGTGAATGGCATTTTTCACAAGTAGATTTAGAATAGGAAGAAGTGTTGTAAATTTCACCACATTTACTACAAATTCTTCGACCTAAGCAACGGCGTTTGATAATTTCAAACGGAACGTTCAAAAGAATGACTGCATCAATTTTTGTAAGTGATGCAAGAGCGTTTGCCTGAGCAACAGTTCTTGGAAATCCGTCCAAGATAAAACCATTTTTACAGTCTTCTCTTGAAATTCTTTCCTTTAACAGTTCAACAGTAACGCTATCTGGAACAAGTTGACCTTTGTCCATATAACTTTTTGCCAAAAGTCCAACTTCTGTTTTGTTTTTGATATTTTCTCGGAAAAGGTCACCTGTGGAGATTTGAACAAGTCCAAAATCTTCAACAATATGTCTTGCAAGTGTACCTTTTCCTGAAAATGGTGCTCCAAGAAGTATTAAATTCATATCAACCTCCTCAAAACTTAACTATTATAAGCAACATCTACCCCAATTTGCAAACCTGAAAATCTTGTTTTCAAGTTACCCTTATAATGAATGGGCAGGTAGGAGCGAAAACAACTTTTAGCGATTTGCCTAATGCGTATCCGCGTTTAAAAGTTTGTTGCCACCCCAGATTAGTCCAAAAATCCTTTATAATTTCTCATAAGCATTTGTGCATTTAAGCCTTTGTCAAATTCAAGTGCAACTGAAACCATAATCATAAGACCAGTGGTTGAGAATGCATTGATAAGACTTGCCATTGTTGAGTTCATATCTCCAACTGCCTTAAACGCCAAAGATGGAATGAGTGCGATAAACGCAAGGAAGAAAGCACTAAAAAGTGTAATACGATTGTTAATTTTCTTTAAATAATCTGATGTAGTCTTGCCCGGACGAATTCCTGGAACAAATCCACCTTGTTGTTGCAATCTTCTTGAAATATCGTCTGTGTCAAACGAAATTGTTGCATAGAAGAATGCAAAAGCAAAGATAAGAAGTGCCAAAAGTACGATGTATACCCAAGAACTTGTGCCCATATATGTTTGATACCAATAATAAGCATCAGAGTTTGGCCAAAAAATGCTCATAATAAGTTGAGGCAAAGTCAAAAGTGACGAAGCAAAGATGATTGGCATAACGCCAGATGCATTCATTTTGATTGGAATGAAAGTATCTTGACCACCATACATCTTTCTGCCTTTGATTTGTTTGGCATATTTCACATTTACTCTTCTTTCCGAAGAATCCATGAAAACGATAAGTCCAAATATCAAAACAAGTGCAACAATATAGATTATAATCATCCAAAGATTTTCAATATTGTCTCCAACTTGTGCAATAGCACTTGCAATTCCACTGCCTGCTGATGAAAGGATACCAACAAAAATCAACAAACTCATTCCGTTGCCAACTCCAAGTTGTGTAATCTTTTCGCCAAGCCAAACTGTAAACATTGCACCAGCAGTCAAAATCAAGACTATTCCTGAGGCAATAAGCCAAGTTGGAATGTTGAGATTTGTGGCAATCTGTGCTCTAAATGAAACAACAATTCCAATTGCTTGCGCAAGTGCCAAAACAAGTGCACAGATACGGGTGTAGAAATTTATTTTTCTTCTTCCATCTTCGCCTTGTCTTGAAAGATTTTGCAAAGAAGGAATCGCAACTGTGAGCAATTGTATAACAATTGATGCTGTAATATAAGGTGAAACGCCAAGTGCTAGAATAGAGCCATTTGACAACGCGTCACCAGAAAGCATATTCATAAGTGAAAAGAATGTTGTTCCTGATGTTTGGTCCTTAATCGCGCTTGAAAGGTCAAATCCTGGACAAACAAGAGCACAACCCACACGATAAAGAATGAGAAGTCCAAGTGTTATGAGGATTTTTTTTCTTAGGTCCTTAACTTTAAAAGCGTTTACAAGAGTTTTAAACATAAATTACTCCTCGATTTTGATTGTTTTGTTCTGCATAGCAAAAACGGTTTTTATTGTTATTCAATAACAATTTTTCCGCCTGCTTTTTCCACCTTTTCAATTGCAGATTTTGTAGCCTTCTTAGCATGGATTGTAAGAGGTTTTGAAATCTCTCCATTTCCCAAAACTTTAAGTCCATAAGGTGCACGTTTACCAATAACTCTTGTTTCATACAAAAGTTCTTCGGTAATTTCAGCATTTGCTTCAAAAATTTCGAGGTCGCCAACATTAACTGTGGAATAATTCTTGCGGTAATTGTAGTTGTTGAAACCACGAATTGGCAACTTTCTAATCATTGGAATATTTCCACCTTCAAAGCCTGCCTTTACTCCGCCACCACTTCTAGCCCATTGTCCTTTATGACCTTTTCCAGAGGTTTTGCCGTTGCCAGAACCGATACCACGACCGATTCTAAATTTTTTTGTTTTAGAACCTTCTGCAGGTTTAAGATTTTCTAATTTCACGGCGTCCTCCTTACTCTTCAACCACAACAAGATGTCTTACATGGTACAAACTTCCACGAATAGACTCATTGTCTGGTAAAATTCTAGTTTGATTGAGTTTTTTAAAGCCGAGAGCTTCCAAAATCTTCATTTGATTTTTGTTGTAGCCAATCGCACTTTTAACCCAAGTAACTTTAAGTGTTTTTTTGTTCATGATGCCCTCCGATTAAATTTCCTCAGGCTTTTTGCCACGACGAGCGGCAATTTCTTCTCTTGTTTTAAGAGAAAGAAGCCCATTCAAAGTTGCTCTAACAACATTAATTCTATTTGTTGAACCATGAATCTTTGTCACAATGTTCTTTACACCAGCAACTTCAAGAACTGCTCTGGCAGCGCCACCAGCGATAACTCCGTGACCTTCTTCCGCAGGCATCATCAAAATGCTTGTTGTGCTGTATTTTCCAACTGTTTCGTGAGGGATTGTTCCTTCAACGATAGCAACTTTCTTCATGTTTTTCTTTGCAACAACTGTTGCTTTATCGATTGCGTTTGGAACTTCACCAGCTTTACCGATTCCCATTCCAACATTGCCCTTGCCATCTCCAAGAACAACAAGAGCGGAGAAACGCATTGTTCGTCCACCTTTAACAACCTTAGTTACACGACGAACATGAACAAGACGCTTGTCCATTCCGTCATCTTCCTTCTTAACAGGTCTTTCACGACGATTGTTTGCAGGTTTGTCTTCTCTTTTCTTTTTCAATTCTTCTGCCATTGCGTCCTCCTAAAACTCCAGTCCTGCGGCTCTAGCGCCATCAGCAACTGCTTGAACTCGTCCAGTGTAAAGGTATCCACCTCTATCAAAAACGACTTCTTTGATTTTCTTAGCCTTCGCTCTTTTTCCAACAACTTCGCCAACAATTCTAGCGGCTTCCGTTTTGTTCTTTCCATTGATAAGTTCAACAACTTCCTTGTCAAGTGTAGAAGCAGAAACAAGGGTCACACCCTTAGAGTCATCAATGATTTGAGCATAGATATTTGAAAGACTTCTGTAAACATTGAGTCTTGGTCTTTCAGATGTGCCAACAACAGTTTTTCTAACTCTTGCATGACGAACAACTCTGTCTTTGTTTTTATCTTTAACAGTAATCATTTATCTCTCTCCTCTTACTTCTTACCCTTGCCGGCAGCCTTACCAACTTTTCTAACCAATCTTTCGCCTTCGGCATGAACGCCGTAGCCATGATATGGTTCGTAAGGTCTTTTAGTTCTTACCATTGCACAGAATTGACCAACTCTTTGTTTGTCAATACCTGACACCAAAATTTCGGTAACTTGTGGGCAAGTAACTTTCAAATCTGATGGGATTTCAACTTCGATTGGGTGAGAATAGCCAAGATTTAAAGTGAGTTTATTTCCATTCACTTGTGCCTTGTAACCAACTCCGGCAATAATAAGTTTCTTTTCCCAGCCTTTTGTTACACCAACAATCATGTTGTTAACAAGTGCTCTTGCCAAACCTTGTTTTGCATTGAGGTCAGCTTTATCATATGTGAAATGAAGTTCGTTGTCCTTCACTTCGGTCTTTACATTTCTGTCAACAACTTGTTTCAAAGTTCCTTTTGGTCCAGTGATTGTGATTTCGTCATCATTACGAGCAAAAGTAACTCCACTTTCAAGTTTAATTGGTTTATTTCCTATTCTAGACATGACCGCCCTCCTTACCATACATAAGCGAGAACTTCGCCACCAACATTCAAACTTCTTGCAACTTTGTCAGTTACAATACCTTTGTTTGTGGAAATGATAGCAATGCCAAGTCCGCTTATAACTTTTGGAAGATTGTCTTTGCTGGAATAAATACGAAGACCAGGTTTTGAAATTCTCTTCAAACCTTGAATAACACTGTCGCCATCCTCAGTATATTTGAGTGTAACCTCAATATTTTTGAAAGAACCAGCGTCAACGAGTTTGTATTCAGCGATATAGCCTTCTTCCAAAAGAATTTTCGTGATTTCTAATTTTTCTTTTGATGCAGGAATTTCAACAGTCTTGTGTTTTGCGCTGATAGCATTACGAAGACGAGTCAACATATCTGCGATTGGGTCTGTAATAAACATAATTCCCTCCTTACCAACTTGACTTTTTCACGCCAGGAATTTCCCCGCGGTTAGCCATTTCTCTAAAACAAATTCTGCAAATTCCATACTTACGAAGCACTGCATGAGGTCTGCCACAAATGGAGCAACGAGTATATTCTCTTGATTTGTATTTAGGTATTCTTTTTTGTTTTGCAATTAAAGATTTCTTTGCCATACTCTCTCCTCCTATCTAGCAAAAGGCAGTCCAAGTGCCTTCAAAAGTGCTTTTGCCTCTGCATCTGTTTTTGCAGTGGTGATAAATGAAATATCAAGTCCTCTGATTTTTTCTACTTTGTCATATGAAATTTCAGGGAAGATGAGTTGTTCTTTGATGCCCATTGAGTAATTTCCTCTGCCATCAAAAGATTTGTCAGAAATTCCTCTAAAATCTCTCACTCTTGGAAGAGCTATTGCTGTGAGTCTATCAAAAAATTCATACATTCTCTTGCCACGAAGAGTAACCTTTGCACCAATCTTCATTCCTGCTCTAACTTTGAAGTTTGAAATAGCCTTCTTAGCCTTTGTTGCAACAGGTTTTTGACCAGCAATCAAAGTAAGTTCGTCAACAGCGATGTTGAAAGATTTTGAATTATCTTTAACATCTCCAAGACCCATGTTAAGAACAATCTTAACAAGTTTTGGAACTTCATTGACATTGTTGTAACCAAACTCTTTGATAAGAGCAGGTACAATTTCTTCTTTATAGCGCAATGCTGTTTGATTTTGTTCTTTCATATTGCCACCTATTCTGCTTTGTCAGCGGTTGTTTTTTTCGACTTTTGTGTTGAAGATGTCTTTTTTGCAGTTGTTTTTTCTGCCTTTGACTCTTCTGTTTTTGTTATGTTTTTCTTTGCTTCTTTCTTTGTTGCCTTAACAAATTCTTTGTCAAGTGAAGCAGAACATTTTTTGCAAGTTCTAACCTTCTTGCCATCAATTGTGCTGTGAGCAACGCGAGTTGCTTTTCCACAAACTGGACAAACCACCATAACATTTGAAAGTTCAATTGGGGCGTTTTTCTTTACGATTGCGCTCTTTTCATCTTGTCTTCTTGCTTTTTGGTGTTTTGTAACAATGTTGATTCCTTCGACCAAAACTCTGTTATCGTCAGGATAAACTTCGGTTACTTTGCCAGTTTTGCCTTTATCTTTTCCAGTGATAACCAAAACGGTATCGCCTTTTTTAACTGTCATACTCATTATCAGTTTCTCCTTTTAAATAACTTCTGGTGCGAGAGAAATAATTTTCATGTAACCTTTATCACGAAGTTCTCTTGCAATAGGTCCAAATACACGAGTGCCCTTAGGTTGTTTTTGATTGTCAATAATAACCGCAGCGTTGTCATCAAAACGAATATGTGAACCATCAGCACGATTGAGACCTTTTGTAGTTCTAACGATAACTGCTTTCACAACATCACCTTTCTTTACACTGCCACCAGGAATAGCTTTCTTTACGGAAGCCACAATAACATCACCAATATTACCACTTCTTCTAAAAGAACCGCCAAGAACTCTGATACACATAATTTCTTTAGCGCCTGTGTTATCGGCAACTTTAAGTCTTGTTTGAGGTTGTACCATAATCCACCTTCCTTACTTAGCTTTTTCGACGATTTTAACAACTCTGTGATATTTTTCTTTTGAAAGTGGACGAGTTTCCATAATTATTACGGTGTCGCCAATTCCACATTCGTTGTTTTCATCGTGTGCTTTGAATTTCTTTGATTTTTGAACGACTTTTTTGATTTTTGGGTCTTTAACTCTGTAAGACACCTTAACAACGACAGTTTTGTCCATAGTTCCAGCGTTTACAACCACGCCCTGTCTAGTGTTTCTCATATTTCTACTTGTTTCCATCGTTGTTTCCTCCAATTTCCAACTGTCTAATTGCAGTTTGAACTCTGGCAATTTCTCTTCTTACATTTCTGATAGCAAGAGGATTTGCCAAATTTCTTGTAGCATTTGAAAAACGAAGATTAAAGAGTTCGTTTTTCAGTTCTTTAAGTCTTGCATTCAATTGTTCAAGATTAAGAGTTTTGATTTCTTCATTCTTCATTCTTCTCACCGCCTTCTACGACAGTAGTTTCTTTTTTGATGAACTTAGTCTTGCAAGGAAGTTTGTTTCCAGCAAGTCTAAGAGCTTCTCTGGCCATTTCCTCAGAAACGCCTTCAATTTCAAAAAGCACTCTGCCTGGTTTTACAACAGCGACCCAGAATTCTGGATTTCCTTTACCTGAACCCATACGAGTTTCAGCAGGTTTCTTTGTCACTGGTTTGTCTGGGAAAATCTTAATCCAAACCTTTCCGCCACGCTTGATATAACGAGTAAGAGCAATACGAGCGGCTTCGATTTGGTTAGATTTAATCCAACATGGTTCCGTTGCAATCATGCCGTATGTTCCGTAAGCCAAGGTGTTACCCTTTGTTGCTTTTCCGGTCATTCTGCCACGCATAACCTTTCTTCTTTTCACTCTTTTAGGCATTAACATTGTTCTTGTCCTCCTTTATGGATTGTTTAGACAAAATTTCGCCTCTATAAATCCAGCATTTGATACCAAGTTTGCCATAGTTTGTGAATGCTGATGACTCTGCATAATCAATATCTGCACGAAGAGTGTGAAGTGGAAGAGAACCTTCCATATATTTCTCAGTTCTTGCAATTGTGTTTGCGCCGTCAATAACACCACTAACTTGAACTTTGCAACCTTTTGCTCCTGCTTTCATAACTCTTTGAATTGCTTGTTTCAACGCTCTACGCCATTGAACACGCTTTTCAAGTTGTTGAGCAATAGAGTCAGCAACAAGTCTTGCATCAAGGTCAGGTTTTTTAACTTCTTTAACATTCAAAACAAGGTTTTTAACTGGTTTAACCATTTTGTTGAGGTCTTTCTTAATTGCCTCAATTCCGGCACCCTTGCTACCGATAATCATACCAGGTTTGCCTGTATAGATATCAATTTCAAGTTTGTTTTCAGTTCTTTTAATTTGAATTTCGGAAATACCTGCACCAGAGTGTTTTTTGTGAAAATATTCTCTAATGTCATGGTCTTCTTTAAGATTTGCGGCAAAATCTTGTTTGTTGGCATACCAAGTTGATTGCCAATCTTTATTGATTCCGAGTCTAAGTCCTATTGGATTAACTTTCTGCCCCATTATTTTGCCTCCTTCAACTCGTCAAGGATTATTGTAATATGACAAGTTCTTTTCAAAATTCTGTCTGCTCTTCCTCTTGCTCTGAAAGATATTCTCTTCATTGTTGAGCCAGGGGTTGAATAACATTCTGCAACATAAAGATTGTCTGAAGAGAGAGATTTGTTGTTCTCTGCGTTTGCAATCGCACTTTTAAGCACTTTAAGCGCTTCTCTTGCGCCTGTCTGTGGCATATAAGTAAGAATTGCAACAGCTTCATTTGCTTTCTTGCCTCTGATATTATCCAGAACGATTCTAACCTTTGATGAACTCATACGGATATCTTTAGCGACAGCATAAGGACGATTGTCTTTATTTGCAGCTCTTTTTTCTGCTTTTTGTCTAATTCTTGTAGCCATCTTTCTCTCCTTATCTCATTTTTGCGGATTGTTTTTGTCCCGCATGTCCTTTGAAGGTTCTAGTCAATGAGAATTCGCCAAGTTTATGTCCAACCATGTCAGCTGTAACATAAACAGGAATGTGCTTTTTGCCATTATGAACAGCGAATGTAAAACCTATAAATTCTGGATAGATTGTTGAGCGTCTTGACCAAGTTTTAATAGGTTTCTTAACACCACTTTCAGCCATTTCATTAACTTTTTTCATAAGTTTTGGGCTTACATAAGGCATTTTTCTTTCTTTACTCATTTCGCGCCTCCTAGTTTACTCTCTTAACCATCAAACGGTTAGATTTATTTTTCTTCTTTCTGGTTTTAAGTCCAAGAGCAGGTTTACCCCAAGGTGTAACAGGGCTTGCCATACCAACTGGGCTCTTACCTTCACCACCGCCGTGTGGGTGGTCATTAGGGTTCATAACAACACCACGAACGGTTGGACGAACACCCATATGTCTCTTTCTTCCTGCTTTACCAAGAGAAACGAGTTCATGGTCAAGATTGCCAACAGTACCGATTGTTGCACGGCAAGCAAGCAAAACTTTTCTCATTTCGCCTGATGGAAGACGAAGTGTTGCATACTTTCCTTCCTTAGCCATAAGTTGAACTTCGGCACCAGCAGAACGAGCAAGTTGTCCACCCTTCTTAGGTTCAAGTTCAATGTTGTGTACAAGTGAACCAACTGGAATATCTGAAAGTGGAAGATTGTTTCCAACTCTGATTTCCACACCGCTTCCGCTCATGAGAATATCGCCAACTTTAAGTCCAACCGGAGCGATTATATATCTCTTTTCGCCATCTTTATAAGAAAGAAGTGCGATGTAAGCAGTTCTGTTTGGGTCATATTCGATTGCAACAACTTTTGCAGGAATATTGTCCTTGTTTCTTTTGAAGTCGATAATACGATACTTCTGTCTGTTTCCGCCACCTTGATGACGAACAGTAATTTTTCCCTGTGCGTTTCTGCCAGCGTGTTTCTTCTTAACAGCAAGGAGAGACTTTTCAGGTTCTTTCTTTGTTAGTTCTTCGGTCGAAAGTTTGGAATAGAATCTTCTTCCGGCAGAAGTTGGATTACTTTTTATAATAGCCATTTTCCCTCTCCTTTTTATGACAAGCTTTCAAAGAACGCGATTGGCTTTGACTTTTCTGTGAGTGTGACAACTGCTTTTTTGTAGTCACTTGTCATGCCAGTTGTTCTGCCTGTCTTTGTGTTTTGTGATTTTTTGTGTCCCTTAACAATAAGAGTATTAACTTTTGCCACTTCAACATTAAACATTGTTTCGACTGCTTGTGCAATTTCGACTTTGTTTGCTTTCTTGTTTACAACAAAACTGTAAACTTTGTTTTGAATTCCGGCATAACTCTTTTCTGTAAGAAGCGGTCTGATGATAACTTCGTTTGCTTCCATTATGCATTTGCCTCCTCTAAGTATTTGATTGCACCTTCCGTAAGCACAACATTTTTGTTTGAAACAATGTCATAAACATTCAAAAGTTCAACTGATGTTGTTTCAAGAGTTGGAATGTTTCTGATTGCAACAAGTTCTTTGTCAGAGTTGTTTGAAGAAACAACCAAAACTGAACCATTAAACTTGAATGCATTCAAGAATTTTTGTGCATCTTTTGTTTTTGCAGATGCAATTTCAAACTTGTCAAGAACTGTGATTTCGTTTTGAGCAAGTTTTTGGCTAAGTGCGCTCAAAAGTGCAGTACGCTTAGCAGTTTTGTTAACTTTCTTTGAAAAGTCTCTTGGCTTTGGAGCAAAAACAACTCCGCCTCCAATGAATTGTGGTCCTTTTGTTGAACCTTGTCTTGCCCTACCTGTACCTTTTTGTCTGTAAGGCTTTGCTGAATGACCTCTAACTTCACTTCTTGTGAGTGTGCTCTTGTTGCCTTGTCTTTGGTTGGCATTGTAAGCAACAACAACTTCGTGAATGAGAGGTTCGTTGTATTCTACGCCGAAAACTTCGTCATTAAGTTTAAGTGAGCCGACCTCTTCCGCGTTCATATTAAAAACTTTAACTTGTGCCATTTCCTCTCTCCTTATTTAGCCTTAACAGACTGTCTGATTGTCAAGATTGCGCCTTTGTTTCCAGGAACATTTCCGCGAATGAGGAGTAAGTTTCTTTCAGCGTCAACTTTAACAATTTCCAAGTTTTGAATGGTAACTCTTTCGTTTCCATATTGTCCAGGCATATGTTTGTTCTTAAACACACGAGATGGTGTTGAGTTTGCACTCATTGAACCAACTTCTCTGTGAACAGGTCCAGTACCGTGAGTCATTTTAAGTCTGTGTTGATTCCATCTCTTAATAACCCCTGAAAAACCATGTCCCTTTGTGATGCCCATTACATCGACTTTATCTTTTTCTGCAAAGATGTCTGCTTTTACCACAGCACCAACTTCCAAATTTGAGTCAATATCAAATTCTCTCAAAACTTTGAAAGGTTCAACCTTTGCTTTGTCAAAAACTCCTTTTTGAGGTTTTGTGACATTTTTCTTCTTTTGGTCAAAAGCAAAAACTTGTGCTTCATAACCATCAACTTCTGTTGTCTTCTTTTGAACAACGGTCATAGGACCAGCTTCAACAACAGTCACAGGTATAACCAAACCATCTTCGGTAAAGACCTGTGTCATACCAAGTTTTTTACCTAATATTGCTTTCACTTTTCTTTACCTCCTTACAGTTTGATATTTATCTCAACACCTGCTGGCAATTCAAGTTTCATAAGAGCGTCGATTGCCTTAGCGTTTGGATTGTAGATATCAATAAGTCTTTTGTGGGTTTTGCTTTCAAATTGTTCTCTGGAATCTTTGTACTTGTGAGGAGAACGAATCACAGTAACCACTTCTCTGTCTGTTGGAAGTGGAATAGGGCCACTAACTTTTGCACCATTCTTGCCAGCAGTGTCAATAATTCTCTTGCAAGCTTCATCAATGAGTGTGTGTTCATAGGCTCTAAGTTTAATTCTCATTTTTTGTGTTGCCATTTTTTCTTTTTTACCTCCTAGTAATTTCTCACCAAAATGTTGCATTTTTTTATTACGGTTTCAAGTCTTCCTTGATTGCTTAATTGTTCCCACAACAATTTTCAACTAGTCGAACACTATTCCGTGTGTGTCACGCTGTTTGACTTAAAAAAATGTCATCTTGGGCGCCTCGGAATCTTTGTCCAAGACTCTGGTCGATGCAAGTTCTCCGCTCACTGCTCGAGTAAGTGTCGGTAACCTTGCACTTCTTCCCATAAATAACAGCAAACACATTATACCAAACCAATCTACCTTTGTCAACGGTTTTTCAAAAGAAAAATAAAGAAATTGTATTTATCGTCTTTATAACCACCAAGCATATAACAATCATATAAAAATTTGTATTTATTAAAAGTTAATTGTTTTGATTATTATCAACTTTTATGATATAGTGTTTTCATTAAAAGGAAATGATATGAAAAAGTTAAGAATTATTTTATGTTTAATGCTGATGTTAACTATGGGGAGTGGAATGTTGGTAGGTTGCGAAAATCCACCGAAAGAATCAAATGTTTCCAGCGTCTCGTTGTCGCAAGCAAAAGAAATAATCGTCAATGCACTAACATTAGACGAAAATAACTTACAAACTCAACATGTATGTGCAACGAATATCTCGGAAAATCGCAATGTTTTTGTTAAATTTAAGACAGCGTCGGTGTCAATACAAGGCAACACAGATTTTGGAGATACCATATCCGGAGAAGTAGAAAGGCAAAACTTGAATTGGACAAAATATTCTCTTCAAAGTTCCGATAATCATTTAGAATATTATGACGGGAGTAATGCTTATTCAAAATATAACACAGGTTTAAACAAAAACGATTTAAACAATTCTTATTTTGGAATAATTTTACAATCCTTTGACGCCATTTATATTGACCTCCTTTTCATAGAAGATGCGTGGGCGACAATATACAAAAGTCAAGTAACAAAAACTTTGTCTAACACAGGCTATTCTTTTGCAATGAATATTGATATGCCAAAATATGTCGATTATGTTATGGCAAAATCCCAAGAACTTGGATTGGGTGCAGAAGGTTTATTTGGTGAAGACGAAACATTGCAAAAAAATAAAGATGAAGGAAGCGTCAGTTTGATTTTAAAATTTGACACTCGCAACAAAATGTTGGAATTATCCATGGAAATTAACTCGCTAGGATTTGACGGAAAAGATTTAAAATTTGTGAAAACCGCCATTACAATATCAAAATATAACCATGAAATAAAAGAACCAGAATGGTTTAATTCCGAAGATTTTCAATAATTATTAAAAAATAGCCCATCAAGGCTATTTTTTGTTATAGTTTAATTTAACTTTTTTGCACAAGTTCAAGCACAAAGTCGGCAATTTCTTGTGCACCATTTTGAGTCTTGTCCAGTTTCTGCTCATTCTTCACAAAAGGTTGCAAAATTTTTGGATTGTCAACACAATCTTCCACAAACTTTCTCGCTCTAACTTTATTCTTGATAAATAATCCACACCCCAGTCTGTCAACAAAAAGTTTTTTAGTAGTCCCCTCTATATTGTTTGCATAATAATTGATGACAACAGGAGTCTGAACAAAAACGCTGTCAAGCACTGCGTTCGGCCCACCTTTTGTTATAAACAAATCGCACGCTTTGCAGATTTCGTAAACCTCTGGCACAAACTCAAATGGCATCAGATTAACATTTTTTGGAAGGTTTTTCTTAAATTCCATAAGTTCATTATATAACTTTTTATTTCTTCCTGCGATTGCCACAATGGTAAGAGGTTTGTCTGTTTTGCAGAGTTCATACACAAAACTACGCATTTTTGCATTAGCATATGCACCATCTGCAAGTTTAACTGCAAATTGGTCATGTGGAATGTTGTATTTTTTGCGATAGAAATCTTTACTTTCATTACAATTTACCACTCCTTGACGAGTGATAAAGAACACACGCTTAACTTTTTCTTTCGAGAACTTCCTTTTGTTTATTGCTTCATCAAGCGCCTGCTCGTTATTTACAATAAAATAGTCCACTCTTCTGTCCCACCAACCATGAACATTGTTGTCTGGGTCGTACGTCACAACTTTGCAATCTGGCGCATACTTGTCGCGATAACAAACCGAAGCATATGATGTAAAATAATGCGTGTCAATGATGATATCTGGTTTAATTTTCTTTAACTCTTCAATATAAAGCTTTTTCTGTTTGCCATAGATAAAACCATTAACAAGCTTGAGAGTGTTTTGTGAACCAAGAAGATGCATAGAGACAAGTTGTGCTCTTGAATGAAGAGGGCTGGAACTTGATTTCTTTGTCTGATTGACCAAAAATTGCTCATACTTTCTCAAAATATCATTTTCGTGAAAGATATTCTTTGGAATAATCTCAACATCTTCATCTTTACATAAATTCAATGCGTCCAGCACAGCTTGAGCGGTTGTGATATGCCCCATGCCTGCTTCCACAAAAGTAACCAAAATCTTTTTCTTCATATAATACCTCTTTTTCATTATAGCATAAATAAAAGCAATATCAAAACCTTCTGAAAATATTTTGTTGGATTTAATTTGTTTGCATAAGCCTACGGCTGTTAAGTTTGCTTTGCAAACACAGCACTCCCGTGCTGTCCGCAAGGTTAAAACTAAAAAAATAAAGCATGACATTTCGTCACGCTCTATGGCTCCGGAGAAAGGATTCGAACCTTCGACCTTGCGGTTAACAGCCGCCTGCTCCACCGCTGAGCTACTCCGGAATATCAACGGTTACTGCCATATTTTATCAAATATAAAATATTATGTCAATGATTTTTAAAAAATTCTCAAAAATTTTTAACAAAAAAACTGAAGAATTCTCTCCAGTTTAAATATTTTCAGCTAAGAACATCGCCTTAAATTTTTCATTTCTGTTGAACAATTCATCAAAAGTGCCAGTATCCACAATTTTTCCCTCATCTAAGAAGAATATCTTGTCCACATCTTTGATTGTCGAAAGTCTGTGTGCCACAATAACAACGGTACTTTTTCCTTTAAGGTTATCAATACTCTTTTTGATTTCTGTTTGAGCAAAATTATCCAAAGAACTTGTGCTTTCGTCAAAGATTATGATAGGAGAATTTCTCAAGAGTGCCCTTGCAATAGCAACTCTCTGTTTTTGACCACCGGACAACTTAATACCGCTTTCTCCAACTTTAGTGTAAAGTCCAAGTGGCAATGTGGAAACAAACTCATCTAAGCAAGAATTTTTGATTGCGTTGTCAATCTCTTCATCTGTCGCATCTGATTTTGCAAGCAGTAAGTTGTCTTTGATTGACATATCAAATATGTAAGGGAATTGATTTACAAGAGAAATTGTTCTTCTCAAACTATCTTTTGATAAATCATTTATATTTGTTCCATCGATGAGCACGCGCCCACTTTCCGCTTCAAACAGCTTTGACATCAAATTCAATATAGTCGATTTTCCACTTCCACTCTTTCCCACAAACGCCACTGTGGTATTAGGTTGAATTTTGAAAGACAAGTTTTCAAATATATGATTTTCAGAGATTGTTTTGACTTCAGCTTTTTGACCTTTTTTTAATTTTGTTTTGTCAGAATATTGATATTCACGGTATGTATAACCAACATTATCAAATTCAATTTCACCGCCAATTTGTGAGACGTTGTCCAAGTTAAGTGCACCAAATTTTTCTGTAACAAATTCTTCTTCATCAAAAAGGGCAAACATGCGTTCAGTCGAAACTTTAATATCTGCCCACATATTGCCGATATTTCCGACTCCATTTACAATGCTGAACACACTACCTTTGTTGGAATACACAATCATAAATGTTGCAATACCGATCAAAGCCTTTTGCATAAGCACAATACCCAAAATAAGCGTTGCCACTATCCCTAAATTTATTATCAAAGTTCTAATTTGTCTAAGATTTGAATTGGTTTTGGTTGCTTTAAAGTTCAAATTTTGCAAATTTTCGTAATATTCTTTTGAAGTTTCACTCAGTTTTTCTTCCAACCCCATTGATTTTATATCTTTCTCACTCTTCACGATTTCAGTTGTGAGTGAACGAACTTTGTCGTTTTGGGCACGAAGCGTTTTCCTATTTTTTCTAAGTACTCTCACTCTATAGAATTCAAGCGTCCCGCTAATAACAATTAAAATTATAAGCGACAATGAAATCCATATATTTAATGTCGCAACATAAATGAAAATCACCAAATAAGAAACTATATCAATGGCAATCTCGACAATGCCAGCCAAATTGTTGACCAACACTTGTGGGTCTCCCACGATTCTTTGGACAAAAGTACCAGTATTGTGGTCGGAATAAGTTTTTGAATTGAGTTTAAAAGCTTGCCTAGAAAGATCGTAATTCAAATCCATCATAATTTTTGAAGAATATTTGGCATAAATATAAGAGCAAATCCACCAAAAAATACGGGCCACTATCAACAACAGCATGATAAACAGTGCTGAATGAATAGCTTTTTGATAAAGTTCAAATGTGATTTGTTCCACCATATCTGCAGATAAAATAGTTATAAAAACTGAACAAGCACTGCCAGCAATATTTAAAAAAATATAAAGAGCAATTGCCCATGCATATTTTTTAAAATAAGAATCCAAATTCCTTTTCATGTCTCAAATATATCACATAAACAAAAAATAATCAAGTTTGACTTGACTATTTTGCAAATATTTCTTGTGTTGTTTTGATGGCATCGTCAAACTTTTGCTTTTTGTTTGTGTCAACTTCATCTTTGCTTTGTGCATTGCCAACAACAATATCTTTAAAGAGGTCTCTGGATTTTTGAACCATCTGTTTTACATCTTCAAGTTGACTTTCTTCGCTCAAAGGCATTGATTTTATACGTTTGACAAAACCTTCTTCCAAAGATTTGTTTAGTTTTTCAACAAACTCTTCGTTTAAAAGGTCACGAGGAATTGCGTTTAAATAACTTTTGAAACTTCTGCCTGCAAATGCCCTAAGAGTTTTTGGATTCATGTTGAGTGCCCATTGCTTCATACGCTCACACATAAAAGATTCCAAATTTTTTCCACTATAAATTAAATTTTGTGAATAATTTGATTTGGAGATTTTATAAAACCATTGATGTTTCACTCTTTTTATCGTGTTGCAACGCATTTCCAAAAGCACAACATTCTCTGGCAGTTCCCCAGAATAAGGAATTGCCCTATAATAAAAATCAAAGTCTCCGTTTTTGAACCATTTGCCAGAACTAATCACTTGCAATAGTTCATCATAATTATAGGCATTCATAGTTCTCAAATATGAATTATTTGAAAATGTTGGTTTCATTTTGATACCTCTTGAATAATTTTAACACATCATCTTGTGACTGTCAAGACAACAAAATTTCTTCAATTGCGTCTTTTGAAATCTCTCCTTCACGCAGAAGTTTCAATTCTCCGCTCAATAGAGATACAACTGTTGACGACAAATTTGATGACTTTTCTGTTGTATTGTAAACTTTATCCACAATTTTGCCATACTTTTGAACAATTTCCTCATAGTCATTAAGTGGAGTTTGTTCTGATTCGTTAACAGAAGTTGTAAGCATCGGTCCCATTTCACTCAAAATGCTAAGTGCAATATGCGAGTTTGGAATTCGCACCCCCACAGTCTCAAAGCCAGTCACCTTTTTCACATCATCTTTTGCTTTCAAAATAATAGTCAATGCTCCTGGCAATAAATGTTCGATCAATTTTCGTTCACTTTCTCCGACAATTGCAATGCTTTCAATTTGCTCCAAATTGGCACAAAGACATGCCAGAGGTTTTGTCTTTGGACGATGTTTAATTTTATAAATTTTTTCAATATTTTCCTTGTCAAAAATTCCACAACCAATGCCATAAACTGTGTCTGTTGGAAAGATAATCAATTTGTTTTGTTTCATTATTTAACCTCGATGTGTACAATTTTAGCACTTTTACAAAAATTTTTCATCAAAAATAATATAATTTCCCACATAATTTATGTTATTATAATTACATGAAGATAAACATATGGAAAAATGTTGAAGATATTGCCATCAATCTAGATAAATTTCCAAATGAAAACAACATTTTGTTGATAACTGGGCTTTCAGGAAGTGGAAAAAGTTTTTTGGCAAAGCAATTGGAGAAAAAATATAACGCTTCGTCGTTTCAAGTGGAGTGGCTTATTCATGCAAAGCACATTATTCCAGAACATAAACATATTTTGGACAATTTTCTGAACGCAAATCCGCAAATCGTTGAACTTGTCGAGCATAAGTGGAACAACTGCAAAACCGAAGATAAAAATACACTTTTGAAAGAATATATGAACAAGTTTTTCGAGTATTTTTTAAGTGTTAAAGACC
Organism: Candidatus Caccovivens sp.; assembly: GCA_051888935.1. GTDB lineage: Bacteria > Bacillota > Clostridia > Christensenellales > UBA1242 > Caccovivens. Next base: position 1,282 of record JBJFCL010000001.1, on the reverse strand, counting down.
CAAATAAAATCTATATTGTCGAAGGGCTGCAACTTTTCACATTGATTGATTTTGATAAAATAGACAACTTCCCAATTATCATAAAAGGAACTTCAAGCGTAAATTCTCTTAAAAACCGATTAAAAAGAGATTTATCAAAACCTAAAAACAGTAAATTTTCCGCAAAAATTAAATATTTCTTTAAAGTATTAAGTCAAAGTAGATTATATCAGTTTAAACATCGCAAAAAACTTAATGAATTTTTAAGAAAATATAATTAACTCAAAATTTAGAACCTTGAACATACCTTATCGGTGGGTTCTTTTTTTTAAAGCCTACCAACCATATCCTTAATAATAAAAAGAAAAAACCCACCTCATGCGGTGAGTTTTAACATTAACCGGCAGTGTTCTATGGTTTTTGAGTGCGAACTTGCTTGCAAGGGTGAGTACGAGAAAAACACAATCCCGCTAGGGATTATAATAGGGAAAATGCTTGCACTTGCAAGCGCATGCGTAAGCATGCAAGAACACTGCCAAATAATAAAATTAAAAATTCATATAGCAACAAAAAAGCACCCTCATGCGGATGCTTTGATGATGACGCGAAGCACGAACTTGCTCGCAATGGTGAGTACGACAAAGTCATGTAAAACTCACCACTAAAAATTAATAAAGAAAAAACCCACCTCATGCGGTGAGTTTTAACATTAACCGGCAGTGTTCTATTTTCCCGGGCCGTCTCCAGCCAAGTATCGTAGACGATGAGAAGCTTAACTTCTGTGTTCGGGATGAGAACAGGTGGACCTTCTCTCTATCGCCACCGGCTATGGTATAATAACATTTTCCTTATCTAAAAGTCAATGATATTATCAAATTATTTTGAATATTGCCAAATTTATTAAAAAGGAGGATAGGTCTCAGCAATATTCAAACAGAGATAAAATTCTCTGACAACTACACACTTTGAAGGAAGCTCAAATGCTTAAATCCGTGATTAAGCCCTCGACCTATTAGTATCGCTCAGCTACACACATTACTGTGCTTACACATGCGACCTATCAACCTTGTGGTCTGCAAGGGGTCTTACTAACTTATGTTATGGGATATCTAATCTTGAGGCAAGTTTCACGCTTAGATGCTTTCAGCGTTTATCTCAACCGCACATAGCTACCCAGCTGTGCCACTGGCGTGACAACTGGTGCACCATCGGTGCGTTCACTCCGGTCCTCTCGTACTAGGAGCAAGCCCTCTCAAATATCCTACGCCCACGATAGATAGGGACCGAACTGTCTCACGACGTT